>JBGSST010000010.1:0-3448 GCA_041736915.1 Bdellovibrionota bacterium
CAGCACGGCGAGAAGATCATTTTAAAGCGTAACCCGCAGTACTGGGGCGCTACCCAGCCGCTCAATCAGGGGCGCTACAACTTCGACCGCATCAACTTTCGCACGATTCCCGATCACAACGTGGCGTTCGAGCTCTTTAAAAAGGGTGAAGTCGACTACCACTACTTTTTGATCTCGAAAACGTGGGCCACGGAAACCGTCGGCGGCCCGTTCGACAAGAACTACATCGTGAAGATGAAGGCGGAGAACAAGCTACCCTTCGGCACCCAAGGCGTTGCGTGGAACCTGCGCCGCCCCATGTTCTCCGATGCGCGCGTGCGTAAGGCGCTGGCGCACCTCTACAATTTCGAGAAGGTGAACCGCGAGATCCTCTACAACAACTACCGGCCGGCCACCGGCGTGATCTCCGTCGCTAGCGACTACCACTCGCCCAAGCTAAAGCCGATTCCCTACGACCCCAAAGCCGCGCGCAAACTGCTCGAAGAAGCGGGCTGGAAGCCGGGCTCCGGTGGCGTGCTGGAGAAGAACGGGCAGAAGTTCGTGTTCGAGCTCATCACCGATAATCCGGTCTACCTGCGGTGGCTGACGCTGTACCAGGAAGAGCTCAAAGCCATGGGCATTCAGATGAGCTTGCGGGTAGCCGACTGGGCGACGCGATTGAAGCTGATGGACGACTGGCAGTTCGACGCCGTGGACAGCGCGCGTGGCCGCGACGTCGACCCGAGTGACTTTGGGTCGAGCTGGGGCAGCGCCCAGGCCGATATCAAGGGCAGCATCAACTTCATGGGTTACAAAAATGCCAAGCTCGACGAGCTGGCGCCGAAGATTGATCTCGAAGCCGACAAGGCCAAACGCATTCCGATGGTGCGCGAGATCGAAGAGATGCTTTCGAACGATCAGCCGATGCTGTTCACCTACGAAGGGTTCTACACCCGGCTGGGTTACTGGAACCGCTTCTCCTACCCCGGCAAAGGGTATTTCAACTACAGCAACTGGCGCGACACGTTCCACTACTGGTGGTTCGACCAAGCGAAAGACGCAAGACTTAAGGCGGCGATGGCCAAGGGCGAGCCGCTGGGCTCAGGACCCACGTGAAGGACTACCTCTTACGGAGGCTGTTGTACGCGATTCCGACGTTGCTCGGCATTACCCTCGTCTGCTTTTGCCTCGTGCAGCTTTCGCCGGGGGGCCCGGTAGAGCAGACGCTGGCGGAGTGGAAGCACGCGGCCGCGGGCGAATCGGGCTCGGACCGTTCGGCGCAGGTGACCGAAGAGCAGCGGCAGGCGCTGATTGAGTACTTCGGCTTTCACGAGCCGATTCTCACGCGCTACGTGAAGTGGATGGGGAAGATCTTCATGCTGGATCTGGGCGAGTCGTACCACTACGGCGAGCCGGTGGCGGGGCTCATCGCCCGCGCGTTGCCCGTGTCGATGTCGCTCGGGTTCTTTAGCTTCTTTCTCGTCTATTTCATCTCCGTACCGCTAGGCATCCGCAAGGCCGTAAAGCACGGCACCCGTTTCGACGCCATTAGCTCGTCGATATTGTTTCTGCTCTACTCGGTGCCGTCGTTCGCGCTGGGCGTTCTGCTCATCGTGTTTTTTGCCGGGGGCAGTTTTTACGACTGGTTTCCCGCGCAGGGGTTGACGTCGGAAAACTGGGACGAGCTCGGCTTCTTCGCCAAGGTGGGAGACTTTCTTCACCACCTGGCGTTGCCCCTGCTTTGCTCGGTGATTGGCTCGCTCGCCAGCGTGACTTTGCTGATGAAGAACTCGCTGCTCGATCAGCTCAAGCTCGACTACGTACTTACCGCGCGGGCCAAGGGGCTCAGCGAAAAGACCATCGTGTGGAAGCACGCGGTGAGAAACGCGCTGCTGCCCATTGCGAGCGGAATGGGCCAGTGGCTATCGGTGTTTTTCTCTGGAAGCGTACTGCTCGAGACGGTGTTTGGGTTGAACGGCATGGGACGGCTTTCTTACGAATCGATTCTCAGGCGCGATTACCCCATCGTGCTCGCGAACATTCTGATTTTGAGTCTGCTGCACATCGTGGGCAATCTGCTTTCCGATCTCGCCTACGTCATGCTCGACCCGAGGATCGATTTCGCGTGAGAAATTTTCTACCTCAGCTGCATCCGGTGACGGTGAAGCGGCTTCGCCATTTTCGCGGCAATCGGCGTGCGTTTTGGTCGTTCGTGCTGATCACCACCGCGTTCCTCATCACGTTGTTCGCGGAGCTATTGTGCAATAGCCGTCCTTACGTGCTGCGCTACGGGGGGAATACCTACTTTCCGCTCTTCAAGCACTACCCCGCCACGATCTTTGGCGAAGAGGTACGCACGGAAGTGGATTTCAAGGAGTTCGTGAAAACTCCGGCTTACTTAAATGGCGAGGGCAGCTGGGCTATTTTTCCGCCGGTGCGCCACCACCCCAACGCCTCGTCCAACACGTTACCTTCTCCGCCGCCGTCGAAGCCCTCTTCCGAAAACTGGCTCGGCACCGACGATCGGGGCCGCGACCTACTAACTCGGCTCGTCTACGGCTTTCGCAACTCGATGGTGTTCGCGCTCATCTGCTGGGTGTTCACGGTGATCCTGGCGTTCGTAATCGGCGCCACCCAAGGCTACCTCGGTGGCAAGGTGGACCTCGTGGGGCAAAGGCTCATCGAGATCTGGAACGCCCTGCCCGTGCTGTACCTGATCCTGTTTCTATTGAGCCTGGTGCCCCCCTCGCTGATGTTGCTCGCGGTAATCTGGGTGGCCTTCAGCTGGATTGGCCTAAGCGGGTACGTGCGCGCCGAGGTGCTCAAAATCCGCAAACAGGAGTTCGTGGCGGCATCGAAAATTCTGGGCGGCGGGCCGGTTTGGATCTTGCGGCGGCACATCCTGCCCAACTCGCTGACCCCTATTTTGACCTTCTCCCCGTTCCTGCTTTCGGCGGCCATCGGGAGCCTGGCGGCACTGGATTACCTGGGACTTGGGCTCCCGCCCCCCACCGCCAGCTGGGGCGAGCTACTTCGGCAGGGCAAAGAGAACTTAAGCAGCTGGTGGCTAGCCCTTTACCCTTTCCTTAGTCTTTTCCTTACGTTACTGCTCTTGGGCTTCGTCGGCGAAGGGGTTCGCGACGCCTTCGACCCCCGCACTTCCGCCCCAAAATAAAATAACGCATTATGCCTATTGACTCTGCGCGGCGTAGTCGTTAAAACCACGCCTCTTTTGGAACGTCTTTAACAGTCCAGATGGCGGTGGGCAGTCGAGTCCCCCCAAATCTTACTCCTGCCGCCTCTGTGATCTCTCTCGAAGACGTTCCGCCCCCAAAAGAAAATTCAGAATGACGGGAGAGCGCTCTCCGTCGTCATGGCGAGCGAAGCGAAGCCATCTCGTTCCCGCCACGGCCCCGCTTCTCTCACGCCCGCCGACGCACTGCCTGCACGCGATTGCTTCACTTCGTTC
>JBGSST010000083.1:0-18170 GCA_041736915.1 Bdellovibrionota bacterium
CGCCGGCGCCACCGCCCAAGCCATTCTGATCGAACGGCACGAACTGCGAGCCAAAGGGATTCTCGTTGTTCGGCCCTTGCTGAGGGCCGCCCGCCGGAGCGGGATCCAAGTTGTTGTTGCCGGGGCCTGCGCCGCCGGGACCGTGCGTGCCACCCGGACCTTTCTGGCCAGAACGCGGACCACCGCCTCCACCCCCGCCACCGCCGGAGCACTTCTTACACTTCTTCCCCGCGCACCCTTCGAAGAGTGCTACGCAAAGCAGCAGCAGGATGTAACGACGGATTTGCACAACAACGTATCGGTATTCTAAGGATAACTTGTTTTGCGCACCGCAGCGTCACCCGCGCGTGGGAGACAACTCACTGAATACTCCCCCAAACGGGTGAGCAAAAAAGGAGTCCCTCCCTTTTTGCGGTGCGCCGAGTCGCAAAAAAGGAGGGACTCCTTTTTGGTTAGACTCCTTTTTGGTTAGGCTTGGGCGGCGACGGCGGCGAGATCGTCGACGAGGAGGAAGCCATGATCGGGCTCGGCGGCCAGTTCCGTGCGGGTCTTTTCGCCGTAGCCGCTTTTGGTAACGAGGAACGAGCGGGCGCCGAGATTCTTTCCCAGCTCCAGATCCATCCGCTTGTCGCCCGCGACGAGGCTTTTCGCGAAGTCGATCGGTTGCCCTTTCCATTCGCGCGGCACCATTCCGGTGGCGGGCTTACGGCACGGGCACTTTTCCACTTTGGGATCGTGCACGCAGTAGAAGGCGCCATCGATGGTAACGCCGGCCGCGTTCAGCCGCTTTTCAAACTCGCGGTGCACGGCCTCGAGCTGCTGCGGACTGATGAAGCCACGCGCGACGCCCGACTGATTGCTGACGATGAACAGCAGGAAACCTTTTTCGCGAAGCCGAAGCATGGCCGCCGCCGAAGTCGGTAACAGCTTCACGAGCGCGGGATCGTTCAGGTAGTTCTGCTCGACGATGATCGTGCCGTCGCGATCGAGAAATGCCGCTTTGATACTCACACTACTTTAGCTTTGAGAAGGTCCTGCAGGTGGAGCACGCCGACCAGCTCTTCGGCGTCTTCATCGGCGTACACGAGAAGATGCTGGATGCTGTTTTGCTCCATCAGCTCCCGCGCTTCCATCGCCAGCGTGGAGGAGCGGATCGTTTTGGGATTGGCGGTCATCATCGAGCTAGCCGTGGAGGCTACGCAGTTGCCGGCGGCCGCCTGAAAATGCCGGCGCACATCGCCGTCCGTAACGACTCCCAAAACTTTGCGTCCCTCTTTCACGATGGCCAGCCCGAGCCGCTTACGCGTCATCTCCATCAGCACTTCGGTGAAAGGCGACGAAGGGCTCACTACCGGAAGACCGGCCCCCGTGTGCATCAGTTCTTTGGTACGCAGCCAGAGCCGACGCCCCAAGCTTCCGCCCGGATGCAGGCGGGCGAAATCACGTTCCGTAAATCCCCGGCGTTCCATCAAAGCTACGGCCAAGGCATCGCCAAGCGCCATCATGCAGATCGTAGAAGCCGTGGGCGCCAGGTTGAGCGGACACGCTTCTTCATCGATGGCGACGGACAGCACGAGGTTACTTTCGCGCGCCAGCGAGCTCGTAACTTTGCCGGTAACGCCGATGACGAAGGTTTCCGTTTCGCGCGCGTAACGGATCACGTTGGCCAGCTCTTCGGTTTCGCCGCTGAAACTCATCGCAATCAGCAAATCATCCGGACGCAGGATCCCCAAGTCGCCGTGCGAGGCCTCCGCGGGATTCAAGAAGTAAGAAGTCGTTCCGGTCGACGAGAAGGTGGCCATCCACTTACGGCCGATGAGCCCCGACTTGCCCATGCCCGTCACCACGACGGTGCCCTTGCAGGCCAAAATCCGCTCACAGGCCTCGGCAAAGTCCGCCCCCAGACGAGTCTCCATGTCGGAGATGGCCTGAATTTCACGCTTGAGCGTCTTCTTCGCGGACAAAACCCAGTCGGAGTAAGGCGTCTGACTCATTCAAATCGCTCCTGCGCCGCCCCGGCTTCGGCGATAGCCTGCGTGCCGCGGATGAGTGCTTCCAGCTTCTCGAGTGGCCACGCATTGGGGCCATCGGAAAAAGCTTTGGACGGATCGGGATGGGTCTCGGCAAAAAAGCCGTGCACACCGACCGCCGCCGCCGCGCGGGCGAGGTACGGAATCGCTTCACGCACTCCACCGCTGCTTCCGCCATTACCACCGGGAAGCTGAACCGCGTGCGTGATGTCCATGATCATCTTGGCCCCCGCCCGTTCCATCTCGGGAAAGGCCGCGAAGTCGACAACTAGCCGACCGTAGCCGAACGAGGCGCCACGCTCGGTAATCCACGCCCCCTCGGCGCCAAACTTGTGCACCTTATTGAGTAACGTGCCGACCTGACTGGGGGCGAGAAACTGCCCCTTCTTCACGTTCACCAGTCGGCCACTTTGGCTTACGGCTTCGATCAAATCGGTTTGGCGGCACAAAAACGCCGGCACCTGCAGCACATCGACTACCTCGGCCGCGGCACTCACCTGCGTAGTCTCGTGCACGTCGGTCAAGAGGGGAAAGCCGAACTCTTTCTTTACCCAGGCCAAAACTTCGAGCCCCTCGTGCATGCCCACGCCCCGGGGGCTGTCGACCGAAGCCCGGTTGGCCTTGTCGAACGACGCTTTGAAAATCACTTCGATCCCGAGCCGTTCCTGAATCCCGGTGAGCGTCTTCGCCACCGTGGCCACCAGCTCGCGGCTTTCGATAACGCAGGGGCCACAAATCCAGAAGGGGCGGGCTTTTCCGCCTTTTTCGAGCTTGGTCAGCAAGGCTTTCGAGGTCATTTCTTCACCCTATTCCCCAGAAGAAAGTTTCGCAACGGCTCGCGAAACCCGCCCAGGCTGGGCTTTCCGAGGTAGTCCCGCAGCTTGGCGTTGGAAAGCACGCTGAAATGCGGACGCTTGGCGGGTAGCCCAGCGTCTTCCGTACGGACCTCGCGCAGCTTGGCGGTCCAGCCGGTCGTCGCAAGCACGAACCGAAAAATCTCGGCCCACGACGCGTGGTCGTCGTGAACGGCGTGGAAAATTCCCGCGGCACCGCGTTCCCATAGCGGTATCACCCACGTCGCCAGCTCTTCGGTCCACGTCGGCGCCCCAAACTGATCTTGAAAGGCCCGAAACTCCGTTTTGTGGCGAAGCGGAGTGAACCGATCGCGAGTTCGCCCGTATAACCACTGCACCCGCACGATCGCGGTAAGCTCGTGCTTCAGGGCCGCCTGCTCGCCCAGCCACTTGGTTTCCGCGTAGTAGTTGAGGGGATTCGGAGTGTCCGTTTCGGCGTAGGGTTGCCCTTTCTTGCCGTCGAACACCTGATCGGTACTGAAATGCAAAAGCGCAATACCGTGATCCGCGGCGTACCGCGCGAGGCTGGCCGTGGCGGTGACGTTCGCCTTGAAGGCCTCTTCACGATGGCTCTCTGCTTGATCCACATTCGCCCACGCGGCGCAGTTGATGAGGCTTCCCGGTTTCACGTTCCCCAAATATTTCATGAGCGACGCTTCGTTGGTGAGGTCGCACTCGGCGCGTCTAGGAGTCAGCAACGTGCGACCACCCAGGTGCGGCCGTAGCGACCCCGCCAGGTCCGAGCCCAGCATTCCGGTGGAACCGAACAGAACGACCGGGTCGTTACTCGGTTTTGAAGAGGGTGTTCGGGTCATCCTCGTGCCTTATCTCGTCGATAGGGCTCTTCTTGCCCGGCCCCATGAACAGCTGGTTGGGATAGTTCAGTACGGTCGAAGAGCCGGAACTGATGTTTCTATAGGCGTGCACCACGCCCGCGGGAATCAGCACCGAGATAGGGTTAGTCTCTCCGCCCTCGAAAACCATCCGGTTCCAGTGGGTAGGTGAGTCTTCACGATTGTCCCAAAGAAAAATGCGAAACGTGCCGGGCCCCAAAAACACGAAGAGGTCGGCCTGATCTACGTGCTCGTGCGGTCCGCGCTGAACGCCGGGTAACGAAACGGAGACGTAAGACATCGTGGGGTGAAACGCTTTGTCTAGCTCGTCGTGACGAAACGTTTCGGCCAGCCAACCGCGCTTGTCGTGCCACTTCTTCACCGGCTTGACCTGAACATCGTGAATTGGCGCGTCTTTGAAATCCTTGGCCATTGAATCAGCTCCGCAGCATCAAGTTGTTGGCGTGCTGAAGCGACTCGAACGTTCCCGCATCGGTCCACTCGCCATTCATCATGTCGAACTCCAACAACCCCTGCTTGATGTAGGCATTGTTGACGTCGGTAATCTCGAGCTCGCCGCGGTGGCTGGGTTTCAGCGTGCGGATGTACTCGAAGACTTTACCGTCGTAGAAATAGATACCCGTGACGGCCATCGAACTTTTGGGGCTCTTCGGCTTCTCGACTATCTCGAGCACCTTGCCGTCGAGAATCTCGGCCACGCCGAAACGCTGCGGGTCTTTGACCTCTTTCAGCAGCACCATCGCGCCCCGTTCACGCTTTTCAAACTTGGCGACCGAACCGGCCAGTGAATCATCGAAGATGTTGTCGCCGAGGATCACGCACATGCGATCGTTCTTGGCGAAATCTTCGCAAAGGCCGAGCGCTTGGGCGATACCGCCGGCCTCGTCCTGAACTTTATAAGTAAAGCGGCAGTTGAAGTCTTTACCCGAGCCGAGCAGGTTGACCACGTCGCCCATGTGTTCGAGGCCGGTCACGATCATGATCTCCTGAATGCCGGCCGACACTAGCTTGTCGACGGGATGCAGGATCATTGGCTTCTTGCCCACGGGGAGCAGATGCTTGTTGGTGACCTTGGTCAGCGGAAACAGACGCGAGCCGGTACCTCCGGCGAGGATAATGCCCTTCATTAAGGTGTCCCGGAAGTCGACGCGGTTTTGAACTTCACGTCGTAGTTAGCGGAGTAGTAATCGTAGAACTCTTTGCCGCGGAGTTTTTTCCACCAGCCTTCGTTCTTCTTATACCACTCGATGGTTTTTTCTAGACCCGCCTCGAACGACATCGCCGGTTTCCAGCCAAGCTCGTTTATGATCTTGGTGGCATCCAGGCCGTAACGGCGGTCATGCCCCGGGCGATCACCCACGAACTTCAAAAGCGTTTCCGGCTTGCCCATTTTTTTGAACACCAGCTTCGCCACGTCGAGGTTCTTCATCTCGCTGTCGGAGCTAATATTGTAGATCTCGCCGCTCACCCCTTTGCGGAGGCAAAGGTCGATGCCGGAGCAATGGTCTTCCACGTAAATCCAGTCACGCACCTGCTGCCCGTCGCCGTAAACCGGGATCGGCAGCCCTTCGATCGCATTAGCAATCAACAGCGGCATGAACTTTTCTGGAAACTGATTCGGACCGTAGTTGTTAGTGCATCGGGTAACCACTACGTCTTGCGCGTAGGTTTTGTTGTTAGCCAGCACGAGCAAGTCCGCCGAAGCTTTGGAGGCCGCGTACGGCGAGTTCGGCGACATGGGCGACGTTTCGACCGAGCGGGGGTCGGTCGGAGCCAGCGAACCGTATACCTCGTCGGTGGAAACCTGCACGAAGCGCACGCCGCCTTTTTTGCGGGCGGCGTTCAGCAAATTCTCTACGCCCTTGATGTTCGTCATCACGAAGATGGCCGGTTCGAGGATGCTGCGATCGACGTGCGACTCGGCGGCAAAGTTCACGATGGCGTCAATCGGGGTCGCCCGAATCAGGTCCGCCACCTTGGGCGACGTGATGTCTTCGTGCACGAACTGGTAACGTCCCGGCGCGACCGACTCCAGTGACTTGTTCGTATCCGGATGGGCCGCGTACGTCAGCGAGTCGACGTTGATCACCCGAAGATCCGGGTATTTATTCAAGGAGTAACGGATAAAGTGGGAACCGATAAAGCCCGATCCCCCAGTGACGAGAATTTGCATCACTGGGAAATAACACAGGCCAAGGGGGTGTAAAAGGAGACAGTGACTAACGCGTTGCGTACGTTGCCAGGACCGCGCGAGGTGATTACGTTTCGCCCATGCGGCAAATGGTGGTGGGAGCAAACGGATTCTTGGGGCGTTACTTGGTGCAGGAGCTTGCGCGGTCTGGCGGCGTCGTCACGCCGGTGGTGCTAAAGCCTCGCGCCGGTGATCCGGCCAACACCATCGTGTGCGACGTGGCGGATGCCGACCAGTGCGAAGCGTTGCTGGCAGCCCATTCTCCGGATCGCGTCTACTATCTCGCCGGAAGCGGCCGGATTAGCGGCAACCCGGATAACGAGGTTTTCTTTCGCCAGAACACCCTGAGCCTTACCCGATTCCTGGAGGCCGCGGCCGCCAAACAACGCCGTTTTCAGCTGTTCTTCGCGAGCACCATGCACGTCTACGGTAATCCTACGGAGCAGGTAACCGAAGCCACGCCGATAAAGCCGGCGAGCTATTATGGCTTCACCAAGTTTCTCGCGGAGAAGACGCTAGAGGACTTTGCCAAGCGGCATCCGGGGTACGAGTTCATCATCGGCCGCATGTATACCTGCATCGGACCCGGCCAGCCGCCTGGTTTCGTGGTGCCGGACCTGTGCGAAAAGATCCGCACCCTCGCTCCGGGGCAGCGGCTAAAGGTTTGGAACCCGCAAGGGTTCCGCCAGTTCATGGACGCCCGCGATTTCGCCGGACTGTTGCCACAACTTTGGCAGGCTCCAGGGCGAAACCCCGTCGAATATTTGAACATCGCCCCGCCGAACGTGAGCACGATCGAGGAAATTGCCCGTGGCCTATTGGCCGTGTCCGGCACCCCGGCGGAGATCGAAGGCCAGTCCGACGCCAGCAACCCGTTTCTCGGCATCCGCGTGCCTCCGGAGAAGCTGCAGCGTTGGCTTCCCGGCTTTCGGTTTCGTCCGCTGGAGCAGACGCTGAAAGACGTGTGGCACGCCGTCCCCAATTGAAAACCCCCGAATCCGTCGTTATTGTGAGGGGAAGTTTTACAAGTAGCTAAAGGAACTCGTCATGGAAAACATCGTCATTATTGGATCGGGCCCCGCGGGTTACACGGCGGCCATTTACGCCGCTCGCGCCAACTTGAAACCCCTCGTGATAGAAGGGTACCAAAGCGGCGGTCTGCTGATGCTGACCAGTGACGTGGAAAACTTTCCGGGCTTTCCCAAGGGAATTCAGGGGCCGGACCTGATGAAGCACTTCCGCGATCAAGCCGAACGTTTCGGCACCCGCTTCATTCAAAAGGACGTCACTAAAGTCGACTTCTCGGGCACGAGCCACAAAGTTTTCATCGAGAACGAGATGATCGAGAGCCGCACGGCAATCATCTCCACCGGCGCCGCCACCAAGTGGCTCGGACTGGAAAGCGAGAAACGGCTTTTGGGTAAGGGCGTATCCAGCTGCGCTACCTGCGACGGAGCGTTCTTCAAGAACTCGGACCTCGTAGTGGTCGGCGGTGGCGACTCGGCGATGGAGGAGGCGAACTTCCTCACCCGCTTCGCCAAGCAGGTTACGCTGGTACACCGCCGCGATAGTTTCCGCGCGAGCAAGATCATGCAGGACCGCGTACTGGCCAACCCGAAAATCAAAGTGATTTGGAACCACGGCATCGAAGAGGTGCTCGGCACCGACGGCGTGACCGGCGCACGGATCAAAGACGTGAACACGGGCGCAACTCAAGACATCAAGTGCGAAGGTTTCTTCGTGGCGATCGGCCACGAGCCCAACACCGGCTTCCTCAAGGGCCAGGTCGCTCTCGACGACAAAGGCTACGTCGTGCTGAACAAACGACCTACTACGCAGACGAACCGCCCCGGCGTGTTCGCGGCGGGGGATGTTCAGGATACGGTTTACCGTCAGGCCATCACGGCGGCCGCCAGTGGCTGCTCGGCGGCCATCGACGCCGAACGGTACCTAGAGGCCATGCATTTATGAAAATGACGGTCGAGGCGCCTCGCTTCAACTTTACGGTGGCGAGTGTTCAATCGATCTACGACGAAGAGGAACGCACGTTCCTCGCCACGGTCGACGAAATTGAAAAGGTGACCAAGGATAAAGTCACCCAAGCCAATACTCTCCTGGCCCTGGAGACGGCCGCTACGCGGCTGTCCAACTCGGTAAATACGCCACTGTTTCTGAAGTACGTCTCTACCGATCCCGCTATTCGCGATGTAGCCGACAAGTGCGAGACCCGGCTGCAGCAATTGATGGTGGACCTGTTCGCGCGCAAGCCACTTTACGAGAAGCTCAAGTGGTTGGAAGAGTCGAAAAAAGTCTCCGATCCCGTCGAAGCCAAGCTGCTGTCCGAGTACCTCATCCTGTTCGAACGCAACGGTCTTGGTTTGAACGACGAACAGCGCCAGCAGTTTCTCGATAAGAAGAAGCGGCTCGTGGCGTTGGAGGCAGAGTTTTCCAAGCGGCTCGTCGAATGGGAAGACCACGTCGAGATGACGGAGGATGACCTGAAAGGGATGTCGCCGTCGTATAAGGAAGGGCTCGAGAAGACGGCCGAGGGAAAGTACAAGGTCACGCTTTCCTATCCCCACTTCAATCCGTTCATGGAGAACGCGGAAGTTGGCGAAGCGCGCAAGAAGCTCGAAGCCAAGTACATGCGCCGCGGGGGCGAGGCAAACGCCAAGCTCATTGGCGAAGCGATGACGTTGCGGCGGGAGCTCGCCCAGCTGCTGGGCTTCAAGTCCCACGCGGACTTCGTACTTAGCCGCCGCATGGCCAAATCGGCCTCGTCGGCCCACGATTTTTTGAAGCGCCTGAAAGACAAGCTGATCGCCAAGGGCCAGCAAGAGCTCGGGGAGCTGCACGAGATTAAGAAGCGGACCGTCGGTAACGACGCACCGAAAATTACCGCTTACGAGTGGCGATACTGGGAAAATCAACTCCGCAAGGAACGCTATCAACTCGATAATCAGGCGATTAAGGAATACTTCCCGCTGGCGACGGTAATCGAGGGGATGTTCCAGATTTATCAACGCCTGTTGGGCGTGGAGTTCGTAGCGGAAAAAGGGCTGGTTTGGCACTCGTCGGTCGAGCTGTTTCGCGTCGTGAAAAAAGGCGAGACCGTCGCCTACTTCTTCATGGATTTGTTCCCGCGCGAGGGAAAGTACGGCCACGCCGCCGCGTTTACACTGGTGTCGGGCCATTACGGTGCCGACGGGAAATACGTACCGCCCGTGTCGGCCATCGTCGGCAACTTCAACCCCGCGACCAAAGACCGGCCCTCCCTTCTGGACCACCAGGAGGTCGAAACGATGTTCCACGAGTTCGGCCATATCATGCATCAGGTGCTGACCCGCGCCCGGTACGCCTTTTTTTCGGGCACGAACGTGAAAACCGATTTCGTGGAAGCTCCGTCGCAGATGTTCGAAAACTGGGTGTGGCAGCCGGAAATTCTCAAGAAATTGTCCGGCCATTTCAGCGATCCCAAGAAGAAGCTGCCCGATGAGTGGATTTCGCGGATGATCGGCGCCAAGCTTTTCCTGTCGGGGCTCAAGTACCTGCGGCAGGTGGGGTTTGCCACGGTTGATCTGACCTACCACGGCCCCGACGCCGTCGATCCGATGCAGGCCTTCCGCGATGTGGCCCAGAACGTGATGCTGATTCCGCTTTCCGAAGGCGCCATGCCCCACGCGGGGTTTGGCCACCTCATGGGCGGTTACGATGCCGGGTACTACGGCTACCTGTGGTCGGAGGTATTCGCGCAGGACATGTACGATCGCTTCGAGAAGGAAGGATTGTGGAACTCGCAAACCGGACGCGATTACGTGCAGTGGATTCTCGAACCGGGTGGAGAAAAAGAGCCCGACGTTCTTTTATCCGGTTTCCTAGGTCGTAGTCCCAGCGACGAGCCGTTCCTTAAAAGCTTGGGAATAAACTAAGCTTTGGTTTCCGGGGGGACGGGCTTGGCCGCCATGTCGGTCGGGCTGATGAAGAACAGCTTTTCGAGGTAATGCGGGCATTGGGCGGCCAGCCAGCACTCGAGCGGGTACTTCAGGATGCGGCCAATGAACACGCCGAGAAACGTTAGGAATAGGTTCTGCTTCGTAAGGCCGGCGATTAGCACCGCGGGCTGAAGCGGCAGTGGCCCCGCCGAGAATCCGATGAGTGCCCACAGCCCATACTTAGTCATATAGGTGTCGGTCCACACCCACGCCGAAGAACCGACCACCCCCGGAAAATACTTAACCAGCGCCGGTTCACCAAGATGCATGCAAAGAGCCGCGGCGCCTAGCGCCCCCAGGGATGAGGAGATCGCCGTGAAAACCGAAACGAAAATCCATTTACGGGGCTTCGCCATCACCGCGGAAACCACGAAGATGTCGGTGGGGATCACGGATATAAACAGGTCGGCAAATGCCAGCGCGCCCACCAAGAACGGGTACCACGGGGCTCCCGCGTAACCCCGTAAGCGCACCATCAAGTTCTGAAACCGCGACATCCCGACATTATTAATGGGGGAACACGTTCCAGGCGAGCCCGATCTGGAAGCGGGTGTTGAAATACACGAAGGGGCGCGGAACGAAGAAGTAGCCGTTTACGCCGGCCGCAAAAGAAAAGGTGAGATTGTTGTCCGCGAGGTAACGCCAGCCCATCTCGAACAAGATCGGCGTGGTGGCCCGGATGGTGGGGTCGTTGAATAGGTTCACACCCAGCTGACGGTAATAGTCGTAACCAAATCCTAACTGAAGCAGGATGCCCTCGTACGGACGGCGGCTGTAGTAGTTCAACGTCAGTGCGGCCAGGATGCTCAGGTTGGAGAAATCAGAACGCACGCCGAGGCAGAAATGGTTCGACGTGGATACCTGAAACTCCAGCGCGCCCTGGGTCACGCTCGGCGTATGGAAGCCGAAGTGGACGCCCAGCGAACCGTGAAAGCGGTGCGGAGCATCTTCCTCACCTTCGAAAGCAAGGTACTCACGACCGTCCAGGCGTTCGCGATGGTAACGCAGAATTTTTTGCTGCTGGTTCGACTCCCGCGTGTCATAGCGGCCGTCGCTCAGCTGCGGCACATCGGCCTCGGCCGGCTCGCGGCGGTTCGGGTCGGCGACCAGATCGCCTTGCTCTTCTTCGACTAGCTCCTGCATACGGCGCTCTTCTTCGCTCAGCGCCTCGCGGTTGACCGCCTCCGCGCCTTCATCGGGCGGCTCAAGCGCCAGCTCGACGTCTTCCTCTTCGGCGTGCGCCACGGACAACGGCACGGCGAGCGCGATCGTAAAGGCTCCCAATAGGAGAAGCAGATTTGATTTCATGTTTTCCTCGAACTGGAACGAGCTAGCGCCGGCGGCGGTTGCCGCCGGCCGACGTAATGGGGATAACTTTGTCGGACATGTCTTCGCGCGTCTCGGCCAGGCGCTCGGCCGCATCGTCTTCGCGTTGCTGAACGGCCGCGGCCGTGGCTTGCGCCTGCGTTTCGGGCATGTCGACCGAAAGATCAGTCTTGTTGAGCTTCCCCACGTTCTTGGGCACCGTGCCCTCGCGGTTCATGTCGGCCCAGCTCACCACGCGGTTGCGGCCGGTTTCTTTTGCGCGATACAAACCTTGGTCCGCGCGCAGAACCAGCTCGCGAGCCGACATCAGCTCGTCGAGCGACGAAACCGAGAAGCCCAGCGACGTCGTGCACTTGAAAACGTTTTTTCCGTCGGTGCAGGAGTGGGCCTCGACGAGTTTACGAATCCGCTCCGCGAACACCTTTACGCCTTGCTCGTCGGTTTCGGTCAGCACCAACAAGAACTCGTCGCCGCCGTAGCGGGCCGCGAAATCGATCTCGCGCATGTTCTTTTTAATCATCTGCCCGATCTCTTTCAGCACGTGGCTGCCGAAGAGATGGTCGAAGTTGTCATTCACCGATTTGAACTTATCGACGTCCATCATGATGATGCCGCACTGGCGGCCGTAGCGCTTGGCGCGTTTCAGCTCCGATTCGATCTTCTGGTAGATGAACCGCATGTTGTAGAGGCCGGTAACGTCGTCTTTCTCCGCCATCTCGAGCAATCGGGCGTTCGCCGAAGCCAACGCATCCTGCACGTCTTTGTTGCGGAAGCGCACCAGCACGCGAGCAAGCAGCTCGCCGGCGTTGAAGGGCTTACGAATATAATCATCGGCGCCGGAGCCAAGACATTTAACGACTAGCTCCCGATCGGAGTTGGCGGAAACGAAAATCACGGCGGTGTAGTTCTGCTGCTTGCGCAAGTGGGTCAGCGTATCCAGGCCGGACATGCCGGGCATGTTGTAATCGAGCAAAACTAGCTCCGGAGCCCAGCCCTGAATTTTGGTGAGCGCTTCCTGACCCGAGCCGGCGGACTGCACCTCATACTTCTCGGCCTCGAGAACTTCGACGATGAGGTTCCGGTTTTCGGAGTCGTCATCAACGACCAAAACACGACGGCCGTCGGGCTTTTTCATTTCCATCATGGAGTGATTCCTGCGCTGATTTTTCGGGGGTTTGGATGGGGCTAGGGGACACTTTCAGTATAACTCGCCCTACGAACTTCCCCCAAAAACTTATTTTCCCCTCAGCGTCAAACCGATCGGCGGGTGGGAATCAACCCTTTATCCGTAGACCGAAAGCTAGTAACACTTAGCGTTATGAAGAGTGCGGGAGATCCGCCCGGCGGTCCTAACTAGATTTGAAAGGTTAGAAAATTCTCCGTGGTATCATGCCGTTATGTTCGAGCAGGCCATCTTCGCGTACTTCCACTATCTGTCCCTTTTCGGGCTCGCCATCTGCCTGGCTTTCGAACTTTCGCTGTACCGTCCGGAGCTAACCGCCCCGCAAGCCCGTCGGCTCGTGCTGACCGACATGACGTACGGGATTTTTTCGCTGCTCGTGGTGGGTACCGGCTTCGCGCGAGCCTTTTGGTTCGCCAAGGGGTGGGAGTTTTACTCTCACAACCCTATCTTTTGGTTCAAGGTAGGCATCGTGCTGGTTTGGGCGGTCCTTTCCCTTCCTCCCACCTTCCACTTCCTGAGCTGGCGGAAGGACATCGCCGAAAAAAGGGCCCCGGAGATCGATCCGGTGAGCTACGGCCGCGTACGCAAGTGCCTCGTCGCGCAGGCCGGGCTCATTCCAGTAGTGCCACTGCTCGCCGTGCTCATGGCGCGCGGCCTGGGGTCAAATTAGCCCCAGCACTGGTCCCAAACTGTGAACTTTTGGTAGAAAAAACACCGCTTTCCCGCGTGAATCGCTGGCAGACACTTTGCAATCACAGCAAGACTAGCGGGACGAGTTACTTGAAGGAGACCGTGTAAATGACCAGAGAGAAGAAGCAAAACAAAACGTGGCGGGGACTAAGTGCCCTCTTGGTAGCGGCGAACGTGATGGTGGCGACAGCCTCCTTCGCGGCCGGCACCTTCAACTTCGGGAACGGCGCGGAGCCCAAGGATCTCGATCCGCACATCGTAACCGGCGTGCCCGAGCACCACATTCTCCTCAACATGTTTGAGCCCTTGGTGGCGATGGACCCGAAAACTTTGGCCCCCATTCCGGGCGTGGCCACGTCGTGGAAAGTTTCGAAGGACCTGAAGACTTATACCTTCACGCTCCGCAAAGACGCCAAGTGGAGCAACGGCGAGGCCATCACCGCCGCCGATTTCGTTTACTCATGGACCCGTTTGCTGACTCCCGCCACGGCGGCCGAGTACGCGTACCAGGCCTATTACATGAAGAACGGAAAAGCCTTCAACGAAGGGAAGCTGAAAGACGCTTCGCAGTTGGGGTTTAAGGCCATCGATCCCTACACTCTCGAAGTGCAGCTCGAAGCGCCGACTCCGTTCTTCTTGGGTTTACTCAATCATCACTCTCTGTACCCGGTACCGAAGTCGGTCGTGGAAAAGCACGGCTCGCGTTGGACGCGTCCGGAAAACATGGTGAGCAACGGCGCGTTCATTCTCGATAAGTGGGAGATGAACAAGGTCATCTCGCTGAAGAAGAATGAAACGTATTGGGACAAGACAAAGGTTTCCCTCGATCGCGTGAACTTTCACCCCGTCGAGAAACAGGACACCGAAGAAAAACTGTTCCGCTCCAAAGAGCTGCACACCACGAACGAGCTTCCGCTGGAGAAGATCCCGTTCTGGCAGGCCGATAAATCTGGTGTGTACCAGCAGTCGCCTTACCTCGGCATTTATCACTATTGGCTCAACGTCGGTAAGGCCCCGCTCGACAACAAGCTGGTCCGACAGGCGTTGAACCTGGGTTTCGATCGCGAACGGATCGTGAAGTACGTAACCCGTGGCGGACAGGAGCCCGCGCAGGGTTTCACGCCTCCGGGCGCCGGCGGATTCTTTCCGAAGGCCCGATTGCCGAAGGACGGCTCGAGCATCGCCAAAGCGAAGGAGCTATTGGCGAAGGCGGGCTATCCCGGGGGTAAGGGGCTGCCGAAGATTGAACTGCTCTACAACACCAGCGATGCTCACAAAAAGATCGCCGAGGCCATGCAGCAGATGTGGAAAACCAATCTCGGTATCGACGTAGTTTTAGTGAACCAAGAGTGGAAGGTTTACCTCGATAGCCAGACGCAGAAGAACTACATGGTGTCGCGCGCCGGCTGGATTGGTGATTACAACGACGCCAACACGTTCCTCGACATGTTCATGAGCGACAACGGCAACAACAAGGCGGGCTTCAAGAATGCGAAGTACGACGAGCTGTTGACGAAGGCGGCGAACGAGAAGAACGCCAAGAAGCGTCTGGAGTTCTTCCAGGAAGCCGAAGGTATTCTGATGGAAGAGCTACCGACGATACCCATCTACGTTTACACGCGTGTTTACCTGAAGAGCAAAGACGTGCAGGGCTGGTACCCGAATATTCTCGACTACCACCCGCTGAAGTACGTCAGCCTCACGGGCGCTAAGTAATTAGTTTTGGACGGGCGGGGAGCACTCCACTGGAGTCCCCCGCCCGGACCAAGGGTTTGGGTTTCAACTCCGTCAGACCAAACGGGTAAAGAATGATCTTAAAGTACCTCTTAAAAAGAATCGCGGTTCTGGTACCGGTTTTCCTGTTCGTGGTGACCGTCGTATTTTTCATGATCCGTTTCGCCCCCGGTGGACCGTTCGACTCCGAAAAAAGGGTGTCGCCGGAGATCATGAAGAATCTTCAGGCCAAGTACCATATGGATGAACCGCTCTATAAGCAGTACTTCCGTTATCTAGGCGACCTTGCGCAGGGAGATCTTGGCCCGTCTTTCAAACACGCGAATCGCTCGGTGAACGAGATCATTTTCGAGGCTTTGCCGGTGTCGGCGGAGCTGGGCCTCATCTCGCTCACGTGGGCCTTGCTCATCGGTCTCGCGGCCGGCCTCGTCGCCTCGATGCGCCCCAATACGTGGCTCGACTACATTCCCATGTCGTTTTCGCTCATCGGCATTTCCCTACCCACTTTCGTAATCGGTCCGGTACTCGTGCTGGTGTTTGCGCTGTGGAATGACTGGCTACCGGTGGCCGGCTGGAACTCGTGGCAGGATCGCATTCTACCCTCGCTCACCCTAGGCATGGCGTACGCGGCTTATATCTCGCGCCTTACCCGCGGCGGAATGATGGAGATCCGGTCGCAGGACTTCATGCGCACCGCCAAGATGAAGGGTTTGTCCGAAATGCAGGTGGTCGTGAGGCACGGCCTCAAGGGCGGACTGCTTCCCGTTATCTCGTACCTGGGCCCCGCGCTGGCCGGCATCATTACGGGCGCGCTGGTCACCGAATCCATTTTTCACATTCCGGGGTTGGGCCGTTTCTTCGTCGAGAGTGCAGTCAACCGCGATTACACCGTGGTGATGGGTACGGCGTTGCTGTACTTCGCACTCATCTTTTTCTGCAACCTGTTGGTGGATATCGTTTACGCCTTCTTGGATCCCAGGGTACGCTATGAGTAGTTCAATCACTCTCACCATGGAAAAACACCTCGCCACGACCAGTGTCGCTGAGGAAAAGGGTTCGAGCCTCTGGCAAGATGCTTTTCACCGGCTAAAGAAGAACAAGCTGGCGCTTGCGGGTGCCATCTTCTTGTTACTTGAGATCACCATCGCCGTCCTGACACCGGTAATTGCTCCTTACAGCTTCGAAGAGCAGAACCTCGAGATGACCATGGCGCCGATGTCGGCTCAGCATTGGCTGGGTACGGACTCGCTGGGCCGCGACCTACTCACTCGTCTGATGTACGGCGGTCGTATCTCGCTGCTCGTCGGTATTTTGGCCTCGCTGGTTAGCGTATTCATCGGCGTACTGTACGGAGCCACCGCGGGTTTCTTCGGCGGTAAAATCGATAACTGGATGATGCGCATCGTCGACGTGCTATACGCACTGCCGTTCATCTTCATGGTCATCATCCTGATGGTGTACTTCGGCCGGAACTTCGTCCTGCTCTTCGTTGCGCTGGGTGCGACGCAGTGGCTGACGATGGCCCGCATCGTGCGAGGGCAGGTAATGTCGCTGAAGGAAAAAGAGTTCGTGGAAGCGGCTCGCTCCATTGGCGTAGGGGACTTCAAGATTCTTACGCGCCACCTGATTCCGAACAGTTTGGGTCCCGTCATCGTTTACCTAACGCTGACCGTTCCGGCGGTGATTCTCGAAGAGGCGTTCTTGAGCTTCTTGGGGCTCGGCGTACAGGCCCCGATGGCCTCGTGGGGCACTTTGATTTCTTCCGGCGTGGAGGCGATGGAGATTGCCCCCCGCGTGCTGATTGCTCCGGCGATCTGTCTTTCTCTGACCCTGCTCTCGCTGAACTTCCTGGGTGATGGATTGCGCGATGCCCTGGATCCCAAAGGAGCACGTGACTAATGGCCTTACTAAAAATCACCGATCTCAAAGTCAGCTTTCACACGCGCCGTGGAATCGCGCGCGCGGTCAACGGCCTTAGCCTCGACATCGAGAAGGGCGAAACACTGTGCCTCGTCGGCGAATCCGGCAGCGGCAAGTCCGTCAGCCAGATGTCGTACCTAGGCCTTATCCCTAAGCCGCCTATGCGCATCGACGGCGGGCGCGTGGAATTCGAAGGCACGGATCTGCTCTCGGTATCGGATCAGAAGTTACGCGAGTTCCGCGGAAACCAGATCACCATGATCTTCCAAGAGCCGATGACGTCGTTGAATCCGTATTTGAAGATCGGATTCCAAGTCGGTGAGCCGTTGATGATCCACCAAAAGCTCTCCAAAAAGGAAGCTATCAAACTGGCGGAAGGGGCGATGGAACGCGTCGGTATCCGCGACGTAGCCCACGCCATCAACGCCTACCCGCACGAGTTTTCCGGTGGCATGCGCCAGCGCGTGATGATCGCTATGGCGCTATTGACCCGGCCCAAGCTCTTGATTGCCGACGAGCCCACCACCGCGCTCGACGTCACGGTGCAGGCGCAGATTCTGGAGCTGCTGAAAGACCTGCAAAAAGAAACCGGCATGAGCATACTTTTCATCACCCACGATCTCGGGGTAGTGGCGGGAATCGCGGACCGCGTGCTGGTCATGTACGGCGGCCGGTCGTTCGAATACGGTTCGGCGGAAGATGTCTTTTACCGGTCTCAGCACCCGTACACCCAGGCGTTGCTCCGCTCAATGCCACGCGTGGACCTGCCGGTGAACGAGATTCCGTCGATTCCGGGTTTTCCGCCCGACATCACGAAGCTCAAAAGCGGCTGCCCGTTCTACGATCGCTGCAATTACAAGAAATCGGTCTGTGAGAACGAGTTCCCGCTGATTCGCAATGTCACACCGAAACACGAGACCTACTGCCACGTTCAGGAGTTCGTACAATGATGAGCCCCTCCCTTGCCGCCCGTATCGAAAACCTGAAGGTCCATTTCAAGATCCGCCGGGGCATGTCGCCGTTCAAGCCCGCGCAGGTTTTGCGCGCGGTCGACGGCATTTCGCTCGAGATTCGCGAAGGCGAGATCCTAGGTCTGGTCGGTGAGTCGGGCTGCGGGAAAAGCACGCTCGGTCGCGCGATTCTAAGGCTGATTCCCGCCACCGGCGGCGCGGTCGAGATTAACGGCAAAGACTTTCTCTCGCTAGATCCCAAGGCTCTACGCGCAGCGCGCCCGATGGTACAGATGGTTTTTCAAGACCCTTACGCGTCGCTTGATCCGCGCATGACGATTTTCGAAACGCTGGCCGAGCCATTGCGTACGCACACCAAACTTTCCGGCGCTGAGCTGCGCAAGAAGATCGAAGAAACCATGGAAAGCGTGGGCCTCCCGCGCAAA
>JBGSST010000111.1:0-8806 GCA_041736915.1 Bdellovibrionota bacterium
CGACGCCCGCTGCGACGACCACCGCCACGGTGCCGGCGGCCACGGGGACCAGCTTTTATGGCCTGGCGGACATCCGCCCGACCGTATCGGTAGTGGGCGGAGCGAGCGCCATGATGGAAAACTTTTTCGAAGCAGGCGCCCAACTGTCCCCAGCAGTTCGTCTGACTTATGCCTTCGCCTTCGACAACAGCTTGAATGCCGGCGCGGTTCAGGACGACATCAAGGTTTACAACGGATTCTTCCGCGTGCGCGTGAAGAACGTGCTGCAGTCCGGCGACAAGAGTTTGTCGTTGAGCTACCAGGGCCGTCTGTTTACCCCGACCGATTCGGATGAGCGCGACAAGGGGTTCATCACCTCGTATCGCAACTACTTCACGGTCGCGAAAAAGTTCAGCAACAGCTTCAGCATGAGCTTGTCGGAAGCACCCCAGCTTACCGTTTACTCCAAGGCCGGGCATAAGAATGCCGCCAACAAAAGCCTGCTAGAGAACATGGTGATCTTGGACGCTACGATCGCGATTGCGGGGCCGGTGAGCTTGTACGTTCCGATCATTCTGCAGACGGCGCAGTACCAGAACTATCAGACCGGCGCGAAACGCAATGGCGCGATGGTGCACAACTTGTGGGCTTGGCCGGAGCTTGGCTATGCGGTTAACGACAATCACACCGTGGGGTTGAGTTACCGTACGGCCAACCTGGCCACGGATAATCTGAACGCACTGACCATCGGTTCCGGAATCGATAAAGGCGCGGCTCAGCTTTTCTGGACGGGAACGTTCTAACGAATTTCTCCAGGTAAGGTCCAAGGATCGGCGCTCGGGCAACCGGGCGCCGATTTTTATTGGGGGCCGCAAAAAAACTCCTGACCGTTTCTGAATTGGTTTTAATCTGCCCCTCCCGCCATCCTTTTAGGCATGAAGAAAATCTGGCTGGGCCTCCTTTTATCGTCGATATCTATCGCGGCGGAGCTGGTGGAAATTCCCGAGGGAATTCTCGTTCGCAGTCTGCCGGCGTGGGAAAACGAGACGCTTGAAGTGAAGGTGGATGGCGTAGTCAGAACGCCCGTTCCGTACAACGGAGCCATCAGCTACGTCTTTAGCCAGAACGATTTGTGTAACGGAGCGGCCTACCGCACCTCGAAACGCAACTGGGTTTCGCTGGCCCACTACTGTTCCGTGGAGCACGGTAAGCTGACCTCTTTTTTGTTCTCGGCCGACACGCAAGAGCTTCATGATGAGCACGAGCTTACCGGCAAGTTCGTGCGCAAGATTCGGCAGAAGAACCCGGGCATTCGCTTTCACCTAATCGCGGGCGACCTTGTGCACTGGGGCAATGAGCAAGAATGGAAAGCGTTCCGCAAAACCGCGGTGGAACAATACAGTGCCACGCTGCCGGTGGTTCCGGTGGTGGGAAACCATGAGCTTTATCTCGATCCCCTGCTGAGCTGGTGGCACTGGCTTTACGGCACCGTTTCAAACATGAGCCTGTACTACGTAATCGATTACCCGTTGTTCTCATTAGTGGTGCTCGATAGTAACGTGGAGTGGTTCACCACCGCCCGGTTGCGCGCACAAGATCGCTGGCTCGAAGAAACTTTGAAGGAACGGCAGGGGGTCACGCCCGTCATCGTCACGTTCCACCATCCCGGCTATTCGAGCGGCAACGTACAGTTTCTGCTCCCGCTGCCGCCGAAGCACGCTCGCGATCGGTGGCAACCGCTGTTCAAAAAATACGGCGTGAAGGCGGTTCTGAACGGACACGACCACATTTACCAGCGGCTCGAAGTAGACGGCGTTAACTATCTCATCTCCGGCCCCGCGGCCGGGACCTTCGGCAGCGTATGGGCCGCGAATGAGCACGCCAAGCTCATCGTACCCGACGAACGGACGGTATCCCTCGTATCGGTCAACGATACGAAAGCGGTGCGCGTGCAGACCTGGTCCGCCCGCACCGAAAAACTCATCGACGATGTGACGTTTTAGCGAACAGGTGATTCACGAGGCCGTTGTAGCTAACCTCTCCACACCGTTCGAAGCCCAGCTTGCCGATGATCTTCAGCGACGCCGCATTCTGCGGCAACGCAAACGCGTGTAGCGTGGGAAGCTCGAGAACTTCGAAGTAATACTTCATTGCGCCCGTAGCGGCTTCCGTCGCGTAACCCTTTCCCCAATGCGACAGCATCAAGCGGTAGCCCAGCTCGTGAATCGGAGTGCCGTTGGCTTGGTAGGGGTCGATGCCGCAGGTGCCGACGAATGCGTCGCTGCCTTTTTCAAACACGAGGTGTTTGCCAAAACCCGTCTCGGAAAAATGCCGGGCGCGCGAGGCCACCTTTTCTTTCAGCTCCGCCTCGTCCCGGTAAGAGAAAAATCCGGGAATGGAAAAGCAGTTGTACCCCGCGTCGACCGCCATCTGGCGGTAAGCGGGCAAATCGTCCACGGTCCAGCCGCGAACGGTGAGGCGTTCGGTTTCGAATAGCATTGAAGTGGTGTAGCTAAGCGGGCAGCGGAAGTCGAGCCAGGCCGTGGCCTTCTAGCCGAGCGCGCTGAGCTTCGTCGTGCGTCACCCAGATACAAGAGCCGGTGAATTTTTCGAGCAGCCAACTCTCCACCTTTTGCGCCAGCACGGCGTCCATGGCGGCGGTAGGTTCGTCGAGAAGTAGCCCTTCGGGAGCATCGAGCACGGCGCTTACTAACGAAAAAGCCTGCAGCTCACCACCGGAAAGATCGGCTAGCGTCAGGCGAGCGAAGTCGCCGGGCTTGAGACCAAATCCCGCCAGCGTGGCGCGGATCTCTTCGGTGCGCCGGACGGCCTCCTCGGGGGTGAGCCCGCGAAAGCGGTAGTGACGATCGAGGTGCGCGGCGATGGTCTGCGAAGTCCGCAGCGGCGTTTGGGCCAGGTAACGCCAGCTCTGACGAAAGGACCGCGCGTTGTCGGGAGTTACCGTCTTTCCCCGCCACGAGAGCGTAGTGCTCTCCGCGTCGCGCAGCAGGGCGAGCTGTTTGAGCCAAACCGATTTTCCCCACCCGGTTGGAGCATCGAGCAGCCAGCGTTGGCGTCCGTGTATCTCCCAAGTCGGAATCCGGGCCACGGGATTGTGGAACGACAACGTCACGTGGCGCCTCCTACGATGAGGGGCCGCATGGCGCCGAAGGAGTCAAAATGGCGACGCACGCCTAGACGGAGAACGATCCACGTCGAGGCGAAGATCACGCACGACATCAGGAACAACAACATCAGCTGCACTTTCACCGCTTCCACGGGCGAGCCGCCGGCCAAGAGCTGGCCGGTGACCTGCCCCGGAATGCTGACAATGCCCGACACCGCCATGGCGTTGATGACGACGGTCATCGCCGTTCGGAGCACCGAGGCCTCGAGATCCCGCGTGGCCTCGCGAGGAGTAGCGCCGAGGCTCACCCAGTATTCGATCTCGGGGCGACGTTGCTTCAGCTCGCGTTCCCATTGCGCTACGCCGAGACACAGCCCCGACAGCGAGTTGCCCAGCAGAATGCCGACGAAAGGAATGACGACGGGGCCGGAGAAAAACCGGCGATCGCCGTACCACAGCATGAGGGGAACCATCACGAGCAGGGTCGACACGAGCAGCCCCGTGAGACAGTCGGCGATAAGGGCCGACCGTTTCACGCCCGTGCGGGCGGCCGCCGTGTACGCCGAGGTGAGCAGCATTACGGTGAGCGCCACGGGAACCCAGAGCGCGTTCGCATCCTTGAACAGAAAGACCAGCACGAAGCTTAGCGCAAAAAGCTGCAGCCCGGCCCGTAACGCCGAAATGAACCAATCACGGCTTAGCGACGGATCGACGCGGTAGCAAAGCAAGGCGTGGAACGCCATCGCTAGCCAGCAAAACCCCACGTCGCCCCAGCTAGCGGTCACGCGTGACCAACCTGCCCCACCGTCTCGCGGGCGAGCTGCCCGATGAGGGTCGGCAGGTGATCGTTGAGCGCGTGGTAACGTTCGATGAGGTCATCGGCGGGTGTTCGGCGGGCATCAAATCGCGCACGAAGCGTTTTGAGGCCCGCCGTCGAAAAGCCCCAGCGGGGCAACACCGTTTCCGAAACGGCAAAAATTTCCGCTAGCCTTTCGGTAGCGTCTTCCGCGGCAAAGCCATCCACCGCGACGTGGCCGCTGTCGTAAACGCGCGTCGCTTGCGAAGCGCGGCCCTTTAGCTCGTCGCCGAGCAACAGCGTTAAGAACAGCAGGAAGTAGCCTTCCATCTCGTCGAGCGACGGAGTCATGTCGAAAACTTTGAACTCCAAACGCCGGTTCTCGTGCGGATGCACTTCGATGGGCGGAGCGATGATGCTGCGGCGATACACGCGTAGCGATTTGCCGACCTGACCGCGAATGTTCCACAGCTTACCGTCGCGGAACGGGGCCCGCAGGCTGAGTAACGTCAAAGCGGTGCCGTAGTAGTTGATCTTGGCGAGCAGGTCGTCCTGGTCGAGGTGTTTCCACAGCTCTTCGGGCAGGCCCACGTTGATGTCGGGACCGTAGGTCGTCATCACCTCCATCGACCACTGCCAATAGTCGTGGCGCCGTTTATTCTGCGGCCCGCGAAAATGGTGGGCGTTCGGGTGATGAGACATGGCCAGGATACCGAGACCATCGGTGGCCAGCACGACATCGAGTCGGCGCAGCAGTTCGCGCTGAACGGCGAGGCACTCTTCGATGCTGCCGCACACCGGAGTGCGAATCTCGATCCCCTTGGGCAGCATCTCCTTGGCCTGCGACGGCAAAGTCGTTTCCGTGGGCACGATCCCCGTCTCGGTATAGAAATCTTTTCCGGGCAGGTGATAGCCCTCAACCACGAACGGCATCAGCTTCTTGTGCGGCGGTTCGAGCTCGAGCCCGTCGAGCGAGGGAATGCCGTCGAGCGGCACCTGCTCCAGCAGATTATTCAGCCGTTCAAAAGTTAGCTCGGTGTGCCAAAGCGCTTGATTAGTTTCGCGGTCGATGACGATGTATTCGGTCTCTAGGCCGAAACGGAAGTCTGCCGCGGAAAGAGTCGCAATCCCCATGTTTTTCTCCCCGGTTTGAAAACGTAATGTTTAGCCAATAGCCAAACGCCCGTAACGTTAAGAATCAGCATGAAAATGGCGGTGGGGAGAAAAACCCAGTTTCTCACCCAAGGCCCGAAGTACGCCCCTTCGTGCATTTCGATTAGCACCGTGGACCAGCGCTGCCCCTGCGACAACACCTTCCCGCTGGCGAGGTCCACCTGCACCTCGTAGCCGTGGGAGGTCCGCGCCCGGGCCACGCCCAGTGCCGGGCGCACGTCGATGGCCTTCACGTCTTTCCAGCTTTTCACGTCGGCGGCGGGCACGCCCTTTAACGCCGTAAGGATGACGTCCCACCCGACGGCGTCGGGCTTCATCGCCCCCTGCTCGCTCTTTTGGCTCGGGGGCTGCAGCGCGGGGACCCAACGTTTCACGTGCAGCAGGCAACCCGTAATCACGACCACGAAGAACGGAATCGCCACCACGATCGAAAGCCAGCGATGCACATTACGATTAGTGAGGCGAATCATAAAAGTGTCCCACTCACCCACATGCCAACCGACGCGGTCTCCATGAAGTTAGCCCGCGAGCCGTCGCGGCGCACGCGTTGCGCGGCCACGGGAAATCCCTGCACGAAGAACGAAACGTTTATCACCTCGCTTGGCTCGTACGTTACCCCAAGCTGCAAAGGCACCGGCGCCAGCCGCCAGGCCTTGGAGTTGATGTCCGTTCCGTTCAAACTTCCGTTGAGCGGATTCCAACCGGAGAGAACGAGCTTACGGTAAGTGAACTCCGTCCCCAAGCGCAGCCCCACCTTGGAAGAGACCGCATAGTTGATGGACGGAGACAGCGACAGGGTGAACTCGGGCTTCAAGCCCGGGCTAAATCCCGCGCGAGAAAGTTGGGGTTCGGCGGCGTCGCGGTCGGCGTACAAAAACACCCTCGGCATCACGAGGCTGAAAACGGACCATTTACTGCCAACGGGCTGGTACGAAAACTTCGCGAACATGCCGGGGTTCATGATGGTGGTGCGCCGTTCGGCGACGAACCCACCGCCCAGGGGCGGCGGCACGAAGTAAGGAAAGTCGGTATTGATGGCGCCGCTTAGCGACCAGTCGGATCCCGACAGCATCTTTCCACTCAGGCCGATCCGGGGCGACTGCCAGCGAAGCGGCTCGAAGTCCGTCACGTTCTTGGCGTTGTTGAAGATCCACTGCACGCGCGATTGAAAGTCGACCGACCAGTTAGCGCTCACGCGGTACTTCAGGGAGAGAAACGCAGTCAGGCGAAGGCCGTCGTCGTCGGGCAGCCCCAATACGTTAGGCGTGTAGTTGTGCTTTCCTTCGGCCAAGCCAGGCCCGTCGATAAAGGTGAAGTAGGTCATTCCAAAACGCGGCTTCTCCTGGGACACGGCGAGCGTAGAGGAACCCGTGGGTGACGTAGGCGCGGCCGCCCAAGCCACGGCCTGCGAAAAAAGAGTAAGCAGCAGAAGCAGACGCATAGATGAAATACCCAACCCTAGCGACAGGTTTACTCAGCTCAGCACTAAGTAAATTGAGAATGGTTCTCAATATTAGGATTGGCGGGTGCGTTGTCAAGCGTCGGCGGAAAAATAGATAGGGAGCCACCACCACGGCAGCCCCCCGGGGAAAAACGGTTATGACTAGCGGTTGCTGACTACGTGGAACTTGCGAGTGTCGGCAAAGGTAACGCCCGCTAGCGTGGTGACGTGGCCATTCAACTGCGGGACCCGCTCGCTCAGAACGTTGCGGCACACGACCTCGAGGTACCGCGCCTTCTCTTTCATCAGGTTCCAGCCAAAGCTTCCCACTTCGTCGCGCGACAATGCCGCCACCAGGAGCAGAACTCCTGACTCACGGGGAATGCGATTGGCGTCCAGATTGCCCACGATGATCTTACCGGCGGTGGCTACGGCATCCGGCCACTCGTGTGAGTAAGGCCCAATGATGAGCGCCTTGTTGGGAATGTGCAGCCAGTCGAAACCACGTCCCACCGCAATGATCTGCTCGCGATGTTCCATGTCGATCGGCGGACGATTCGAACGGCCCACGTCGGAGATGTGCGCGATGTTTCCCTGTAGTAGCGGCATGAAGTCGCGAATGAGCTCGTCGTCCATGTCGGGGTAAAGCTCGTGGACCATGCTTTCCAGCTTCTCGACGCTGGTCGTGGAGAGATCCAGCACCTGGCCCGTTTTGCCATGAAGTACGAGCGCCTCGTGATCGGTCTCCATCCCCATCAGCACCGGGTAAACGACGCGGGGGTTGGTCCCGAAAACTTCTTCGATTTGGGTGGCCAGCCGAACCGCCGAAGCTTTGGCGGATTCAGTATCGAAACCCCAGCCCGCGCAGCCGCGGTTCTGACTGCCGCGAGAGTAATGGTAGGTCACCAGGAACACGCAGCGGCGCCCTTTCTGGGTGCAGTAGTTTACCCAGCTCTTGATGGACTCCGCGAATAGTGGCCAACCCAGATCAAACTTACCGCCGATATTGCGGAACGGTTGAATGATCCCGGGGGGAGTTTGGGTATAGACCGCCAGATGCAAACGGCCATCCATGCATTTTAATGCGGCGAACTCAGTCGGGTGTTTCGCCCGGTAGGTAGTGCGAGAAAGCCGGGCCGAGGCGGTGCAGAACGCCTGGCTCTGCTCTTCGTTGCGGCTCAGAATATATTCTGTCAAATTTCCGGTAGTAGGCATAGGGAAACGTAGCTCCAAAAAAATCGTTATTGAAAAAGACTCAATGGGATTCGATTCGAGAAGGGGAGCTAGCGATCAGACCAGTAGCGGGAAACCTAGACCATTGTGCGAGGAAAAAAGCCGATGGAGAGGCGAGAAGCTGGCGCGGGAAAGGCCTCTCACTACAAAAACGTCGGGAAACGGGATCACCGCCTGCGTGACTCGTGGCTCGGGAACCAGCGACCGGCGTTCGTCGGTACGGCTTCCGCGGCGGTGACACGACGCTGGTGATTCCGGAGACTCCTCGGACTCGGACGAAGGACAGGCCTTCGCCGTATCGGCGAACCGATCGGCGTGCCATACATCCGTGCCTGCCGAAAAAATCAGCAGGAAAAATAGAATCGATACGAAGCGCATTTGCATCACTCTGAGATAACTGACTCGTTAGGTCAATGGAGACCGTAAAGAGCAGTATGAACGGGGCACTGCAGGGTCAGAGATTCATTCTAGCATTATGGTCCGCAGGTACCCGCTTCCTTTTGAAAAGTTTCAAAAGGAAGCGGGTACCTGCGGGGGCCGGGACTGAGGTCAGGTTTTAGCCACCAAACAGCGTACCTATCCAGTGAAGACTTGGAGTATTCAGGGTTTGAGCGTGGCATACCGCGGGAATACACCCCCCGAAACTGGCGTGAGTGATGCAAATACTAGGAGTTAAGCACCTTGAATTGCCTCTGGAGACGCCATCATGAAGACGCTACAAACCGCCGCGCTGATTCTTTTTATCACCTACTCACTTTCCACGCCTGCGCAGGAGCGAGCCGATGCCGCCCTGGGCGCCGGAAGCACCTTAAAGGGAGCGGCGGGGACTTCGAACGCCGGCGCCGACGCCGCCCAAGCCGAAGGAGATCGGCTTACCGCGAAAGGCGATAAAGAAGGGGCCGCCAAGAAATATCAGGAAGCGGATCAGCTTAGGAAACAGGCCGACGCGATGAACCAAGCCGCGAAAGGTTGCGAGCAAGCCGGCAACGCCGCCAAAGACGATGGTGGTGGAGCCCCGCCCCCCCCCCCGCCCCCCCCACCCCCCCCCCCCCCCCCC
>JBGSST010000226.1:0-5006 GCA_041736915.1 Bdellovibrionota bacterium
GCCGTGGCGGGGTACGAAATGGCCCTTACTGGATTGGCACCGATAGCTGGTCAATCGCGGGAACTTTTCAAAACGATCTACGCGAGGGCCGCGAGGTAGAGATGCAGGGCGGGGTAAGCTCGAATATTCGGATTGAGCGCAACTTTTCGCAGGGCCTGCCGCACGGCCAGGTACGTCACTACTCTCTTGCGGCAGGACGGAGCGGTGCGTGGACATTAGACCGAGGGGTGCGCAACGATCGGGCCTACCGGCAAGGCAAGCTCATTTCGCCACCCGCCACACCAAGCTGCCCCATTGCCCCGCCCCCGAAATTTAGCCCCACCGATTTTTCGGAAACAGGCGAATGCCCCGATTCAGGCACCCTTCCCCTCTGGGGCGAAAATGAACAGGGCGTGCCCACACTCCGGGGCTTGCTTTCCTGCGGAGGCAAAGAGTTATCGGGCACGATGTTGCGGATTTCTGCCGAGGGAATCGTAGAGGCCGAGGGGACACTGTCTCTCGGAAAACTAAACGGCAAGTTCACCGCTTATCGCGAAGGAAAACCGATCTTCTCGCTGGTGGCCGATCGGGGGGCGGCTCCCGCCATGGCTGAAGGCTACGGCACGAGCTTCCTCTTCGGCCTTGCGTTGGAAAAGCACGAAGAACGGCCTGGTGAGGGTGATTCGCTTTGGGCCTGCCTTTGCCGCCAAGGCGACGCCAACGGCTGTGAGTTTTGGGTGGCTGGCTCTCTCTTTCGACAGAAAGACGAGGACGCACTGCTTCGACTTGCGGAAGCCAAAGCCCTGCACCACTCGGCAAACCGGGAGTTTTGGGATTCGCTTTTCACCATTCTTGATCCCGAGTCTACGGAGAAGTGGCTTCGGGCGCGGTGCCGCGACAACCCGCTACTGTGTCCTCTGAAAGACAAGTTCGTGAGGTGGAACGATGCCACGATTAACCATTGGGCCCGCGAACGCGCCCACCTGGCGCACCTTCAAAAGCAGCTCGAGGCGGCTCGGCTGGAGACGCAGGACGCCACGGTGACCCGTTGCGTGGCGACCGCCTATTCCGGATTCAACCAGTTTGGGTTCGTCACGTGCGCGCCTGCCGCCGGATACGGTAGCCTGAAGATCGTCGCCAAGCCCGAGAAGCTGCGTAAGTTACTACGGCGCCACCCCTGGACCGGCCATTTCGCCTCCGAGGAGCTTTCACTCGGACAAACAAAAGATCCTAAAGAACTGTCCCCCTACTATTTCCTAGAGTGAGCCGCCCATGAAAACTGCGTTCCTGTTGTTCACCCTAGCCCTTACCTGCCTCGCCAGCCCTGCGGTGGGATCGCCGTGTCTGCCCGATGAAGAGGCCAAGCTATCGGCGCATGTCGGCCAAAACCTCGGCGCGTGGTGCGTGGGCTGCGCTCCGGGAAAGAATTGTGACTTCGCTGATTTTCTGGAGGGTCACCCTTTACCGTACACGCGGGGCTACCGCTGCTCCTCATTTTCGGTAAATGGCCCGCTCTGCCGGGGCCCCTTCTCGCTGGGCTACACTTGCGCGTGCGAGCCCGCGACCGCAAGGCAGCCCACCTTTGCACTTAATTGCGGCCCGAACAACGGCGCCATCCGCTGCGCCGTTCCGGCTCCCACGAAAGAGTTTACGGCGGACGACGTCCCATCGTCCATACGAGAAAAACTGGCCAGCGCGCCTCCCGCCTGCGTGGGCGGCGGGGCTGAGCTGCTCCAATGCCTTTTTACGAAGAGTGTCGCGGCGGGGCTGACCGATGAGCAGTGCCAGCTCTGGCGCGAACCACAGATTCCGCGGGGAGACTATTTTGCCGACGTCTGCTTGGGCGAAAACGCGAAGAAGGGGCAGGACCCCAATACCTGCCGTAAAATTTCTATCCCCTTGCAAGCCGATATCTGCCTCATGCTTCTCATCCGGGCCAAGGGCGATGCGGCTATGTGCAAAGGAGTCGTCGAGGCACAAAAGAATTCCTTCACCGAGTGTGCGATTGTCGAGGCCAAGAATGGCGGTGGGGCATGCCACCGCTTAACCGATTTGACGGACAAAATCCGTTGCCAGTCCGAAAGCATGCACCACCGCCCGATCTCGTTTTGCTCGGAAATCGAAAGTGAAAAGACGGGCTCCCGGCTAAAGGAGATGTGCCTGAGCCGAGCCCTTCACGACGGACGGGGGCGGTGCGCGGATTTGAAGAGCCAGTCCGACCGCGCACTTTGTACCGCGCAGGAAAAAAAGCTAGCCGAGGAAAAGGCCAAGGCGGAAAGACCTAATCCAGGCTCCCCGAAAAGCTGGTCGACCGCCGATGCGCTGACGTTTCTTCGCGGGAAAGATCCTAAGTTAATCAACCAGGCCCGGGAACGGCTTTTAAATGAAGCCCCCGGCGGCACCTTCACTCGCCAGGTGGTCGATAACCTAGTGCACCCCAACCGGGACGTGCGATTGGCCGCGCTTTGGATCCTGCTCGACGGTGGGCACTGCTCTTACCTTGGCCCACGGGACTTCACTCCCGTTTACACCGCGCTAAAGGACGCCGTCCTTTTGCCCGAGTCCGACTTTCGGATCAACGTACGCCTGGCCAAGCGGCTCATTCCCTTTCTAGTCCGCGATAAGGCTCGCCTAGAGGGGCTGGTCCGGGACCTATCTTCCCAAGACCGCGGAAAGATTGCCGCGGCCGCCCAGTCGCTCGGCGAGCTCAGGCACTATCCGGCGACCCCGAAGATGATTGAGCTTCTCGAAAAGGGGGGCCACGGCGTGAAGCGGGAAATTCACTTTGGTCTGTACGAAATGACGAATCAGACCATCTCGGCGCAGCTTCCCCACAAGTGGAAGGCGTGGTGGAAGGAAAACGGAAAAAGGCTATTGGCGGAGCAACGACCGGCCCCGCGTTCTACTTCGGTGCGTCTGCCCCGGAAAATCGATGAGCTTCGCCAACTGCTCGTTCCCGGTACGACCTACCTCGCTTGGCGTGAGCCCCGCCACGAAATACCCCACATTAGGGAATCCTCCTGCGTCCGCGGTTTCCGGGAAAAATCAGGCCACAATGCGCCTTCCGAACTCGTACGCTACTGGGGCATCGAAGAGATTGAGGGTACGATTTATCTTCAGGTAGAGGAACTACCCGAGTACCTGCTTTGCAAGCCGGCCGAGCCCCCCACCGGCGACCCTGGCCAGGACGGCGCGCGGACGTTCCTCCAAGTTCCCCTATTCACCGAGCGGGGAACCCCGTACCTTTGGATTGAAGCCGGCGCCTGCGAAAAGAAGTGAAGTGCCGGTCCCCGCTTTTTTCTTTTCGAGGGTGGCGTAAGGGGTTATCTTTGCACCCAATTTTACCCTTCATCGCGTGGTAGCCAGAAGGCGCCAGAGGAGTCCCATGTTCAGGTCGTATTCCGTTCAGCTAAAAAACCCCGCAGTCACCGTAGGCGTGGCGAGCTCGCGGCTTCCGGGCTCTTTGGAGGTTTACGTAAACGGGTCGAAGCCGGCGGAGCTACTCCGGGTAATCATCGACGGGACCAACCCGACGGGGCAGCAGGCCTTTCCGCCGCTCTCCTACACCTTCTCGCCGTCGCTCGCTAAGCCCGCGGCCGTGGCGCTCGAGCTGTCGCTGGCGTTCAAAGATTTTCTCGTGGGCCGGCATCGTGCCGAGTCCGGGCTCGTACGGGTGCAGTTCTTCGTTGAGGGGGCGCAAGCCGCCAGCGTGCTTCTGCCCGTCGATGAGCTCATCCGCATCTATCGCGGCAAAGGGAAGAAAGCTCCCGAGGCTGCGGCCTACGATGGCATTTTCGTCACGTTGGATAGCGCCGAAGTGGCCGCCTTGCCGGTGATGAGCCTGAAGGCCCGTTCCGATCAGCAGCGTGCGGAGCTGGCCGAAAAGAAACGGTTGGCCGAGGAAGAGGCCAAGAAAAAAGAACAAGAACGGCTGGCCGCTCTGACCAAAGCCGCGGAAGACAAAGCCAAGGCCGCCAGCGGCGGCGGCGCTCCGGCAGTGGTCGTCGACAAAACCAAAGCCTCCATTACGAGTGGACGCACTTTACTGGTGTATGGCTCGTCGACGGGCAACACCACCGAAGTGGCCAACATGATCAAGGCCGAGCTGGGTGCGGACGTGGACCACGTGAAAAACATCACCGACATTAGTCCGCTCGACTTCGGCGTGCCCGAAAACATCATCCTCGGCGTGCCCACCTGGCACATCGGCGAGATGCAGGACGACTGGGCGGCGGCCCTTCCCGATTTCGAAAAGGCTTCCACCAGTCTCGCGGGCAAGAAGATCGCGGTCTTCGGACTCGGTGACGGTAAAGGTTACGCGGACACGTACGTGGATGCGATGGAAGAGCTCGTCGTGAAGTTCGAGAAAAAAGGGGCCAAGCTCGTGGGGCTGTGGCCAACCGACGGTTACGACTTCAAGAAATCGAAAGCCATTCGCAACAACAAATTCCTGGGGCTCGTCATCGACGTCGAGAATCAGGACGACAAGAGCGATGCCCGCGTTAAAGCATGGTGTTCGCAGCTGCGCAGCGAGCTGCTGGGCTAACTCGAAGTTTTGCCGTCGGTGGGGGGATCGGATAGATTTCCGTTATGCCGCTCACTTCGATCGAAACCATTCGCCAGGCCGAAACCAGAATCGCCCCGTATATCCGGCGCACACCGTTACTTTACTCCGACGTTTTGTCGCGCGTGTGTCACAAAGAGGTGCTGGTAAAGTGCGAGATTTTTCAACGCACCGGCTCGTTCAAGATGCGGGGGGCTTCGAACTGTATTTTACAGAACCTCGTGTTAGCGAAAACAAATGGGGTTATCGCCGCCTCGGCCGGTAACCACGCCCAGGCCGTCGCTTTGATGTCGAACTTAACGGGAATCAAGTCGACCATCGTGATGCCGTCTTTTACCCCCGCCATCAAAGTGCAACACACCCAGCGTTGGGGGGCCGAGATCGTGCTCCAGGGAGACGTTTACGACGAATCCTACGAGCATGCTCTGACCTTAGCCAAAGAGCATGGCTACCTCTTCGTGCA
>JBGSST010000070.1:0-15189 GCA_041736915.1 Bdellovibrionota bacterium
CTCGTGGCGAGCCGGGCCGACGAGCCAAAAGTGCGCGAACACTGCCCTTCGTGCACGGTGATTTTCTACCCGCAATAGAAACGGCCGGAACTAAACCAGAGCTTCGCCCGTCATTTCTTTCGGCTTCGGAACGCCCCAGATCTTCAGCATCGTAGGGGCGATGTCGCACAGGCTTCCCGTTTTCACATCCCACTTCTTATTTTCCGGATCGATCACGTACAGCGGAACCGGGAACGTCGTATGGGCGGTCATCGGGGCCCCATCGCTTTCGCACATCTTCTCGCAGTTGCCGTGATCGGCGGTGAGCAGCGCAAAGGCGCCGTTCTTTTCCACCCACTCCACGACCCGTTTAAGGCACTGGTCCACCGTCTCGACCGCCTTGGTCGCGGCACTGAGATTTCCCGTGTGGCCGACCATGTCGCAGTTGGCGTAGTTGACGACGACGAACCGCAGGTCTCCCTGCTGTAGCTCTTTCAGCAAGGCATCGGTGACCTCCACCGCACTCATCTCGGGCTTCTGGTCGTACGTTTTCACGTCGCGGGGCGAAGGAATGAGTACCCGCTTCTCGTGCGGGAAAACTTTCTCGTCGCCACCATTGAAGAAGTACGTCACGTGCGCGTACTTTTCCGTCTCGGCGATACGCAGCTGGGTCCAGCCTTTTTGACTAACCAGTTCGCCCAGGGTCATGGGCACCTTGGGCTTCTCGAAAGCGCTCACCAGCTGTAGCGACTCGTCGTAGGGGGTTAGGCATACGAACCCGCTCAGCGTGGGGAACGAGCTGCGCGTAAAGCCATCGAAGTCCACCTGGGTCATCGCGCGGGTAATCTCGCGCGCCCGATCCGCGCGGAAGTTGAAGAAGAGTACGCCGTCGCCATCGCCCACGCCCGAAAAACCGTTCGCCGTAGCCGGCGGCAGAAACTCATCGGTGATGCTCTTGCCGTAGCACTCTTTCACCCACGACTGCGGCTCGTCGAACTTGCCTTCCCCTTCCCCCTTCACGATCGCGCGGTACGCCTTCTCGACACGTTCCCATCGTTTGTCGCGATCCATGGCGAAGAAGCGACCGGTCACCGTCGCCACGCGCCCTAGGCCAGCGTCGTCACAGTACTGGGTCAGCTTGTTCAAAAAACCAAGTCCCGAGGTCGGCGACGTATCGCGGCCGTCGGTGAAGGCGTGAATCCACACGCGCGCGATCCCTTCGCGCTTCGCCATCTGAATGAGCGCGTAAAGGTGGCTGTCGTGGCTGTGCACGCCGCCGTCGGAAAGCAGCCCCATCAGGTGAAGGGCGGCCCGCGGTCCGCCTTTTTTTACTTTCTGCATCAGCCCCAAAATCGCCGGGTTCTTGAAGAAGGCGCCATCATCGATCGCTTTGGAGATGAGCGAAAAATCCTGATACACCACCCGCCCGGCCCCGATATTGAGGTGGCCGACTTCCGAGTTGCCCATGAACCCGGTGGGTAACCCCACGAAAGATTCCGAAGCTTGAAGTACGTTATGCGGATAGGTCTCTTTGAGATAAGCTAACGTCGGCGTTTTCGCTTTCACGACCGCGTTAAAGCGGGTCTCGGTACTGATACCGAAACCGTCCAAAATGATGAGGATTCCCGTGCGATTCTCTTTTTGCGACATGCGAGGCTTTTTACCACGAGTTTTCCGCTAACTCGTGGCGTTATTTTCCACGGAAACCCTCAAAAAATATTGAATTTAAGGGTTTTTCTTCTTATCTTTCAGGCCAATCAAAGGAAAAACAAATGCTCGGTTTCACCCTCTCCGAAGAACAAGAGTCTTTAAAGGAAACGGTCCGTAAATTCGTCGAGAAAGAGATCAAACCGGTCGCGGCGAAATATGACCAGTTGAATGAGTTTCCCCACGACGTGATTAAGATGGCCTGGGAGACCGGCCTGATGAACATCGCCGTCCCCGCCAAGTTCGGCGGCCTGGGATTCGGCGTGGTCGAAGACGTGATTTTGAACGAGGAGCTCGGGGCGGGCTGCCTGGGCATGACCACCAGCATCTCGGTAAACACGCTAGGCTCGTATCCGATTCTGCTGTTCGGTACCGACGAGCAAATCCAAGAGCACATCGGCCCCTTGCTCGAGGCCCCGAAGCTAGCCGCTTTCTGTTTGACCGAGCCGGGCTCGGGTAGCGACGCCGGCAGCATGTCGACCATCGCCAAAGACATGGGCGATCACTGGCTGGTGAACGGCTCCAAGATGTGGATCACCAACGCGGGCCATGCGGATCTCTTCAGCGTTTTCGCCACCACCGACAAAGCGCTGCGCGCCAAAGGCACGGTGTGCCTCGCGGTCAACGCGAAGTCGGAAGGCATCTCCTTGGGCAAGCATGAAGACAAAATGGGGCAGCGCTGCTCGGACACGCGCTCGATCACCTTCGAGAACGTGAAGGTGCCGAAGAAGAATCAAATTGGAAAAGTCGGCGAAGGCTTTAAGATCGCCATGTCGACGCTAGACCGAACGCGTGCCCCGATTGCCGCGGGCGCGGTAGGCGCGGCCCGGGCGGCGCTCGAGCACTCGATTCGGTATTCGAAAGAACGCAAACAGTTTGGTCAGCCGATCGCCAATTTTCAGGGGCTGCAGTTCATGATGGCTGACATGGCCACGAAGATCGAGGCGGGACGTTTGATGTGCTTGAACGCCGGTTGGCTACTCGACCAAGGCAAGCTCGAACAAGGCTCCCTTGCCGCTTCGCACGCCAAGCGCTGGTCGGCCGACATGGCGATGGAAGTCGCCACCGACGCGGTTCAGATTTTCGGCGGTTATGGCTACACGAAAGAGTATCCGGTCGAGAAGATCATGCGCGACGTGAAGCTAGTCCAGATCTACGAAGGTACGTCTCAGATTCAGCGGGTAGTCATCGCCCGTCATTTGCTTAAGTAAGGAAGTCACCCATGTTGTTTGTCCTCGTAAAACAGGTGCCCGATACGGAAACGAAAATCCGGATCAAGGGCGATAAGTCGGGAATTGAAACCAACGACATCAAATGGATCATCAACCCCTACGACGAATTCGCGATCGAAGAAGCGTTGAAGACCAAAGACAAGGTGAAGGCGCCGGCCGTGACCGTGGTCACACTGGGGCCCGACCGCGCGGTCGAAGCGCTACGCACGGCGCTGGCGATGGGAGTCGATAATGCCATTCACGTGAAAACGGAAGGCGAGACCGACACTTTCACCGCCGGCAAAGCGCTGGCGGAAGTGCTGAAGAAGGAAGGCGCGCAGGTCGTGTTCGCCGGCAAGCAGGCTATCGACGACGATCAGGCAGCCACCTTCGGTTACGTAGCCGAATTTTTGAACTGGCCGTCGGTATCCGTCGTCGCCAAGATCGAATGGGACGCTTCGGGCACGTCGCTCAAGGCGGAGCGCGAAGTCGAAGGCGGCACCCGTTTCATCGTGCAGTCGTCGGTTCCGGTGCTGCTCGCGGTGGACAAGGGAATCAACACCCCTCGCTACGCCAGCCTTCCCGGCATCATGAAGGCAAAGAAGAAAGAGATTAAAACCTACTCGTTGGCGGACCTGGGCCTTTCGGCCGGAAGCGCCAAGGTGAAGGAAAGCGACTACCTGCCGCCCCCGGATCGGGCGCCCGGTAAAAAGCTCACCGGTGACGCCGCCACCCAGGCGCGCGAGCTGGTGAAGTTGCTGCGTGAAGAGGCGAAGGTCATCTAAAGCATTCGGAGTTTCTCATGAACATTTTCGTTATCGGTGAAGCCAAAGACGGCAAAGTAAAACGGGTTACGCACGAGATCCTTTCGGAGCTCAAGCGTCAGGGACAGGCGGCCACGATGGTGCTCGTCGGCGGTGCGGACGCGGAAGCGGCGGCCCAGTCGGCGGTCGGTATGGGGGCCAGCAAAATTGTGGTGCTAGCCCACGAAGCGCTCACGCAGTACTCGACCGAAGGGTACGCCAACGCTTTGCACGCTTATCTCTCCACGCAAACCCCGGGTGCGATCCTGGTCGGCGCGACCGCGCTGGCCAAAGATTATCTCCCGCGGTTAGCGGCCAAGCTGCAGGTAGGAATCGCCAGTGACTGCACGGAGATCAAGGTGGGGTCGGCCGTGACCGCCCGCCGTCCGGTTTTTGCGGGTAAGGTTTCCAAACAGGTGGAGTTTACGGCGATGCCGGCGGTGCTGTCGGTGCGTCCGAACGTTTTGCCCGTGGATGCGGCCGGTGGAAGCTCGCCCGTCGAAAAAGTGGCCGCCAACGCGGGGGAGATTCGCGCCAAGGTCGTCGAAGTGAAAGCGGCGGCGAGTAAGAAGGTCGACCTGACCGAGGCCGACATCATCATCTCGGGTGGCCGTTCCTTAAAGAACGCCGAAAATTTCAAAATCTTGCAGGACTGCGCCGATGTGATCGGTGCCGCCGTGGGTGCCTCGCGCGCGGCCGTCGATGCGGGTTACGCTCCCCACGACATGCAGGTGGGACAAACCGGTAAAACGGTTAGCCCCAAGCTGTACATTGCGTGTGGCATCTCGGGGGCGATTCAGCATCTGGCGGGTATGCGTTCGTCCAAGGTGATCGTGGCGATCGACAAGAACCCCGAAGCTCCGATCTTCCAGCGCGCCGACTACGGCATCGTGGGCGATCTGTTCGAGGTAGTTCCGGCGCTTACCGAAGAGTTCAAAAAACTCAAAGCGCATAGCTAACGAAGGTCTCTTGCTAGACCAGGTAGTATTTTATTTTCTGCTTTTGACGGGCCTGGGCTCGCTGTTTTCCTACGGCTGGCTCAAGCCCGCGCAAGTGGGCCCCCGTTTTTTTCAGTACCACGGCGGCGGTTTCTTACTAACCATGGCGCTGGCTTTTTACTTCAAGCCCGTCGGCTTCCAGGGGGAGATGACGTGGCTGGCGTTGGCCACCTTGGCGGGCGTGGCACTTTCTTCGGGCATTCTAAAGAGCGTTTCCGCGGCCTCCCTGACGGGTTCCGTGGCGTTGTACGCGGGGCTGAGGTACCTGGGAGCGGGCTCGATGTCCGTGGCCCCGCTGCTTGGCGTGCCGCCCGTTTCGGCGGGACAAACCGCCCTGAACCTTTTGCTCGTCGCCCTCATGCTGGGCTTTTCGATGACGGCCATGTGGCTTGGCCACTGGTACCTCACCCAGCCGAAGCTTTCCATCGACGAGCTGAAACGCATTACCCTTTGGCTCATCGTGGTGCTGGCGATTCGGATCTTGTTGGCCGCGTACTTCACCCTGCCCCGGCTACCGTCGACCGAGCTCGAGCTGTATAAGTTTTTTGCGACCTCCGTGGGTATTTTCCTGATGATGCGGGTTTCGTGGGGGCTCCTCGTGCCTATCGTTTTTCTGTGGATGGTGTGGAAAACCGTACAGATTCGCAGCACCCAATCCGCCACGGGAATCTTGTACGTGCTGCTACTCTCTATCCTGGCCGGCGAGACGCTGAGCCTATATCTGATGTTTCACGACGGCTGGATCGTATAAGGCTAGAATAACGGCATGAGCCTCGAAATTACCTTTCCCTGCGAGAAGTGCCCCGAATGGCCTACGACGGTGTGGCTGAAAGGTCGCGAGCTCAAGTGTCACGCGTGCGAGACGAAGCGGCCGCTGAAGTCGTCGCCGCCCGCTCTGCAGCCCTGCCCCGTGTGCGAAGCTGAACACGTCTACAAACAGAAAGACTTCAACCGTAAGCTCGGCGTGCTGCTCCTCTTAGTGGGCATCGCCGGCAGCTTCTATACCTACGGCTTGTCGTTACTCGTGGTCACGATCTTCGACTGGTGGCTCTACCGCCACGTCGGCGAGGTGGGGCTTTGCTACCGCTGCCACTCACAGTTCCGCGGAGCCCCCGAGGTGTCGTCGTTGCCCGCATTCAATCTGCAGTTTCACGACTATTACAAAAGCCTCAAGAAGAAATAAAAAAAGGCCGGCGCAAAGTGCCCCGGCCCTTTAAAGACGGATCGTTTTTACGGGAGCTTGTTGCATTCCCGCTCGAGCTCGGAACCGTCGAACGTTCCACCGTTCGCCGCCTTGCACGACGTGTTGCCGTACTTTGCCGTGATATTTCTGCAAAGTGACTTCGCCTTGGGGAGGTCGTTATTCAGGCCAGCGTCCTGAAACTCGCGAGCAAACTCTTCCAGGTCCGCGATCATTTTATCGCTGCATTTGCCATCGGCGCCCACGCCCGCGTTCTTCTCGCCTAGGCCACCACCGGCGCCGCCGCCATTCTTGTTCTTGTCACAGGCAGACACGAACAACACCAACGACAGCACGGCCACGAACTTCAACATCGACTTCATTCACTACCCTCCAGGTTTTTGCAATGCCCGGACGGTAATAGCAAAGGGCGGTCGAGTCGAAAGAATTTTACGCCGTGAGAATTAAAGGTGGCTCTGGTTGCTCGGAGACCGTAAACCGAAGTTGCCGCCGCCAAACCCTTGCTGGATAGGCGTCTGGAAGCTACCGCTCGCCACTGAGGAGCCGCCGCCCAGGGCCGCTTTGAGGTTACAGAACTGGGCTTCGAACTGCTTGCGCGAGACCTTGCCTTCCGAGTTGGTCTTTAGCAAAGAGGCAACCTGCGCCACCGGAGCGCCTAGCTCTTTGGCGGCGCGGTCGATGGTCAGCAGCGCACCGTACTCACCCAAAAAGTCGGGCAGTAGGGGAGCCGGAATCTTTTGGCCGGGGAACGAAGCCTTCACCTGCGATTCCGGGTCCTCGACGAACGAGCCGGAGGCTACCAGGGCATTACGCCAAATCTGATTGAAGCGATTTCCGCGCGCCCGGTACACGGCGTTGCTCGTGAAAAACTGACGCTGATTCACCGGCACGTTGTTCAGATTGTCGGTGTACTGCTTTTCGGTGCGGGGAGAGATACCTCCGCCCAAAATGCCGTTGGCATGACAGACCAAACAGTTGATGGGGGCCGAGACGTCCGAAGCATTACTTTCGCGGCGAACCAGACCGGCGTGAATCGACGACTGGGCGAACTCCACCGGAGCGCTACGTTGGCGATCGCCGGCGGGATTGTTGTTCAGGTAAAAGGACATGAAACCGTTGGGCTTAGTGTAAATCGACTCGCCCGCTTCGAACGAAGTGTCGATACCATTGCGGAATGCATCGGCCGACTCTTGCTGACCGGGAGGCAAGTTGTAGCGGTTGTCGTAAGAGAGAAACGCGTCGCCACCGGGAACGTTGAGTTCGTTACGGAATCCAACAATGCGCTGGGGATGGCGGCCGACCAGTGACTCATCTTGCCCCGGGGGACCAGCTACTACGATGTGAGTACCGGGATAGTCACGACGCTGTTCGGAGATACCGAACTGCTTCGCTAAATCGGCAAACTTCTTCGGCGAGCCCGTCAGCTGGTAATACACATCGGGGTCCATCGCGCGGGCAACCATGAAGTCGAGCCGTACCGGCGCGGTCGGGTTACCGCACGCGTAGGGGTTATTACTGGTCAAAAGTGCAATCGCTTCCGGGCGCATGAAGCGGAGCAAGTTCACGCCGACCTGGCCGCCGCGAATGAAGCTCGGGTTCACCGTAAACAGATCTTTGCTCTGGCTAATCGTATTGATGAGGAAGTTAAGCGCCGCGAGCTTTACCTGTTCCTCTTTGCCCTGCGCATACTTCACGGTACGCAAAACTTTTTTACCGGTAGCTTCGTCGACGGCATCTACTTGCGGGATAATGGAGCTGCCCAAGTCCACGGTAAAGCCACGGATGGTGTTGGCGCCACCATTGGCGATGAGGAAACGCTGCACCAGGTTCGAGGCGTTGCCGCGGAACTGGTCGAAGTTGGCCAGATAAAACTCTTTCACCTGCTTGACGGTGTCTTGGGTGGTCGCGCCCACGAGGCGGCCCGCGCCGTCGATGAACAGCTGGCTGACGCGCGGATTGCCGAACGCATCGCTGGAGAACTCGACGAGGTTGTTATTGAAAGTACGCAGCTTGGAGAAGGTGCCGTTGACCTCTTTCAGCTGGTCAAGGCGAATGAAACTGGAGCCGCCGATCCCGCGGCTAACCACGGAACCCGAGGACCCAATCGGGCGGCCGAACACGAGCCGACGCTCGGCGAGCGCCTCCGTGCTAAACCCCAGCGCGATTGCCGCAAGCAGCAACCCCTGGATAGGGGCGAATTGCCCTTTCCTCATACGTTCACTCATCTTTCTACAAACGACCTTAAGCCACTTTCAAAACTTCATCGGCGCAGCGACCGCACCTGCTGTGATCCGCTCACGGCGTTGCTCCGTAGAGCAAACGATTGAACCGGAATGACACCCTGGTTGAACGCCCGAATCTGCTCCTGCGTTCCCGATAACAGCTGTCCGTTCTGCCCCACCACGAGCGATCCGTTGAAGCCCACGAGGGGCTGCCGGATTGCCGAGTTGGGATCCACAATTGCGCCGTTCACCACGGCGCCGTTATTCAATTCAAAAAACTGTCCGTTGCTCGCGACTCCGATATTGGCGAAGCCGGAAACCGGCTGAAGGCCGAGTCCGTTCACGCCACCTAAACCCAAAGCCACCGGATTTACGCTGGCCGGGCCGAAGTCGTTGATGTTGTTTACGAGGGCCTGCCCCTGGCCGTTCACCAGAATCTGCTGATTCCCCGCAATGGCCTGCGCATTACCGTTAGCCGGCAAAACCGCAAGACCACGAAAAACGTTTCGATTCACATTCCGAACTACGTTGCGCCGCACGACCCGGCGACGAACTACCCCACGACGCTGAACCACGCGCACGCGCCCTTGGGGGCGTCGCACGCCGCGACCACGTCGTCGGGCGGCCATCGCTTCGTCATCAATCAAAGAGAGAAGAACGGTAACCACCATTCCCCAAACTAAGGTTTGCGACAACGTACGCGAATCGGAAGCGAACATACGAACCTCCGCAACATCACTGGAACTACTGCTTGTAGGGTGCAAATTGCACAACCCCGGCCAAGTCAGAACCTCTCAGGTGTGTTCAGTCGTAGATTCGGGAACTTAAAGGGGAAAATCGGGGCGAAGACCACGCAGAATACGGGGGGATTCCCACTAAAGGAATTCACTACAAGTTTTAGACACCCACGTCCGGGTGTAACGTCTCGAAGCCCCTGTTTATTTCCACTTAATATTACAGCCCATGCTGGGCCGTTGCTCGGGAGCGGGGATATTTCCGGCCACCACGTCTTCCATCGCCTTCGATAAATCCTTACCGGAAACGGGGATGCCGTTGCCCGGCCGGCTGTCATCGAACTGGCCACGGTACACGAGCTTTAGCGAGGCATCGAAGAGATAGAAATCAGGCGTGCAGGCCGCTTTAAAGGCCTTAGCGACATCTTGAGATTCGTCGAACAGGTAAGGAAACGTGTACTTCCACGCTTCCTTTTCCTCTTTCATCTTTTCCGGCCGGTCCGCGGGGTAGTTCTCCACGTCGTTGGAGTTGATTCCGAATACGGCGATCCCCTTTTGGGAATACGCCGTAGTCACTTCCGCGAGCTTTTCCCGGATGTGCTTCACGTACGGGCAGTGATTGCACATGAAGACCACGAGCGACCCCTTGCTTCCCTTGGCGGACGACAACGTCACCACGTTGCCGTCCGTATCGGGCAAAGCAAAGTCGGGGGCACTAGTCCCCAGCGCCAGCATGTTCGACGGGGTCAAAGCCATTACGGAAAATTCGGCGGCGTGTAGCCTTGGGCGTCCATCGCCTTCAGCTCATCCAGCGACTTGGCGCCCGCCATGGGGTCCTTCTTCTGGTTGATGACCGGATTGGCGTTCGATCCGTCGATGTTGATCTGAACGTAGCTCTGATACTGCGAAGGAAGATTCTCTTCGGAGTAGATGGTCTCGACCGGGCAGGCGGGAACGCACGCATCGCAGTTCACGCAGGTATCGGGGTTGATGTAAACGGTGCGAGCCCCTTCATGGAAAGCGTCCACCGGGCAAACGGTAACGCAGTCGGTGTATTTACAGTCCACGCAGTGCTGGGTGACAATGTAACTCATCTTTTTCGCTCCTTAATTTGGCCCCCACGCTAACACGAGGGAGGGCGACCGGCAACGGCAGTCGCCAAGCCAAAGTCGTGCCCCTTTTCGTATACCGGGTGACGACAAACGTCGCCGGACCTAACTGTCCATTCTGCATTCTGTTTTTATTGTCGGACCGCTTCGGTCCGCGAGCTGCCGTAAAAAAGCTACTGACTTCTCTTCTCCCCAAAACACTCGCTCACGCCCGGAATGCGGGTGGTACCGGCCTTGCACAAGTCGGGGGCGGTGGCTCTTCATGCGCAGCATGAGGGTTACCCGTGGAACGTTGTTGTGGTTGTGGCCGGAGCTAGCTCCTAAGCCCAGTGGATGTTGAGGATGTAGATGAGCCTCGTATTAAAAAAATCGATTTTGGTTTTGGCCCTTCTGTCGCTCGTGGGTTGCGGTAGCTCTTCGGAAACGAAGTTGCCGACGCCGACCGACCCGAATGCGCCCCCAACCATGAATGACCCGAACGCGCCGAACCCGAACGTGAAGCCCGGTATCCCGGACCTTACGGGCGCGGCTCCGGTGCAGCTGCTCGACAATACGACTTACGCGGCTTTGGAGAATCTCTTCGGCACGATCGTGTACGGCCCGCTGGTCGGCGACGCCAAGTTGAAGCTGACCCTAACGGTGGCCGGCGGCGTGCTCCGCGGCAAAATGCTCTTCGGCTTTGAAGATTCGAAGTTCTGGCGCGACATGCAGCAGAACACCTTTGAAAATGCGGGCGCCATCTCGACGAACGCCTTCGACGTCATCTTTCAAGATGACGCGGTCGTGACTCGCGTTCGCGCCTCGCGCGCGGGCAATCAGCTCACGAATGGTTACTTTATGTACCGCGCTCGCTCGAGCTCGGACCCGAAGGTTCACTACGTTTATCCTGGTACCTGGCAGGCTTCGTGGGGCGCTCGTCCGTCCGTCGACGTCAACTACTGCGCGTCCTTCCAGTGGATGTGCTCTGGAACCCCGTGCCCGGATCAAAACGACGTGGTTACCCCTTGCCGCCAGTACATCGACATCGGCGTCGCGGGCACGAACCAGGTCGGTAACTTCGATGCTTTGGTCTCGGATTGGGTGAACTAAATTTTTTAGGTCTTTTTTTGGGAGGTAGGAAATGAAAGGTAATATGTTTAAGGGATTCTTGGCGGCTTTGGCGCTCACGGTGGTGGTCGGTTGCGGTGGACAGAACACGGTTCCGCCCCCAGCTCCGATTCCGCCCAGCAATAATGGTGGTTTCGGTGGTGGTGGTGGCGGCGGAGGCTGCGGCGGCGTTCAGGGAGTGAACTCTTACTTCAGCGCTTTGCAGGTCATCTACAATGGTCTGACCGGTGGCGGAATGCAGCAGCAGGGTGGATTGCCCAGCTCGTTGTCGCTCACGGTGGCGCCTCAGGGCGGACAGATTGGCTTTGGCCAACAGGTTCCCGCGACCGCGTCGGGCTGCTTTAACTGGGCTGAGCTGAACTTGTTGTACGGACCGACCTTTCCCGGTCAGCCGGCACAGAATCGCCAGACGGCGGTCCAGCTCAACTCGCAAGGCGGCGCTCCGCTGTACATCGACACCAACGGCGGATTTCGCGACATGGTTCTGAACGGAACGGCGCCGATCCCTACGGGCATCGCGGTATCGCAGGCTCAGGTAGTCGTCCATATTCCCGGTGGTCAAATCGTGAACTACCAAAACCGCGGCTACATCATGGCGCAGCAGATCTTCGTTTACCTGAACGGCAATCTTCAGCAGCCCGCGGCCGTCTACGGAACGTACTAATCTTCTTCGGGTCCCGATTCTCCTGGAATCGGGACCCTTTCTTTTTTCCCTTTAAGAGCAGAGAGGCATTTCATGATGTCGAATGAGACTTCGACCCAGGCACCGCCACGCGTGATTCACGTGGACTTCAAGTCGGACAAACGCCGTAAAGCCGCCACGACCTCCGCGCAGCAGGCGCAAGCGTCGCTAGCCACTTCGTCGGACCCGTTCATCCGCAACGCCCGTATCGGAGCCCCGATTCCCATCCGCGCGATCGACGCCCTCTACATTCGCGACAAGATGTTCGACATCTCGGGCTGGTGGCTGCGCCTGACGTTGTTCCTGACTATGGTCGCCATCGGCTACTTCATCGCGGGGTAAAGCATGCACAAGAAGCTGAAAGCAAATCCACTATACTTCGCGTTGGCACTGGCCTTGGTGCTCGTGCTGGCGTGTCAGCTTTAGGGCTTACTTCTTCTTCGGGTCGAACTTCTTGCCCTTGTACTTCGTGTTGAACTTCTCGATGACCTGGTCCGTTAGGTCAGAGCCGGCTTCGGCGTAAAGCACCGCGCCTTCGTTCTTTTCCACGATGAGCTGGAAGCCTTTTTCTTTGCCGATGCCTTCGATGATGGCCCGTAGCTCGTCGATGAGCGGCTTGGTCAACTCGCGCTCGCGCTTTTGGAGGTCAGCCTGCGACTCCGAAGCGTTCTTCTGGAACTCCATGAACTTCTTCTGCAGCTCCTGCTGCTTCGCCGCTTTGGCGGAATCGTTCAGGATGGCCGACTTCTTTTCAAACTGCTCGGCCTCTTGCTGCAAAGTGGCCTGGGCTTTTTCCAGCTCGGCGCGCTTGGAGGCCACATCTTTTTCAAGCTGCGACTTCGCCGTCTTACCGGCCTCGACCGACTGAAGGGCCTTCTGCAAATCAACGTAGGCAACGCGTAGCTGCCCGTCGGCGGCGAACGCCGAGAAAGAGATCATGGCGATAAACAGAAGAGCGCTCTTCATATACACCTCAGAAATTAGAATGGAGGACCGATAGTAAAGTAGAACTTAGACCTATTGTCCTTAACAATAGGGTAGCCAAATTCGAAACGCAAGGGACCGATGGGCGTGAACCAGCGTACGCCCCAACCCAAGTTCGCGTACAACGCCGGGCCGCCGCTGAACGGCAGATCGAACGCGTTACCGGCATCCATGAACACGACACCGCGAATCTTCGCCTCTTTGAGCAGCGGAAATTCAATCTCGGCGTTCATCAACACTTCGTTGTGTCCGCCCTTGGTGAATTGCCGGCCGCCGACACCACGTTCGATCGCCTTTTGCGACAGATTTCCCGAAGTGGCAGAGCTCAACGGCTCCGACGGACCGATCGTAAGGAAGTCATAACCGCGCAAGGAGAAGAGGCCACCCTGGATGAACAATTCGTTGATCGGTACCGAGCTGCCCTGAATGTTTGCCGCCGTCATGTTCAGACGGAAGATGAAGTCCCAGACAATGGGGCGGAAGAACTTGAACTGCCCACGCGACCGGAAGAACTTGCGATCTCCCCCCAGACCGGCGAACTCACCCGAAAGACTTAGGTAAGACCCCGTGCGCGGATCGAAGCGGTCGTCTCGTTTGTCGTACACGAGATTGGCGTTCACCGAGCTCGACACGCCGTTCACCGAGGCCTTCGGAATGAGCTGACGATCGATGATCGACGCCTCCGGCACGTACGAGTTCTCCAACTTGTAGGTCAGGAACAGATTCGTGAACTCGTAAACGGGATGCCCCAATTTGACGTCGAAACCTGTCTTGGTCTCCTCGAAAGTCGGAACGTCTTCGAGCGCAATGAGGTTACGGCGCAACTGGAAGAGATCGCCGCCCAAGCTCCAGTTGGAGTAGCCGACGTACGGGTCCTGAAAGCCCAAAGCGAACTGGTAGTACTTGCGGCCGGTCAAAATCTCAGCCGACAAGGAGGCTACCTGGCCATTGCCCAGAAAGTTGTTCTGCGACAGCTGCGCGTTGATCGTAAAGCCGATGTCGCCCGAGGCGTAACCGGCGCCGACCACGAGCTGACCCGTGGAGCGTTCCTTAACCTTAATTTCGATGTCGACGATGTTCGGCGCCACCTTAGAGGTGGCCTGGTGGAACTCGACGTTGTCGAAGAAACCCAACCGCACGACATTCTCGCGCGAAAGGCGTTTCTTGGTGCCGTTGAACAGCTCCCCTTCGTGAATGAGCAGTTCGCGGCGCAGAACCTTGTCTTTGGTGCGGGTGTTACCCGTAACGGTGATCTTACCGATGTAGACGCGTTCCCCGCGGTCGATATCGAAGGTGACGTCGACGGTGCGCGTGTCATCGTGAATGATCGGCTGCGGCACCACGTTGGCGAAGGCGTAGCCAAGATCGGAATACTTTTCCGTGTAGCGCAACGTCTCGCGGCGAAGCGTTTCGGTATTGAAGGTCTCGCCCTGAACCAGGGCTAGGTCCTCGGTCAGCTCTTCGCGGCGGTAAAGTAGGTCGCCACTAAAGTCGACCTTGCCCACATTGTACTGCTGCCCTTCGTCGACGAAGAAGGTGATGTAGACCCACTTCTTGTCCGGGCTCACGGTGACTTCGGGCTTGCCGAAGCGGGCGCGCACGTAGCCGAGAGTGCCGTAGTAGTAACCTAAGGTAGCGATGTCGCGTTCGAAGACCGCTTCGCGGTAGGCGCCGCTGCCGGTAATAAACGAAAAGAAGCCGCCCTCTTTCGTCTGCATCACCGCTTTGAGATCGGCCAGGGGCACGACCTTGTTGCCCACGAGGTTGATCTGCTTTACCTGAACCTTGTCGTTCTCTTCGACGTTGAAGATGACCTTCACCTCACCCCGTTTGGTGTCGGGTTCGAGCGTGTAGCGCACGTCGGCGAGGTAAAACCCTTTTTCTTCGTACTTCTGGGTCAGCTTCTCCACACTCTGGGATAGCTTTTGGATGTCGAGAACCTCGTACTCTTTAATGAGAATGAGGTCTTTTAGGTCGTCTTTGTCCACGGAATCGAGTCCCGTGTACTCGATCTTGGAGATGGTCGGCTTTTCCACCACATTGAAGATAAGCTTGATCCCGCCCGGCGCAGTCTCTTCTTCGGCTTCGATCCCTTCGAAGAAGCGGAGCTTGGAGATCGAGCGGATGTCTTCGGATACGTTCTCGCGCGAGAGCTCCGCACCGACCTTGGTGCGCAGGCGCGACAAGATAGCATCCGTTTCAATCTTCTTATTACCGCGGATCTGAATCTCGACGACGGTGCGCGACTCCGCAAGTAGGGAGCCCGGCAAGAAGCCAAAGACTAAGATGACGAGGGCGCAGAAATAGCGCCACCTCACGATGCCGAGCTGAATGAGCTAACTCCTTGTATTTCTTACAACAGGGGGGAAGCTACCCATGTGGGGGTGCTTTGTAAACCCAACTTTACTCGTTATCCAGGCTTTCCAGCTCTTCCAGAGGGAACTTCTTGCGC
>JBGSST010000265.1:0-18252 GCA_041736915.1 Bdellovibrionota bacterium
ATTTGCGAAGGTTGCGAAGAGCCCATCGAGCCGAAGCGCCTGGAAGCTCGTCCCATGGCCGATATGTGCGTGGGCTGCAAGGAAGCTGAAGAGCTGGTTGAGCGCACCACCATGTCGGCCCCGCGCCTCGTTGCCTAAGCCTTCCCCCTTCGGCGAAATGACCCCTAAACTATGCGATCGCGCGGGATGTCCCAGCTTGCGGCATCCCGCGCGTTTCCGTTTTGAGCCTGCCCACCAATAACGCTGCGTATAAGTACGGAAAAGTTTTGGTTTTCCCCTTAACGGAGTCCTAAAGAACCCGCCTGCATCACCCGATAAATACAGTGAGAGCCTTTCCACTTCTTCTAGCCAAGGGGAACCCAAATGGGTAACGAGTTCCAAGAGAATGACGAGTTGGTCATCCCGGATGAGCTTCCGCTACTCCCGATTCGGGACGTAGTTGTTTATCCGTACATGATCATCCCGCTGTTCGTCGGACGAGAGCCTTCCATTCGTGCGGTGAACGAAGCGCTGGCCAAAGATCGCCTGATCTTTCTGGCCGCGCAAAAAGAGATCACGGACGAGAATCCGACTCCGGAAAGCATTTTTCCGATCGGCACGATCTCGATGATCATGCGTATGCGCAAACTTCCTGACGGCCGGGTGAAGATCCTGGTGCAGGGGTTGATGAAGGGCACCGTGCTGGACTTTCAGCAGGAGAAACCTTTCTTCGTCGCAAAGGTAAAACAGATTAAAGAGAAGCCGGCGCTGCGCGAACAGGTTGAGGTTGAAGCCCTGATGCGCACCGTACGCGAGAACCTGGAAAAGGTAATCTCGATGGGCCGTATGCTCTCCCCCGACATCCTGATGGTTGTCGACGATATCAACGATGGCGGACGTCTCGCCGATCTGATTGCGTCGAACCTCGGACTAAAAGTAGAAGATGCCCAAAGCATTCTCGAACAGTTCGATCCTTTCGATCGCCTGAAGAAGGTGAACGAAATCCTCGTGAAGGAACTGGAAATCCTCGCCATGCAGGCCCGCATCCGCTCGCAGGCCCGCGACGAGATGACCAAGAGCCAGCGCGAGTATTTCCTCCGCGAGCAGATTCGCGCGATCAAGAACGAGCTGGGCGATAACGAGTCCAAGTCGGAAGAGATCCAGGAACTGCGCAACAAGATCGATGCCTGCAAGATGCCGACGGAAGTTCACGAAGAGGCGATGAAGCAGGTTGGTCGTCTAGAGCGCATGCACCAGGATGCCAGCGAAGCGACCATCGTTCGCACGTATCTCGACTGGCTGATTGACGTACCCTGGACCAAGTCGACCGACGACCGTCTCGATCTCGTTGAAGCTCAGAAAATTTTGGACGAGGACCACTTTGATCTCCGTAAGATCAAAGAGCGTATCCTCGAGTTCCTCGCGGTACGTAAGCTGAAGAGCAAGATGAAGGGTCCGATCCTGTGCTTCGTGGGTCCCCCGGGCGTCGGTAAAACGAGCTTGGGTAAATCCATCGCCCGCGCGATGGGCCGCAAGTTCGTGCGTATTTCGCTCGGCGGTATCCGTGATGAAGCGGACATTCGTGGCCATCGACGGACGTATGTCGGTGCGATGCCCGGACGTATCGTGCAGGGTCTGAAGCAGGCTGGCTCGGCGAATCCCATCTTCGTACTCGATGAGATCGACAAGCTTGGTCAAGACTTCCGGGGCGATCCGGCCTCGGCCCTACTCGAGGTGTTGGACCCCGAGCAGAACTTCAGCTTCCGCGATCATTACTTGAACCTGCCCTACGATCTCTCGAACGTAATGTTCATCGCCACGGCGAACCTGATGGATACGGTTCCCTCGGCGCTCAGAGACCGCATGGAAGTGATTCAGCTAGCGGGTTACAGCCAGGAAGAGAAGCTGCAGATTGCGAAGAAGTTCATCGTCGACAAGCAGCGTGAAGAGAATGGCCTGAAGCCCGAAGAAGTCGAAGTTTCGGATAAAGCGTTGGCCCGTATCGTAAATCAGTACACGCAGGAAGCCGGACTTCGTAACTTGGAACGTCACGTAGGCGCGATTTTCCGCAAGGTGGCCCGCAAGGTCGCTTCGTCGGAGACTAAGCTCGAGAAGATCCAAGTGAACGAAGGCTCGGTACCGAAGTATCTCGGACCCCCGCGAGTAGTGAAAGACGAAGAGCGTGACTACGACGAAGTCGGTATCTGTACCGGTCTCGCGTGGACGCAAGTGGGCGGCGAAATTCTTCACATCGAAGCCACGATGATGCGCAAGCAGGGTGGTGGCCTCACGTTGACTGGAAGTCTAGGCGACGTGATGAAAGAGTCGGCCATGGCGGCTCTAAGCTACGTCCGCAGCAAAGCGGCTACGTTTGGCATCGATGAGAAGGTGTTCTCGCAGTACGAGATTCACATCCACGTACCGCAAGGAGCGACTCCGAAAGATGGCCCGTCGGCGGGTGTTACGATTGCGACGGCAATCGTCTCCCTGCTCACCGGAAACCCGGTGCGCAAGGATGTGGCGATGACCGGAGAGGTCACGCTGCGCGGCAAGGTGCTTCCCATCGGTGGTCTCAAAGAGAAAACTCTCGCGGCATTGCGGCACAACATCAAGACCGTCATCATCCCGAACCGCAACGAGAAGGATCTCGTAGAGATCTCTAAAAAGCTCAAGAAGAAGATCACGTTCCTCATCGCGAAAGAGCTGCACGAAGTGCTGGGCTACGCGCTGGTGAACAATCCCTTCGAATGGGCGAAGAACGTGCCCCAAGCGGACCAGGATGGCGAAGAAGGCAACGTTCCGCGCAAGTCGATCGTCGCGGCATAAGCCTCGGCCCCGAAAAAAGATTGAAACCCCGGCTCCTGATAGGGCCGGGGTTTTTCTTTTTTTCGACTCACCGCAAGTTAATTTTTGTTAGAGTTTCAATGGGTTCGGCCGGGCCGGCCGTTGTGTTCACCCCCCACTTAGATGATTCAAACTGTTGGGGGATTCATGAACACTAAATCGATCATTACCGTTGTCTCGTTGGCGTTGTTCACCGGACAGGCTTTTTCAGCTGTTTTCGTGGACCCAAAACTATCCGTAAAACTTCGGGCCAACGGCACGAAGGAAGTCATCCGTTCCGTCATTCACTTCAACGACTCGCGCGATCTCGACGCGATCGTGGCGCGCACACCGAAGGGAATGAAAAAAGGCCAGTACCTCGCCGCCGAGCTGAATCGTCAAACGATGATGCAGACCGCTCCGCTGCGTAACTACTTCGGCGCCCGCAAAGGCAAAGGCGTGGAAGAGGTTCGCGTGCTGTGGGGAACGAACTCCCTCCTGGTGAAGGCCAAGGCGAGCGTGCTCACGCAGGTTCTCGCCATGAACGCCACCGGTATCGAATCGATGACCCTCGACGAGGCCATGCCCGTCGGTGAGATGAGCGACGACGGCAAAGGTTTCATTGCGGCAAAAAGAATGGGCGGCGTTCGCAAATCGAAAGTCTCCAAGCCGTTCAATTCGAATCGGGCAAACGCGGAAACTTTTGGCCCTGCCGAAGAAGAAGCGGAAGAGTTCGATATCTCTTGGGCGGCGACCAAGCTTGCGGCCCCCACGGTGTGGGAAAATGGCAACGAAGGCCAGGACACGCTCGTGGCGGTCATCGATAGCGGCGCGGCGGTCGAGCATCCCGACCTCATCCCGAATCTCTGGACGAACGAAGGGGAAATTGCGGGTAACGGCGAAGACGACGACGGTAACGGTTACGTCGACGATATTCACGGCTACAACTTCGAAGGTAAAGATGGCAACCTGAGCGACTCTCACGGTCACGGTACGCAGACCGCCGGCATCGTCGGCGGCGCGGGCACGGGGGGCACCGTCACCGGCGTAGCCCCGGCCACGAACATGATGATCTTGAAGAGCTGCTGTGGCGCGGGCGGCAACGCCTTCGAGTCGAACACCTGGGAAGCGATCCAGTACGCCATGGCGAACGGCGCGCAGGTGATCAGCATGTCGTTGAGCGCCAAACCGGCGAGCAACCCCTCGTACGCCAAGTGGCGCCGCTTGGGTGAAGTCGAGCTCAAGGGTGGCATCATCCACGTGAACTCGGCCGGTAACCTGGGGGCTAACAATGCTCCGCGGAACATGGGCTGCCCGGCGACCAATCCTCCAGCCTGGTACCATTCCTCGGCGGTCAAAGGCGGCATGACGTCGATGATCACCATTGGCGCCACGGATCAAGACGATAAGCTTCGCAGCTACTCCAGCACGGGCCCCGTCACGTGGGAATCGATCGAAGAGTACAAAGACTTTCCGTACGCCAAGGGCGCGAGCCCCGGACTGGCGAAGCCGGAAGTGTGCGGCCCCAGCGAGATGCCTAGCCTCTCGAAAGACGGCAAGAACTACACGAAGAGCTTCGGCGGCACCTCGTCCGCTACGCCCAGCATCGCTGGCGTGGTGGCGCTGATGGTGACGGCTTATCCGGAACTCACTCCGGCGGAAGCCACGGAAGCGCTGGTCATGACCGCCCTTCCGGTGGGTGACGGTTATAACAACCAGTGCGGTGGTGGCCGCGTCGACGCCGTAGCGGCGGTCGAATACGTGCTCACCCGCATCGCCCGCTAAAACTTCAAAGGGGTGCGGAATACCGTAAGGGCCCGCACCTCTTTCACTTTACGTTTACGAATAGGGGCCGCGCTGGATTCCAGCGTGGCCCCTGTCGTATAGACATCGTCGACGAGCAGAACCCGTTCTGGTGGCTCCTCGTCTCCCCACGCGAAGATCCCCTTCAAGTTGCCGATGCGGTCGCGGCGGGACAGCCCAGCCTGTGTGTCGCCGGCCTTCACGCGCTTCAGGCCAAAATTCACCGGCAGTTTCCATGCGCTGCCCAAAGCAACCGCTAGCAAAGTGGGCACGTTGAAGCCCCGGCGCCATAGCTTATCGGGATGCAGCGGGACGGGAACGAGCGTGAACCCCGCCAAATCGTCACCCACCTCCGCGAAGGGTCGCCACTCGGTGAGCGACGGCAACACCAGCTCCAGCAGCTCGGGAAATGAGTCATACTTGATCCGGTGGATGAGCGCGGTGGCGTCGTCGGTAAGTACGAAGCGGCTCCGGGTGGGTACGGAGTACTTTCCTCCCCCCTCGCAATGGCCACAGGCGCTCAGGGACGCGCCCAAGGGTTCGCCGCACCACAGGCACTGTTCGCCGGACAAAAGCTCTAGACAGTGCCCCGTCTCGCAAAAACGAATGGGTAGCGCGGGCTCGGGACATAGTAGACAGTGGGTTTGAAAAAGCACGGCGAGCAGCGAATCTAGCGCCACCCACCGGCTTGGGAGGGAACGCAGCGGAACTGCCAGGCTTCCTGCAGATGACATAGCGAGATCCTTTCTTCGCCTTCGAGGTCGGCTACGGTGCGCGCCACGCGAAGCAGCTTGTCTAGCCGGCGGTGATTGATGGATTGCGGAAGAACGTGCGCGTTCCACCAACCCGTTTCCTCTTCCCCCAAAGCGAAGGCCTCGGCAAAGAGCGTGCGATCGGCGTCGCCGTTGCGGATGAGCGGCGAGCCGTAGCGCTCGGTTTGGCAAGCCACCGCGCGAGAGATTCGGGCCTCAATTTCGGCATGACGGTTCCGCTCCGGCTCCGCGGGCGTGGCTTTGGCGAACTGAAGCGGAACATAAAGATCGATACGCTCCAAAATGGGGCCCGAGATGCGGCGTTGATAGCGCGTTCTCACCTCGGAGGTACACGTGCACATTCTGGTCGCCGACATCGCGTAGCCGCAGGGGCACGGGTTCATGGCCACCAGTAACGAGAATAAAGCGGGTAACGCGGCCACCCCGCCGGTGCCGATCCGTTGGACGCGGATCGATCCGTTCTGCAAGGGCTCACGCAGCCCTTCGATGCTATCGCGGCGAAACTCGGGGAACTCATCCAGAAAAAGAACGCCCAGGTGGGCCAGCGTGGCCTCCCCCGCTTGCACGACCGCACTTCCCCCGCCGAGTAGTGACGCCATGGAAGACGAATGGTGCGGAGAGCGAAAGGGTCTACTCCAGGGATTTCGCAGGCGGTTCGATTGACCGGTGTGCGTTTTCAATACGATCGCCACCTCCTGTGGATCGAGTGGGGGAAGAAGACTTTCCGCGGCTTGGGCAATCAGGGTTTTGCCAACCCCCGGCGGCCCCACGAATAAAGCGTGATGCCGTCCGGCGATGGCCATCTCCACGGCGCGCTTGGCGTGAGCGTTTCCAAAGACCGCATCCATTTTGGGAACTCGGTTTCTCGGCGGCGCTACCGCCACCTCCGGCGGAGGTAGCTCGCGCTGCCCCCGCAGAAAGTCGAGCACGTCGGCAAGGTTTCCCGCCAACCGCACCTTGGGCGAAGGAAGCAGCGAGGCCTCCCACCCGTTCGCGCGGGGCAGAACGACGTAATCGATGTCCGGACAAGGCACGAGCGCCTCGAGCAAACCCACCGTTCCGTGCACGGGCAGCATCTCTCCGGTGATCGTCAGCTCTCCCAAGAAAGCGATGCGGTGAATTTTCTGCGCCGGCACCATCTCTTCCGCGCCGAGAATCGCGATCGCCACCGCGAGATCCAGCTGGCTTCCCGCCTTGCGCCGGTCAGCCGGCCAGAGATGAATGAGAATGTGCGACGACGGCACGTCGAACCCAAACTGTACGAGACACGCGCGGACGCGTTCCCGGCTTTCGCGAATCGCCTCCCCCGGCAATCCGGTGATTTGAATCTTGGGGAGATTAGGCTGGCGAGACGACTCAATCCCCACCCGCTCACCATCGATACCCTTGAGCGTAGCGCTCCACGTGCGTGCAACCATCCGGACGAAGTACGGGATTTACGTTCGGGACGAAAGAGCGCACGGGGAGCGTCGCGTTGTCGCGACGCGACGTGACTTAAACCGCCGCCGATTTTACACCCGCCCTCGTTGTAACAACCTTGGGAGTAAGTGATGAGTTCAGTTGGAAAAGCATTGGTAGCGGTCGCATTGTCTATCTTCTTGGCCGGAACGAGCCAGGTTCAAGCGTCGGAGGCGCCAAAAGAAGTTGGATCCATCCGCAGTATTCAGATCACCGAGATCACTTCGATCGAGAAGATCTCCGAGCACGTGGGCGAGAATCCGATGGATTCCCGAATGGAAGTTGAAATCACGGGCGTCTACGAGGGGCATGGCCAGAAGGACAATGTCGTCGGGCGCATTGAAACCAACCGTAGCTCGGGTGAAACGATTTCTGGCGAGTTAAAGCTCTTTTCGGTTGATACCACTCCAAGCGCGATGAGCGTTGGTGGCGGCTTCATCACCGCCCTCTCCCGTCCCACCCCGTTTAAGGTGGTCGTCAAGATGGCCCCCAGCATGTGGATGCCCAGCGGAAATGCTTTCTTCAAGGGGCCTCAAACCGGAATGATGTGGGAAGTGTCGGCTAAGGTTCGCAAGTACCAACCCGTGCAGTACGAACACACTTACGGGTTTAGCGCTTCGCTCTTTCACTCGCCGGAGCGGAAGGCTTGGAACTTCTACGCTTTCGGCTTGAAGCAGCCGTAACCGAGAAATCTCGTAGGGGCGGGGGCAACCTCGCCTCTACAAAAAAATCGCCTTACGTTCTTTCAGGATCTGGTGCAGCTGCTTTTGCATCTTTAGCCGCACCTCGCGGGAGATCTTGGTGACGTACTCGATGTCGTCGGCCTTCTCGGGATTCTTCTCGATATAGATGGGGTCGAAAAACTCGATGTGCCAGCGCGCCGGCAGCGGGATGATGTTGAGCGGAACGGGGATGATGATGCCGATCACTTGCTTCGCCCAGCGGATCTGCGACAGGTTGATGTTGCTCTCTTCCGCGCCGATGACGAGTGACGGAACGATCGGGGCGCCCGTTTGCAATGCGAGCCGCACAAAGCCGCGGCGGAACCGGCGAAGCTTGTAGGCCTGCGAGCTCGGTTTGAAGTTACCTTCCTCGCCTTCGGGGAAAAGTAAAAGCATCTGCCCCTTATCGAGAATCTTAGCGCCGTTGCCCATCGTGGCCGGCACGAGCCCCATCTTGCGCGCGGGTACGGAAATCTCTGGCCGAATGAACCAGATCTTGTGGGCAATGATTCGCGGCAGCCGTTTCAGCTTGGTGTGAATCTGATGGACAATCATCAACGCATCGAACCCCATGAACCCACTGTGGTTGGCGATGACGATGCAGGGCCCCTTCTTGGGAATCTTTTCCAAGCCCACGCACTCCACCCGCAGGTAGCGCGTAATGATCTCGAGCAGGAAGCTCGGCAAGACGCGGTAAGCGAGGTCTTCGGGCGAAACGCCCTTGGACTTCAGCTTCAGCGTCTTCAAAAGGGCGTGGGCAATGGGGTTGCGCATGGGATTGAGGTCTAATTTAGACCCGGAGCGTCGGCAATCAATTAAGGATTGAGGCTCAAGGATTAAGGTTAAGAATTCACCACCCGAATCACCTTGGTTTTCCGCAAAGCAATCATCGCCTCGTAGATGGTAACGTCGGGAAGCGGATTGAAGTCCACTACCTTACCCACTTCCCCAAACTCCACGACGCTTCCCAGGGTGGAGAACTCGTCCTGGTTTAGCTCCAGCTGTGGGTGCAGGGCGCTGGGCTCGAGCTCAATTTGGATATCCTTGGGGGGTAGCTCTTTGCGGATCTGAGTGTACTTCGCGCGGAAATCTTCACCCTCGCGGCAAAGGTGCTTCAAGTTCACGTTCAGCTCCCCCTCGAACCACACCGAATTGGATTCCATTCTCTCGAAGGAATACCGGGGCTCGTCCCACAGGAACATGCGGTAGAGGGCCTTCAGTCCCCTCACCGAGCCAGTAGACGCCGACACGAGGCGGCCGTGAAGAAAGTCTATTTTGCCGCTTTGGTCTTCGAAGCTGCCTTTGATCTGCAAAGAGCCGGTGCGCTCCAGCTCGTGAATCGTGTAGAGCGCGCCACGTAGGTCCTGATTCGCCCGCAACGTCATGCGGTCGGCCTCGGTGCCGCCCTTGGTCTTGGAGTCGCGCAAAAACTCGTTGGTCAGCTGCAGGCAGCGCTCGAGTTTTTCCGCACTTTCCTTTACGTCGTCGAACAACGTTTTCGCTTCCCCGATGGATTCGCCTTCGATCGACAGCGTTTGGATCGACTGCACGTAGTGCGCGGTTTGCTGCATCGGTTCCGCGGCGCGTGCGATGCGTTTCAGCGGCTCGATGGTTTTCTTGTCGTCGTGGCGCGGATTTTCCAACGTGAGGTAAATGCGATTCTCCATCGCAAACTGTAGGTCTTCTTTCGTGAACGCTTTGCCGAACCAGATCACCAGCAGCGGCCGGGCCGAGGCGCGCAGCTTCAAAATCTCACGCTTCATATCGGGCGCATTCTCCACGAACACGATCGAAACCGCGGAGGAATTTTGCTCGCAGAACTTCTGCGTGTTTCCCTCGAAGGAAACTTCCGCCAGGCTTTCGTTCTGCAGGCCTTTCAGAAACTGGCGCGCCCAGTTGCTGATCTCGCCGACGCTGTCGATACGGCACAAAGGAGATTTCATGACGGGACTCCTGTTTTTTTAACGGGGTTGCTTCGGCCCGCGGGCCTCGCAATGACGATGGGAAGGGACCAATTATCAGTCGGCGGCGTAACGCTTCAAAAAAAGATTCTTCAACATGGGAAATTTGCCGAGAAGGCTCACGGCATATTCGGCATGACCGGGGTAAAAACCGTTTCCGAAAATCAGCTTAGCGGAACTCGCCACGCCCTCGGCACCCAACGCGACCTTGGTAAAGGAAGTGGCCATTCCAAAAAAGATCGCCGTTCCCTTGGGCCGCGTACTCAACACGGTGCTCATTTCGGTATCGGGAACCGAGGCCACGTTGACTACGACATCTCCCATTTTATCACGGGTGTGAGTCGCCACACTAGACGACACCAAAATCGGATGCGTTGCGTCGGCTTCGATGACTTCGTTGCAGATGCCCATCGACCGTAGCTCGTTGGCGGCGGAGGCAAAGGGCTCGATGCCGATGACCTTGCCTTTCTTGCCCACTTTTTGGCGCGCTGCAAAGCAGCTCAAGATACCGGCCTTGCCGCCGGCCCCGATCACGACCACGGTTTGACCTGGCTTGCAGTGGGCGGCCACCAGCGCGGGGGCGCCCGCCACGTCGAACACGCTTAATGCAGCGCGCTCCGGCAGATCGGCGGGAATCTTGGCGGCGATGCCGCTCTCGAACAAAATAGCGTGCCCCTTCACGACCAGCTGGTGGGTCTTGGGATCAACGGCGGACACGGCCTCCAAGTGCAGCGGCGTCAGCGTGAGAGAAACCAGGGTAGCGATGCGGTCGCCCACCTTCAGCTTCAGGTTGCCGGAGTAATGGGAGCCAATCTGTTTCACCGTGCCGAGGAGCATGCCGCCCGATCCGGTAACCCGGTTGTGCTGCTTGCCCTGGTTGAGGGAGTTAGCCATCACGACGTTGCCGATCTCTTCTGGAGACTTCGTTACCTTCTCCATCTGCACGAAGCTGGCGGCGTCCACGTTGAGGCGCTCGACGTCGATGAGGATCTCGTTCGAGAAGATGGGTAGCGTGTTGTCGAGCTTGTCGGCGGCCTGCGGTAGGCGGGACTTCTGATCTATAACCCGATGTAGCCCTAGATAATGGCCGACTTCTTCACGCTCAGGACCATTCGCCGACGAAGGCCCCCTAGCCCTAGCTGTAGCCCTGGCCTTAGGCGCGGCTTTCTTACTTTTTGCCATAGATGCGTTCTTCGGCCAGCTTGTCCGCGATCAAAAACGGCGGAACGTTCTCGGCCTTGGCGCGGCGGAAGATCTCTTTCATCGTATCGTAGATCGAGTCGGCCTTTTTCAGCGCCTTGTCGGCATTGTAGCCTTCGTACTCCACGAAGATGTTGATGATGCCTCCGGAGTTCACGGCGTAATCCGGTGCGTAGAGAATTCCCTGCTTGTGGAGGCGGTGCCCGTCTTCCGGGGTAGCGAGCTGATTGTTCGCACAGCCGACCACCGCCTTGCACTTGAGGCGTGCCAGGTTGGCTTGATTGAGAATCGCGCCGCGGGCTGACGGAGAAAAGATATCGCACGGAATGTCGTAGATCTCGTCGAGCCCCACCACGGTAGCGCCGAGCTCGCGCTTGGCCTTTTCCAGCGCCTCGGGACTGACGTCGCAAACCCAGAGACTGCCGCCGGCTTTTTTTACCGCCTCCGCCACGCCGAAGCCGACGTGACCGATGCCTTGAATCGCGACCTTCGCGCCATTGAGATCACGCTTGCCGGTCAACTCTTCCATGGTGGCTTCCATCGCGCGGAAGATACCGCGCGCGGTAACCGGCGACGGATCGCCGCTCGAGCCCGGGGCGCCGTCGATGCCCAGCACGTAGCGCGTACCGCGCTTCACGTCGAAGAGATCACGGCCGGTGATGTTCATGTCTTTCGCGGCAATGTACTGCCCTTCAAACGAGTCGATGAAATGGCCGAACGATATGAACATTTCCGTCGTTTTTTTGCTGGGATCGCCGATCATTACGCTCTTGCCGCCGCCAAAGCCAATGCCCGCCAGCGCCGACTTGTACGACATCCCTTTCGAAAGACGCAGAACGTCTTCCATCGCCTCTTCGCGTTTGGCGTAGGGCAACATGCGAATGCCGCCGCAGGCGGGGCCTAGCGTCGTGTTGTGAATCGCCACGATCGCTTTCATTCCCGTCTTGGAGTCTTCTCCGTAAACGATTTTCTCATATCCAGGAATTTCGATAACTTCGGTTTGGATGGCCATGCGCGCCTCAAAATTTGTCTGTGATTTACCGGAAGGATTCTTGACGGACAATTGAATTTACAGGTACCTCTCAATGTATACCAACATGCCAATCCAGAAACGATTCATCGCCGTAGCGGGTAACATTGGCTCAGGTAAGACTACACTCACGACTCTCCTTTCGAAACATTATCAGTGGGAACCGCATTTCGAAGTCGTGACGGAGAATCCGTACCTCGCGGACTTCTATAGCGACATGAAGCGTTGGTCGCTTCCGCTCCAGGTCTTCTTCCTGTCGAAGCGATTTCAGGCGCACCAAACCATTACCACCAAGGACTCTTCCGCCATTCAGGATCGGTCCATCTACGAAGACGCCCACATCTTTGCCCGGGCGTTGTACGAAGGCGGGAAGATGGAAAAGCGCGACTACGAAAACTATTTCGAGCTTTACCAAACGATGACACAGTTTCTCACTCCGCCGGACCTCGTGGTGTACGTGAAGCGCTCGGTGCCGATCTTGAAAGAGCGTATTCGCGAGCGCGGCCGCGATTACGAAACGGACATCCCTACCGCGTACCTAGACCACCTCAACGTTTGCTACGACGAGTGGATTCAAGGCTACCGCATCGGTAAGGTGCTCACGATCGAAGCCGACCACATGGACATCAAGAACGACCCGAGCCACTTCGGTTACGTCTGCCAGAAGATCGAAAACTCTCTCGAACAACCAGAGCTATTCACCGTCTGCTAAACACCTTTGTGACGCTACTGGTCATGATCGATTGACGCCGTTGAGCTATCCATGCCCTGTACCTGGAATTAACCAGATAAAGGGGACTCTAAATGAAATCGTTGTTCTGCTCGTTGTTAGTGACTGCTCTCGTGGTTGGCGTGCCCGCCGAGGCCAAAGACAAAGACCTCGTTGAGGGTCAGGTGATTGGCCATTTCACTCGTAACATTGAAATTGGCGAAGTGGTGGAAGCCCGCATCGCCAAAGATAAAGTGAATGTCTACGGCGCCGGGGAAAACAAAGGCTCTTCGGCCCAGGCCATCATCGAGCTAACGCTCCAAGTTCAAGGCAATATCTGTGGCGCCAATCCGGAAGAGGCCTCGATGTCTATCACCCGCTTGGGCAATGGCACGTCGCGTTTGAGCCTGGGTTATCTCGACCGGGAGAATGAGCCCTATAAGCTCATCCTGAAAGGTTGCTTGGCTTACTCGGCCCCCCGCACCGTAAAGGCCGTGTTCCCCGTGAGCAGCAGCGTTTACAAGGACAAACCCGTCGAGCAGATTACCTACGAAATCGAAGGGGACTCGTCGCGGAAAGTGGTCTACACCCACACGCTGGCCGATGGGATCAAAGTCACGCTCGAGTAAGGGCGCACCAAAAGGGAGGGACTCCTTTTTGGTAGATTTTGACGGGGCCGCGGAGAAATTCTCCGCGGCCCTTTTTTGTCCACCCGCCGTTAGGCTCAACCCCCGCCAGTGACAATTTATGTCCTGGAATCTATTCACCCTTTTCCATATAATGCGACGCATCTAACGTTTTCTTTGGGGGTTTACGTGCGGGTTGGCGCTATTGGGGTTTGCGCTCTTGGGTTTGTCTCGGCTTTTGCTTTTGGCGAGGCCAAGCGACCGTCTTTGTCCGTGTCTTGGAATGCGATCCCGCTTTCGCCCATCGCTGCAGAGTCGGTGCGGGCGCCCGAAACGTCCAAGCAGGGGCCAATCGATCTCGACCTGCTCGGCGGCAAGCTGAAGTACCGCTTGGGTGGGGTGCGCATCGAAGGCAACCGCCTGACCGCGGATCAGGTTTCGGTCGAGCTCAGTTACGAAGAGATCAAAGGCAAGAACGTACTAATCATCGATATCCCGGAGATCACCGTGCGTACGGTGCGTAAGGAAAAAAACGTTTTCGGCCGCAAGGTCGTGTACGACGAGCCCGTCACCGAGACTAAAACGCGGCAGGAGCGCAAAGAGACTCCGCTGTTTACTTTTCACAATCCCGGAATCATCGCGGAGAAAAAGAAAGACGCTTCGCTCGGTCTTTCGCTGCCCACTTCTCTATTAGTAAAAATTAGCGCCACGCCTAAAGGCAATCGCGTGGAGTTTCCGAGCCGCGCCGAAATCGTAACTTCGTTACACCAGGCGATCGACGCCGGACTGGCGGACGAGCGGCTCGCGCCGGCGGTGGAGTACCGACTGGTCAATGTGCCGAGCGAGATTCAGCCACTGCTCAAGGGCAAGATCGACAGCGAGAAGCCGGCGATTTATCAGGGGCTACGCGCGGCGCTCAAAGACGAAGTGGCTAAACCTGAGTTTCTCGACGATTTGCAGAGTGCCCTTGCGAAAGAGCTTCCGCCGCTAGCGCTCGCCCCCGACCAGATTCTCGAAGGCAACCTGCGGTTGTCCGACAAGCCGCTCGTGCCGTCGGGGCTCGACGTGGGGGAGATTGCCCCCAAGGCTTGCTCACGTTTCGACCAAGCGTCGGCGCCCCTGCGCGTGGCCGCGAATCTTTCGGGCTTGAACGTAATGCTTAAGTCTTTTCTCAACGGCTTGGCGAACGAAAAGTTCGGCAACGAAGAGCTGGCGTCCGTGGTCGGCGCGTTGCTCGAAGAGAATTTCGACGCCAAAGACGTGGATTCGGTGGGAATCGATAAGCACGGCCAACACGGAATTCGTTTCGGCACGCAAGGTCGGATCTTGGTTGATCTGGGATTGGTCGTGAATCCGCGCAACGGAGCCGTGGAACCGCGGCCATTTCGCCTCACCCTCAACCTTTCGCTCGACGCCAATGGCTCGGTGCAACTCGATCGCATGCAGTCGCCGGATACCGGAGGCAAAGTGAGCGCGGGTACGTTGTTCGGCAGCGTGGCCAACGGCGTGAAGGTGCAGATGGCGCGGATGGTGCTGAACGAAAAGCTGCAGAAGATCCAGGCGGCGGGCCAAGCGAACCAAGGGCTTTTCGTGGAGCTACTCAAGGGGTCTAACCCCGAAGAATCAGTGCTCGTGTTTCAGCTGCGTTAAGCGACGTCTTCGCCGCCGGCGAGATTTTTGGGAATCTCTTTGCGCGTGATGGCGTCGGCCAAGGCGAAGTGCTCGGGCAACCCGATGAACTTACCCACCGACGTCACGTCGACCGGAGTTTTGACTTCGCAGTACGTTTTCTTCGATGAGGCAATGCGCGCGTTGGCGTCTTCGAGCACCTTCAGCGGGATACGTTTGGACTCGACCGCCTTGATCACGGCTTCCATTGCCGGGATATGGTGATTCATGTCGCCACGGTAAATGAGTACGTCGCAGCCCGCGAGAATGGACAGGATGGCCGCCTCTTCGACGCCGTAGTGGTCGGTAATGGCCTTCATCTCTAGGTCGTCGCTTATCACGAGCTTTGAAAAGCGCAGCTTCTCGCGCAGGATGCCCGTAATCGTTTTGTGCGACAGCGTGGCGGGGTACTGCGGATCGAGCGCGTCGTTCTGAATGTGCGCGGTCATGATGGCTTCCACCCGCGACCGAATGTTACGGCGGAAAGGAATGAACTCCAGCTCCTCGAGCGCTTCGTAGGATTTATTAATCCGGGGCAACGAGAGGTGCGAGTCCTCTTTCGTGTCGCCGTGGCCGGGGAAATGTTTTGCTACCGCAATGACCCCCATCTTTTGGATGCCGCGGCTGACGGCGGAGCCAAGCTTGGCGCACACTTCGGGATCGGAAGAGAACGCACGGCTTGCGATGATGGGCGAATCCGCATTCGAGTTAACGTCGACGACCGGCGCGTAGTTGATATTCACACCCACCGCTTTCAGCTCTTTGCCGAGGATGGCGCCGAACTCAAAAGCCACCTTGGGTGAGTTGAGTGAGCCTAGGTAGTCATTGCCCGGAAATTTGGTGAACGGTTTCACGAGCCGGGTCACCTTGCCGCCTTCGTGATCGATCGAAATGAACAGCGGCGGCATCTCTTTGGTGCGGCAGCTGAACTGGATCTCGTTAGATAGCTCGGCAATCTGGGCGGGCGTATCCACGTTGCGCTTGAAATAGATCGTGCCGCCGAGACGATAGTCCTGGATCACTTTTTTGAAATCATTCGGGACGGACAAGCCGTTGAAACCTACGAGAAAGAGCTGACCGACGAGGTCTTTGATGTTTTTGCTCTGCGTTGTCATGAGTCCCCGTACGTGGAGGGTTTGATGCGTTCGACTCGGAAATTATACTATAATTCGGACACCCCCCTTAATGCGGAGAGCGGATCTATGAAAACGACTTTAACGTGGGTTTTGACTCTACTGGTTACCGTCGCCTGCTCGAAGGAGGGCGATACCACCGATGCCGACAACACCACGAGCTCCTCCATTGCCGCGGCCATGGCGGAGGTAAGCGATGTGGTGGGGGCCGGCGCGACCGGGCTTGGGCGAGTCGCCGATGAGTTAACGCGCACCGCGTGCAGTACCGTCCCCTTTTCCGCTTGTGCGTCCGAGGTGCGCGAAAGAAACTTTTCCGGCCCGAACGATGGCTACTGCACCCGCGGCACTACCAACCTGGCGCGTACCTATGGCAAGTCGATCCTGACCTTCGACAATACGTCCGCATGTAATTTCGATGGGGCGCCTGCTTCGGATTCCGCCCCTCCGAGCGTTGCGCGCACGCTCTTTAACCACTACGTGCAGCTTGGCGCTGGCGGCGCGAAGTTGCTCGTCTACACGGGCGAAGGAACGGTCGGCGACAAAACTATCGCCGCAGTTGATCTCAAAGACTTCGAGGGAAACACTCGGTCAGGCGGCGCGGTGATTAAAAAGCCTCTCACCGGGGCACCGGATCACAAGCTCACTATCCTCGGTATCCACCGCCGAGGGGTTACCGTCGCGGGCCGCTACACCTTGTGGCACACGCTTTACTCCGACGCCGATGGCATCACCGTAAGCGACGGCGGTGGTGGCGATCGTGTGCTCAATGGCACGATGTACGTGATGCACAACCGCGTACAACGAAAGATCACCAAGACGCTGGCCGGCGTGAAGTACACCGCCGCCTGCCGTTTCCCCGTGGCCGGAACCACAAACTTCACATCGACCGCAGGCTCGGTCACCGTTGCGTGGGGAAGCTGCGGCAGCGCCACGATCGATGGCGTTGCGGCGACGCTGGAAAACGACGCGCGCTGAACTAATTGGCGGGCTTGGGGGCGTGCAGGACCATCGCGGCGGAGTCCGCTTCTTTGCCGACTTCGGCGGTGACCTCCACTTTGGAGGTAATCTTCCAGTATTCCTTTTCGGAAGAATGGTCGGCCCACACTTCGGCTAGCGCATCGATGAGCTCGATCGACCCTTTTTTCACCGGGTAGGTCTTCTCGTCCAAAAGCAGATTCATGCTGTAGGCATTACCGAAGGTGCCCGGGTCTTTAGCGGGCTTACGAATCATCTCGAGCTTACCCACTACCTTCCACAGCCCCTTGTCGGTGGGCTTGTGGCCAGCATCCCGGGCGGTGTTAAGGATTCTAAGTGCTGGTTTTCCTTGAAGTTCAATGCGGTCGACGTTTGCGCGCAAGCCGCTGCAAAGCAGGACCGGAAGCAGAACTAAGCTCAAATAACGCATAGCAGAAACTACCATTTTTAGCGGCGAGGCCACAAGGGAGTTTCCTTGTTATACTCCGGGCTCGTGACCCCCACCGTGTCTATCATCGTTCCGGTAAAATCCTGGTCGCGGGAGTTTGACCTGTGCCTGGCTGGCTTAAAGCGGTGTGCCTCCGAAGTGCAGGAAATCATCGTGGTATTCGATGGGTCCGACGCGAAGTCCCCACCTCCCGATTCCCGGTTTCGTTTTGTCTCCGTGGCCCATGCCGGTCCGGCGGCCGCCAGAAATTTTGGGGCATCGCTCGCCGATCCACGTTCGGAACTGTTGCTCTTCATCGACTCCGACGTGATTCCTACGCCGGTTGCCATCCGCAAGTTGGTTTCGGAGATGGAAGCCGACTCCGGGCTCGGGGCCGCGTTTGGTGCCTACGACGCCCATCCGGCACGGCGCGATTTCGTCTCGCAATACAAAAACCTCATGCATCGTTTTTTTCACGTGAATGGCGAAGCGGAGGCGGTCACGTTCTGGGCAGGTTTCGGTATGGTTCGCCGGCGTCAGTTTCTAAGAGTGGGCGGCTTCGATCGGGCCTACTTGGCTCCGTCGGTGGAAGACATCGACTTTGGTTACCGCCTTTCCGAGATCGGTGCCCGCATTCGCGTGGTAGCGGAGGCGCAGACCAAACACCTCAAACAATGGAACTGGCGGTCGATGATCTCCACCGACGTTTTTCAGCGTGCGATTCCGTGGTCGCGTCTGCTCTTGCAAAAGCGACGGGCCGAGAACGAAGCGCTCAACTACAGCTTGCGCGAGCAGCTTCGCGTGGTGTCAGCCTGCTCGATCGCGCCGGCCGCGTGGCTGGGCTCGGCATCTTTGGCGCTTGTCGGCTTTGCGGTTTTTGCCGTTCTGTCGTGGCCCTTGCTGCGGCATTTTGCTCGGCTGCGGGGCGCGTGGTTTGCCGCGCGTGCGGTCTTTCCGCAGGTTCT
>JBGSST010000273.1:0-4631 GCA_041736915.1 Bdellovibrionota bacterium
GTAAGGAGAAACCACCATGTTCAAAACGATTTTGCTGTCCACTACGCTTCTCACCGCCGCCGCTTTTTCCGCCGAGCCGCCGCTCGAGTACACCGTGACCTGCGAGGCCTCGCGCCACCTCACCAGCGGGGTGATTCCGCCGACGCCGGAGGTTACCGTGACCGCCCGCGTGAAGCTCACGCCGTTCACCGGCCCGGGCCATCTGTGCAACGAAGCGGTCACCGCGCACGCCGACCAAAAGCGGTTCCGTGCGGAGGCCGAAGTCATCGTCGGCGTGGAGCTGGCGGACAAGTCGAAGGTGATGGTGCTTCAGACCGAGCCCAAGTCTAAGTTCGGCGAATGCGAGCTCTCGCCCGGGGCCAAGCGCAATGGCGTGCTTTCGCTCTCGTCGCGGCGAGCCCTGTGCACCGACGAAACGCCGTGCGGAAATTTCGGCGTCATCGATCCGTCGCGCCCGGCGCGTGAAATCGAAGGCGTCAGCTTCTTCATCAATTTGCAGCACGACGAACAGGGCAACCGAAAGCTTGCCCCCTCGACGAGTTACGTGATGCTGGAAAAGATGCCGGCCGGCGGCGGGCATCCGGTGCACGAGCCCTTCAAGCTCAACGACTGCCGATTCGAATAAGGGCAACTTTGACACCGCCGCCGTGAAAAATTCACCACGGCGGCGGCGAATTTAAGGCCAAAAGGCTGTCACCAATCTTGCAATGCTCGTGCGCGGGGGACTGCGCCATGAGCACACAAACGATTGCACCGAAGTTTTATCCGGTTCGGCTATTCGCCACGAACCTGCTGACCAAGACTTTGAACCGGGTCGAAAGGGTAGGTAACGCCTTACCCCATCCGGCCATCCTTTTCCTGATTCTGGCGGGACTGGTTTTGCTGGCCTCCTTCGCCGCCGCCCAGCTGGGGCTAACGGCGCTTCACCCGGTGAAAAAAACCGCGGTACTCCCGGTGAATCTTTTGTCGGTGGCGGGGCTGCACATCATCCTCAACGACTTCGTAAAAAACTTCAGCTCGTTCGCCCCGCTGGGCACGGTGCTGGTCGCGATGCTGGGCTTTAGCTTCGCCGAGAAGAGCGGACTGCTCGCCAGCATTTTAAAAGTGGTGGTGCTCAACTCCCCCCGCGCGTTGCTGACGCCGGCGGTTCTATTGGCCGGTATCCTCTCGCACACTGCGGGCGACATCGGTTACGTGCTGCTCATTCCCCTTTCGGCCATGGCCTTTCACAGCGCGGGGCTAAACCCTTTGGTCGGGCTCGCCGCGAGCTTCGCCGGTGTCTCGGGTGGGTTCGCCGCCAACTTTCTTTTGAGCACCGCCGATCCGTTGCTCGGCGGGCTCTCCCAAGAAGCGGCCCGCATCATCGACCCCAAGTACGTGGTGAGCCCCGTGGCGAACTACTTCTTCATGGCGTCGTCGTCGCTGCTCATCATTTTGATCGGCACGGTCGTAACGAACAAGGTGATTGCTCCCCGCTTCGGCACGTACCGGAACGATGACCTAGCCGTGGGTCCCCAAGCGCTCAGCGCGGACGAAAAGCGCGGACTGAAACTCGCGGGCTTGGCGCTAATCGGTATCATCACGTTCTTACTCGCGGGACTAATCCCCGAAACCGGCTTTCTGCGTGAGACGGGCACGGGCAGCGTGATCCAATCCCCCGCCGTCAAAGGCATTGTGGTCATCATCTTCTTCGTCGGCGCTCTAACGGGCCTCGCGTACGGATACGGAGCCAACACGTTGCGCGGGCAAGACGCCGCCATCAAAGCGATGCAAGACGCCATGATCACCATGGCCCCCTACATCGTACTCGTGTTTTTCGCCGCGCAGTTCATCGCGCTGTTCAATGCGTCTAACTTGGGCCTCATCCTCGCCGTTCACGGCTCGAACGCCCTGAAGGCACTAGAGCTGGGGCCGGTGACTTTGATGATCGGTTTCATCCTGCTCACCTGCGTTTTGGATTTGGTGATCGGCAGTGCGTCCGCCAAGTGGGCGCTGATGGCGCCTATCTTCGTGCCGATGTTCATGCTGCTGGGCTATGCACCCGAGCTAACTCAAGCCTCGTACCGCATTGCCGACTCGGTGGTGAACATCGTGTCGCCGCTGATGTCGTACTTCCCGCTGATTCTGGCCTTCGCCAATAAGTACGATCCGCGCGCCAAGGTGGGCACGGTGATGGCGATGATGCTGCCGTACTCTCTGAGCTTCCTCATCTTCTGGTCGCTCATGCTGTTCGCCTGGATGACGCTCGAGCTACCGCTGGGCCCCGGCTCGGCGCTGTGGTACCGGCCGTAACTAGATTCCGAGGGCCTTCGCGAAGAAGTCGGATTTTTCGGCAAGCTGAAGCATATACGGGGTGATGTCTTCCCGGTCGTTCGCCGGCATCTTGGCGAACGGCAGGATGTACTCTTCCGGCACGTAGCGAAAGGTGAAGTTGATCCGGCGCGTTTCAAAACCTTCGACGTTGAGATCGAACTTGGCCTTGTCTCGGCGATCCACGCGCTGCACGCGGTGAAAAAGTTTGTCCTTCCACTTGCGGCCGCCGAAGATCTGCAAAGATCGGTCGTCGAGCCACATCTGGTGCACCACGCGGCTACGCTCCTGCCGTCCGCCGCTTTCCACGAACTGAAAAAACGCCCGCTCACCTAAAGAAATCGAAGCCACCGGCCCCAGCTCAAAATCCTTGTGCTCGCCCACGCGCGCGGCATCCACCTTTTTGTCGCCCTGAAGCTGATCGCCATAGAGGTTGATGAGGCAGGTGTTCAGCTTCCAATCCTTGGGCACGTCCACGGGCGCATAATTGCGGCGCGTGAGCTTCTCAATCTTGTTCACCAGATGCCGTAACACCGGCGGGTAGGGTTCGGCGCGCACGCAGCGATTGCGCAAACCCTTTGGCGGATGAAAGTAACCAAGGCACGCGAACTGCCAGTTCCCCAGCCAGTACACCGGGCGCAGCAGCCGGCGCTGCTCGTCGTCGGGCGGCGGCGGGTGGTGCTGCGAGTAACGCATCTCCCAAATGGGGTAGAGCGATTTCAGCCACGTACAGATTGCCGCCTTATCGCCCGGCGAAACGAACGTGCGATCGTAATGCAATCCCGGCGGGGGAGGTCTGTGTCCTGATGCTTCCATGCGCGCGGTTAGGGCCGGTAACCCTTGGGGAGGTACTTCTCGCGAAGCTCACTAACCGTCGCCCAGGTTTTGCCCGGAGAACGTCCGGCCTTCTTCGCCCACTCTTTCATCGCCTCGATCCAATCGGGGCTGCGCGTAGCCAACGTGCGAAGGTTCACTAAGTTGAAAAGCTCGAGCAGGTCTTGCTTGATGTCTTCCCCTTCGAGCACCCCCATCGCGTGGGCAATCGCTTCGAGCGTGCAAAGGGCGCCGGGCTTGTCCATGCGGCGAAGCAGGTAGTCCGACTCGACCGCGTCGGCCGGTAACGAAACCGGAATGGTTTGCTCTTTGAGCACCCGCTCCCGGCGAAACACTTTGGCCGCCTGGCGCCACGTGCCGTCGGGCACGATCAGCGTGACGGGTTTCTTCAAGCTCTTCACGAACTCTGCGGTAAGTGGCTGCGACCCTTCGGTCGGATACAAAAGCAAAAGCTGGCCGGGACTATTGCGCAGGTCATCGAGATTGACCCGCTCTTCGGGCAATCCGCGAAAACGCACTTCGCTGTTCGGTAACGCACGCAAAGCGAAGCGGCCCGTGTTGGTAGTCGACGCCCACTCCGTGTGGTGCATCAACAGCAGCAGCCGTGTGTTCAGTTCGCGCTGGGGAATGAGCGCGCACACGCATAGCTCGTGGCGAAACCAGCATTCCTCACATCGTTCTTTAATGTCTCTACGGCGGCCCATCGGTCTTTAAGGAGTACCACGGCGAGCCAGTTCCTCAAAACCGGGGCTAGGGTGTATGCTCGATTCCATTGGAGTTGCTATGCATCGATTATTACTTGGTTTTCTGTCGATTTCCCTCCTCGGGCCGGTAGGAAAGGCTCTCGGGGATGAACCTTTTCCCATTCCGGCCAAAAGCCAGAAGCCCAGTTTGGCCCCCAATGAGGACGGGGATCTTGGTCGACCGCGCCGCCGGACCAGCCGAAACGTGGGTTACGTGGGCATCGGTCCCGCCTTTTTCGGCAACATGAGCGCCCCCGGAACCGGCTTCTTGTTGGCCGGCACTTACGGGTGGGACCTCAATGAGGCCATCATCAAGCTGAACGGCGAGCTGGCGTTCAACGGCTCGGCCACCTGGGGCAGCCTGGGCGTGGGCGTGCAAGGATTCCTGATGTCGGGCGAGCACACCCCATACGTGGCCGCCGACTTCGGCCTCACCTACGCGCGATCGCAAAGCACCTCCGCGGTGCCGCGCACGGTGACGGGATTTTCGGTGGGCGCCACCGCGGGCGTTCAGCTTTTCCGCACGGCTAACGTGCAGTTCGATGCCGGGCTTCGGTACGCTTTAGTGCTGAAGGAAAATGCCAACGGCCACCCCTCGCTACTAACCGTGCGAGTGGGGGTTTGGTTCTAGCCGTTTTCGTCGCGGCGGGAATGCAGCCGGAGGTAGTTGATGATGACCTCGTTGGCGTAAAAGCTACGCCGAGGACGATCGCGCAGCACTTCACGCGTGCGCCGGGGGCCTAG
>JBGSST010000279.1:0-6813 GCA_041736915.1 Bdellovibrionota bacterium
GTGGCTGGGGCCGGCCGGGGTGACGTTTCCGTCCTTATCGACGGCGACTATATGTAGGCGGACGGCGTCGTTTTCTAATGCTCTTACCGCCAGTAAATCGGTGCCGGGCACGACGTGCGGTGCGAAGTCGGGAGACTGGGGCGCGTACTCTTTCCACTTCACCGGGGTTCGCGTGCCAGTAGCGAGATCGAATAGGGCCAAGCCTTCCGGGGTAGCGTGAAAGAAACGTTGGGGATCGGTCGTGGGTAGCACCTCCGCCGATCGCATTACGCTTTTGGAGGATTCACCGGACCTAAAGAGGTTTTTCGATTTACCGAAGTTGGCTTGGCCGTCCTGGAAGGGGACGAAGTAAAAACCGGCCCAGTGGTTGGGGAAGAGCAGTCCCTTTCCATCCGGGGTAAAGGTTGGTTGGGACTCGTAGTCCATGGAGAGGATCTTTTCGTGCCGCTGTTTCGTGTTCACGTTCACGGCCACGAGCTTGGCCGAGAGATGTCCCAGGCGTTGCTTCCACGAGACAACCCACTGCCCGTCGGGCGACAAGATCGGAGTAGCGTTCGAGTCTTCTAACGGGATCTCGAAGTCGTGCTCTTCACCGCCGTGAACCATGCGTCGCAGGCGTTTTTCGGCCCTCCGTTGGCCTACGCGGTACGCTTTCAGCTCGTCTACAAGCAGGGCGCGCATGGCTTTCGAGTCCCACTGATTATTTGCGAGCAATTCCTGGAGCGATCGCAGTTGCTTTCGAAGCCCGTCTAGATCTTCTTTACCTTCGGGTACGTCGAACGGGTTCTCCCCTTTGATCATGCGGTCCACAACTTCCGCCGTCAGCTTCGCGGCCCCTACGTCGTGAAGTAACTGCCGGTAGGTACGCGCCGTGAGCATTTCTTTCTCCACGGGCGAGAGGCTGGCAAAGCCGCCGAAGCAATTCGTTTCGACGGCCAGCGAGGATGACGCGAACAAACAAAAAAGAAGGCATGCTTGGTAAACGCGCGCACGGATCATCCCTCCGGTATCGGCTTATCCGCCTCCCGCCTTAACTAGTGGACCGCGCGCGTTAAGCGATCGTTGATCGCGCGGCCCAGGCCGCTATCCGGCATGAGGTCGGCCCAGATCTCTTGCAGCCCGGATTTATCGAGCGAACGTAATACGTCAAAAAACTTCGCCGCCGCCTCTTCCAGATCTCCGCTGGGCGACAACTCCACAATCTTCTCGAAGCCGGCCTCTCGTCCGCACAACGTGAGTAAGCCGATTCCCGGACCCGTGGGGCGGTGGCCTGGCTCGCGGAACTTCAAGCGCGTGGTTGGCTGGTAGTGCGACTTCAACATGCCCGGCGCGATCGATTTCTGGTGCGACGGTTTTTCGATTTCGCCCACCACCTGTTCGATCGCTTCCACGGAGAGACCGCCCAGTCGCAGTAAGCGAAAATGGTTTCCGGTCCAGCCCAGGATCGTCGATTCGAGTCCCACGCCGCACGCGCCGCCGTCGAGTACCGGCACGTCGAGGCTCTCCGCTACGTGCGCAGCCGTGGTGGGGGACACCTTACCGAACGCATTGGCGCTAGGGGCCGCCACCGGCACTCCGGCGCGCGCGATCAATTCTAAAGTCAGCGGATGGCGCGGCACCCGAATGCCCAACGTGCTCATTCCGCCGGTCACGATCAGTGGCACGTGATCCGCCTTTTCCAAAACCAGGGTGAGCGGCCCCGGCCAAAACATCCGCGCCAGTTGGCGGGCCTCTTCGGGCACGTCCTTCACGTGGGAGAAAGCCTTCTCGGCGGAGGCCTCGTGCAAAATCAGCGGGTGAAAAGTGGGGCGCTGTTTTTTGGCGAAAATCTTGGCGACGGCGTTGGGGTCGAGCGCGTTGGCGGCGAGGCCGTAAACGGTCTCGGTCGGAATGGCGACGATTTCGCCCCCCTGAATCAGGGCTATGGCTTGGTCCAAAGTCATGCGCGGCCGCAAGGTAGCACAACACCTCGGAACGGGTGAAGGGTAGAGCCGTAAGTTAATGGAATGACGGCGTTATTTGAACGCCTTACACAGACCCTTTTGGTACTTCTGGATGGTGACCGGAGAGAGCCCCTCGACCCGGGTGAGGTCGCGATCGGAGAAGGGTTTGAGCGAAGCCAGCTTACGGCCCGGGCTCAGGTAATACTCCGGGTACTGCGCCGCGAGCTCTTTCAGCGTTTCGAAGTAAAGATCGTAGGCCACGCGCTCGGCGCGGTAGATGCGGACATCGCGAAACTGCTCCATCGCGAGTTTCATGCGAACGATATCGTTGAGCTCGGCCGGCAGAAAATCGTCGTCGCCCAGCGACTCCACGGGTTTATTTCGGCGCGAGGCCACGGCCCGCAGCAGGTTCTCTAAGTCGCGATCGAACTCGCCCCACAGCTCTTTCTCTTTTTCGACCGCGCGTCGGTAATCCTTATCGAGGCTGTGTACGATCTCGTGCAGAAGAATCGGGGCCAGGTTGCCGACCTCTTCCTGCCGGTTGATGTAGATCGTACGCTTGTCGATATCGAAAAGCGCGGCCGCCCGTTTGGCGACGGCGTGCTCGAACTTGTCGAACTGCTGCTCAATCTTCACTTCAAAACCAAACTTGGGATCGAATTTGGCCAGCACCGCGCGTCCCGTGCGGGTCTGCCGCAAGAGATGAAAAACGTCTTTCAGCGTTGCCGCCGGCTTTCGTAGCCGCAGGCTCGCTACGCGGGCCCCGGGGGCCACCGGCTTATCGGCCGCGATGAAGTCCACGAAGTCGGAGCTAGTAGGGGCAATCACGCACGTGGCGGCCACCACCGGCTCGGTGGGGGGCCTCACGAACAGCTTCGAGTTGTGCAGCAATACCTTGGTTAGCCGGTGCATCAGCATCTGCTCTCCCGGCGGCTCCCACGTCGAGCCAAAGGTATTCCAGCTTTCGATGGCGTGCGTCGGCGCGGCCAGCAGCAGGGCAGCTAAAATGAAAAAGGGAGAAGACATCGTCCTCTCCCTTTTCGGAATAATTGCAAATTTTCTCGACCAGTTACGGCTCGCGGCGCGGAACCTTGTTCAGGTCGTGGCGCAGGGCCGAAATCGTCTGGTAGATGCTCTTCCGCGCGCGCTGAATAGCGCCAATCGGACGGTGCTCCGGCAGCGAGTGCCAGGGGGTGAACGAAAGGTTTTCGCACGCGTCGAGCTGGGCTTTGGTCGTAAACTCCTGGCGGCCGATTTCGATTTTGGCGACCGGGAAGTACTTCGACTTCTTCTCGTTCCACTCGATGCGCGGGTCTTCCACCGGCATGTTGCGCGGATCGTTCTGCAGCTGCACGCCGAATTCGAAGCAAACCTTCTTGGTGTCATCGAGGTCGGGGCGCAGGTCTTCTTTCATGGCGGCGCGAAGCTGGTTGTCTTGCGGAGCGACCTTGGCGTACTTCTGGCCTTTGCACGGCGTGGCCGAGTACTTGGCCGGGGTATTTCCCATGAGCACCGGGGTCATGGAGAAGTAACGGGCCGCGAGCGGGTTGGTCACCACGTTACCGCGAATGGCCTGCGCAATGCGCATCTCCTTGATGTGCCATTTGAACGGATTCCAGCTCAGGAAAAAGCTCAAGGGGCTGCCGCTGCCGAGGGCCTCGCTGAACTGCACGTAGTCCGCTACGTTCTTCACGAAGAACACCGGATGGTTGATCATCAGGAAGTCTTGGGTCTTTTCGTTCTTCTCGTCTTCGAGAATTTTGTCGCCGGGAACGCCCAAAACCTTAACCGCCATGCCGCGGGCATCGCCTTCGCGATCGTCCTGAACTTTTCCCATGCCGTTCGAATAGCGAATGATCGCTTCGTACGACTTCGCCTTGTCGAACAATCCGACCGCGTAAGCCGCCGGCAGCTTGTCCAAAACGGTAAACGTGGCGTTCACGCAGCCGTGGTGTTTGGCGTGGGCATCGCGGGTGGCTACGCCATCTTTGGCCGCCTTATGCTGGGCCTTCACGCCCGCCGAGATGATCGCCGTGATCTTGGCGATGTTCTTGGCTTCGTTGGCTTCGAGCTTTTCCTGCGGATGCAGGGCGGGGGCCGCGGTAACGGCGGTACTCACCACTAGGGCGAGCGAGATAACAAACTTCATGAGTCCTCCAAGGTTTGAAGGAGTCTTGCCGGGTTTGCTGCTGCGAGTCAATGGAGCCGTACGGGTGAGGTACAATTTCAGCAAACCAATAGGAGATCTCATATGAAGCGACTTCGTGGTGCTTTGCTTTTCGGACTCACTTTCACCCTCATGGCCAACGCCGAAGTGCCGGAAGACACGAAGGGTAAGCTTCCGAATGGGAATTACAGCACCATTCAGAAGATCGACCCGGAACTGCTGCGTCGGCATTCGGAGAGATTGCGGGAGATCTACCAGCCCCAGCCGAAGCTCATGATGGAGTACGTCGAGCGCATGGACGTCGGTCTGAATAAGTATGCGGGCATGGTGGACGAGCTGCTCGGGCATGAGTTCACCCAGAAAAGCCCTTTCTCGGGGCTGGCCGCCGGGTCGGACGGGGTCCCCCAAACCCTTCTCGAGCGGAAGGACGAGTTCAAGAAGATGGCCGAGAACGAGCGCGAGGCCTTGAAGTCGCTCATGAAAAACGTGCAAGAGCTGAGGCGGCTCGCCGAGGCCAACGGCGGCAAAGAGGTAAAGGGGGTCATGGATAAATTCCAGAAGGTGAGTGAGGAGATGGCCAAGGTGGCGGGGATGGGTGAAAAGACCCAAGACTTCGTGGGCAAGTATCTCGGCGCGCTCGGTAGGTCCGCCATTCGCGAGGTGAAGAAGGACAAAGCTTCGATCGAGCAGGTGGCCGAGGCGCTACGCCAGTCGAACCAGTTCGCCGATTTCCGGGACTTGGCCCGTCAGGTGGACAATGAACGGCTTCGCCTCCAGGCGCTGCAGGCGACGATGGACTCCACGGCTACCGGCTATTTCGTGCAGGCGAAGCTGGAGAAGTTGCTCGACTCGAACGAGTTCTGCACCGCCGCCAAGAACTGCGCGGATGGCAAGGCGTCCAAGAACGCCCCGAAGCTCGACGGACTCTTCGAACGCAAAACGCACAAATGATTTAGCCGAGCTCGGCGACGACGATCTTGTCGAGGTCGTGCAGTAGCCCCTCGCGGTGCGAATAGGGTCCCGGGGTATAGGCCCGGGATTCGAAGCCTTTTTGTGACCATTCCGAAACTTCCCAGTCTTGCCGGTTGGTGAGGTCCCAGAACTCGGCGGCGTCTTCGGCGGTGAAGCCGGGGCGTTTCATCTCGTCGGGTTGGAAGTGGAACTCGCAGATCACCCGCGTTTTATTGAATGCCAGTGGCCAGATCGTATAGGTCACCACGTAGTCCGGGTGGGTGGAAAGCAATAGGTTCGGCAGCAGGGCGTAGTAGTAAACGTGGCGGCGCTGCTCTTCGTTGAGCCCCGGCAGGTACTCGCGGGTGGTCGCCCCCGACATCGTCATGGTCTTAATCCCCTCGTGCAGGGACATGCGGCCGCCCAGCATGCTTTCCTCCACCGGGTCGTTGTTGCCGCTCAAATAGGGCGACAGCTTGGCCAGCGCCGGATGAACCACCGGGCAGTGCAGGCACTCGGAGTAGTTTTGAATGATGAGCTTCCAGTTGGCGGCGATATCGTAAACGATCCGCTTACCCAGGCGCAGGTCACCCATTCGCCAGTTATCGAACTTGGTCGCCATGGGGCCCAGCTGCTTAATGAGGGACGGCGGCGCGGCTTTGCTGGCGCCGGCGGAGCCTAAGAAAACAAAAAGGTTACCCTCCCACACTGCGGTGGGGGCTTCGTGCAACGGCCAGTCCTCTTGCCGGAAACCAGGCGTTTCGTTCATGTGCGGGGCGCCGGTGAGGCGGCCTTCGAGGTTGTAGGTCCACGCATGGTAGGGGCACTGGATACTGCCTTTGAACTTTCCTTTTTCGTCCTGGCACAGCTGGGTGCCGCGATGGCGGCACGAGTTGTAGAAGGTGCGAATGGTCTGGTCCTTACCGCGCACCACGATGAGGCTTTCACCCAGTAGCTCCTTGCGGACGTAGTCGCCCACCTCGGGGACCTCGTCGGTGCGGCCGACACAAACCCAGCGCTGGCCAAAAAAATGTTCGGTCTCGCGTTTGAAGTGGGCTTCATCGCGGTAGTACTTTGCGGGCAATGTGGTCTTTACGCCGTTCGCGTGTGTTTGCGTTTCCATTTGGTCCCCCTCAACTCGATCAAATCTCTTTCAGCACTTCCATCGCCGCGTTACGGCCATTCACGCCTATCACGCTGCCGCCGGGATGGATTCCCGCGCCGCACAAAAACACGCCGTCCATGGGCGTCTTCGGCGCTAGTCGGTTGTGCCACAAATACTCCGGCAAGATCTCGCCCTGGAAGATGTGGCCTCCGTGTAGCCCCACTTTCTTCTCGATGTCCGGCGGCCCCATGATGACCCGATGGGTGACCGCTTCGGGAATGTTGGTCGTGAAGCGCGCGAGCGCGGCCAGCGCGATATCGGCGACCTCTTCCCGGCGCGTGTCCCACGTGCCGTGTTTGAATTCGTAAGGGACGTACTGCGCGAACACGGACATCGTGTGGATACCGTCGCGCGAAACCGAAGTGTCGTAGGCCGTGTGAAAGTAGAGTTCGGTCCAAAGCCGCGTTGCGACCTCGCCGCGTTCCATCGCCTCGAAACTTTCGCGCCACTCCGCTTTGGTGAGCGGAGTATTCACCTGCGCCAGGTGGTGCGGCTCGTTGGTGCCGGGGCGACATTTGAAATTAGGCAGCTCGCTCAGCGCCACGTTCACCTTCATCGTACAGCCGGTCATCGGAATCGATTTCACC
>JBGSST010000321.1:0-17109 GCA_041736915.1 Bdellovibrionota bacterium
TGCGCAAGAATGATGTCATGCTCGCGGCCGTTCTCAACGCGAGTGCCAACTTCGCCTTTATTAAGGTGAAGGGGGCCAGGATGAGCGACATGACCGCCGCGATGTCGATGCGCGATCTGAACTTGGCGCTCGACTCGTTCAAGATGAACGTATTCGACGGGGCCATCAGCGCTTCGATGAATGCGGCGCTGAAACCCAAAACGCCGACCTACCGTGTGAAGGCGAACGTGACCGGGCTCGAGCTGCAAAAGGCGGTCGAGTCCCAGTTCGCGCTTTTCAAGAACACGGTCTTGGGCCGCGCCAATTTTTCCCTGGAAGGCAACGGCGCCAGCTTCAATCCCGATCCCGCTAAACGCAATCTGGTGGCGAAGGGCAACATGAAGATCGACAACGCCGCCTTCACCACCTTCGACGTGGCGAAGGTTGCCTCCGAAGCCATCGCCAAAGCGATTAACGACATCAGCTCCAAGGTTCCGGGTTTGAAGGGGCAGACGATTCCCCAGATCAAGGCCGACACCCGGTACGAGTACGTGAGCAGCGACTTTTCCATCGCCAACGGAAAGTTTTCCGCCCCCAACTTCGTGGCCAAGTCGCAGCCCAACAAGGGCATCGACATCAACGGCAACACCGAGGTCGGCATGCTCGACTATTCCCTAAACGCGAACTGGGAGCTCATCGACACCTACAACCTGACCAAGGCCCGGGACATTTCGGTGGAATCGAATGGCGTGCGGGTCAGCCCGCTGCTGGCCGATGGCGCCAACCCCTTGCGGCTTCCCATCAAGGTGGGCGGCACCTGCTTCAACCCGCAGGTGAACTACGGCGCCGTGCCCGAGGCGCTAGCGAAGGTCGCCCTGAATAACGTCGGTAAAGCCTTGGAATCCAAGGTGAAAGCGGAGGCCCAGAAGGCCATTCAGAACGAGGTTCAGAAGGCGGCCCCGGCGGTGAAGCAGGAGCTGAACAAGGCGCTCAAGGGAATCTTCGGAAAATAACGGAGTTCGCCAACAAGTGTGAAAAAGGCTCCTCATCCTGCTCACGGTCTCGACACCGTCTAGTGAGAAACTAGAGGCTAAGAGATCCTTTTCAGGAGAACTTTCATGCGCGGGCTCGTCATCACGTTTCTCATATCCGTGGCCATCTTTCTTCAGGGTTGCGGGCAGAGCGCCAGCCCCAAAGTTGGCGGCACGGGCGCGGCGGGCGGCGAAGCGGGAACGCAGACGTTATATGAAGGTAACTGCAATCTGCTGGGCATTCCGTTCGGCGGCGGCGACGGCACGTTGACGAGTCCGTACCTGGTTTGCAGCAACGCCCAGCTATTGAATGTTTCGGATCCGGAGTTCAGCGCCGATCACTTCGTACTCGTGAAGGACCTCGACCTTTCGGGCGTTGGCCTCATCGCCATTTCGGGATTTACCGGAACCTTCGACGGAAACGACCATAGCGTGTCGGACCTCGAAGGGGCGGCGCTCTTCCAGAGCTCGTCGGGCACCATCAAAAATTTGACCGTCCTCAACGCCGCCGTGAACGGTAGCTTCTACGGCGCGATTCTGTTGTCGTGGAATCAGGCGGGCGGCATCGTGACCAACTGTCACGTCACCGGCTCGCTGGTCACGGGCAACCTGTCGGGCGGCCTCGTCGGCCGTAACGATGGCACGATTTCGCGAAGCTCGGCCAACGTTTCCCTTCAGGGCATCGATAATCTCGGCGGCTTCGTAGGCTTGAACCGCGGCACGATCAGCCGCAGCTATAGCTTGGGCTCGGTAGTCGGCGTAAACACGGTGGGTGCGGTGGGCATCGTCGGTGGCTTTGTCGGCGACAATTTCGCCGGCACGATCTCCGACAGCTACTCCACGGCTTCGGCGCAGGGGTATTGGAAAATTGGCGGCTTCTTCGGCCAGAACGAAGCCACCCTCGTGAACAACTATTCCACGGGCGCGGTAGGCGGCTCGGGTTCGAACCTGGGCGGCTTTGGCGGACTCAATACGGGTACCGTTACCAGCTCTTACTGGAACAGCGAAACGAGCGGCATGGTGGCGTCGAGCGGAGGCTCGGCGTTAACGTCGACGCAGATGCAATCGTCGGGCTCATTCACGGGCTGGGACTTCTCGGGCGTATGGAGCTTTGCGACCGGCAGCTTCCCGATTCACCGCTAACGGAATTGCTCCCAGGCCAGGCGAATCAAGAGCAACAGCACCGCCACCGTCAGCACCGGGCGGACGATCTTATGCCCCTGCCGCGTCGCCTGATGCGCGCCGAAGAAGGCGCCACACGCAATTCCTAGCGCGAGTGGCCAGCCGACGGTCCACTGCACGTAGCCCTGCACGCCGAAGCTCGTGAGCGCGGTGCCGGCCGACACGAGATTGGCAAAACGGCCCATGGTGATGGCGCTGAGCAACGGCTGCTTCGCCACGAAGTACAGCGACAGGAACATCAGCGTGCCGCCCCCGGGGCCCCAGAAACCATCGTAAACGCCCGACAGAATGCCGCACACGATGAGCGGCGAGCTGAAGTAGTCCCGAGTGCGTTTCTTTTCCTGCAGCTCGTCGGATGGCGGCTCCGGCTGCCGTTCCATCCAAAGATCTTTCTTCAGCACCACGTAGAGCAAAAGCGGACAGGTGGCCCACAGGATGTAGAAGAATACGCTACGGGGAAACCAGGTGGCCAAACGGCTGCCGACCAGCGATCCAAACCCCACCCACAGGGCAAACGCGATGCTGCGGCGCCAGTCGAAATGACCCTTCGACCGGTAGACCAAAAACGCCGTCAGCGCGGCCGCCACGCCGGCCATCTTGTTGGTCGCAATCGCGGGAACGCCGTGGCCCAGCACTAAGATCAGCGCGGGCAGGGTGATGAGCCCACCTCCGCCGGCGATGGCGTCGACCGATCCGGCCAGCAGACCAGACAAGAAAAGCCCGATGGTTTCTAAGGTCATAGAGGTAGTCATCATAACCTTCTTGGATGGGGGGTGGCTATGGTAAGACTTTGTTATGAGTAATGAATTACTTAAGCACTTGAGAACCGAGCTGGAGGCCATTCGCGAGAAGGGGCTCTATAAAAAGGAACGTGAAATCGCTTCGCCCCAAGGGGCCGAGATCGAAAGCGGTGGGAAACACGTACTCAACTTTTGCGCCAACAACTACCTGGGGTTGAGTAACCATCCCGCGTTGATCGAAGCCGCCCAAACGGGATTGAAGGAATGGGGCTTTGGCCTGTCGAGTGTGCGGTTCATCTGCGGCACCCAAACGGTGCATCGCGATTTGGAACGCCGGCTTTCGGCATTTTTAGGCACCGAAGACACGATTCTCTACAGCTCGTGCTTCGATGCAAACGGCGGCATCTTCGAAGCGATTCTTTCGGACAAAGACGCCGTGATTAGCGATGCGTTGAACCACGCCAGCATCATCGACGGCATCCGCCTCTGCAAAGCCGCCCGCTACCGCTACGCCAACAACGACATGGCGGATTTGGAAAAGCAGCTCGTGGCGGCCAAGGAGGCCCGGTTCCGGCTCGTCGTTACCGACGGCGTGTTCTCCATGGACGGCACGCTCGCCAACCTTACCGAGATCCGCCGGCTTGCCGACAAGTACGACGCGATGGTGATGGTCGACGACTCGCACGCGGTGGGTTTTTGTGGGAAAAGTGGCCGGGGCACGCCGGAGCATTTTGATTTGCACGGCAAGTTCGAGATTCTCTCGGGCACGCTAGGCAAAGCTCTCGGTGGCGCATCGGGAGGCTACATCTCCGGCAAGAAAGAGATTGTGGAGTACTTGCGGCAGCGGTCGCGGCCGTATCTCTTTTCCAACTCGCTGGCCCCGATGATTGCGCACGCGTCGCTCAAGGCGTTGGACCTCGTCGAGAAGGACGCTTCGCTACGAAAGCAGCTTTGGGACAATGCTGCTTACTTCCGCGCGGAGATGACGAAGCTGGGCTTTACGATCGTTCCCGGCATCCATCCCATCGTGCCGGTGATGCTGGGCGATGCGAAGCTGGCGGCGTCGATGGCCGACGATCTTTTGAAGGATGGCATTTACGTCATCGGTTTTTCATATCCCGTGGTGCCCGAAGGCAAGGCGCGAATTCGCACGCAGATGTCGGCGGCCCATTCGCGCGCGGACGTCGATCGGGTGATCGCGGCCTTCAAGGCGAGCGGTAAACGGCTGGGGGTGATCCAATGAAGGCACTGGTCAAAGAAAAGCGCGAGCAGGGGCTGTGGCTAAAGGACGTTCCCGTCCCCGAGATTGGCCCGAACGACGTTTTGATCAAAGTGAAGAAGACCGCGGTGTGCGGAACGGATCTTCATATTCACGACTGGGACCCATGGGCGCAGAAGACGATTCCGGTGCCGATGGTGGTGGGCCACGAGTTCGTCGGCGTGATTGAGAAGGTCGGTAGTGCCGTGCGCGGCTACCAGCCTGGCGATCGCGTGTCCGGTGAAGGGCACCTCACCTGCGGCCATTGCCGCAACTGTCGCGCGGGGAAGCGGCATTTGTGCCGCAACACCGTTGGCGTGGGAGTTAACCGGCCCGGCTGCTTTGCCGAGTACGTAGCGATTCCGGCGGAGAACGCGTTCAAAGTACCCGACGGCGTTTCCGACGACGTTGCGGCGATCTTCGATCCGCTCGGTAATGCCGTGCACACCACCTTGTCGTTCGACCTGGTCGGCGAAGACGTTTTGATCACCGGCGCGGGCCCCATCGGCCTCATGGCGATTCCGATCGCCAAGCAGGCGGGGGCGCGCTTCGTCGTCATCTCCGACATCAATCCCGTTAGGCTCGAGCTCGCCAAGAAGATGGGGGCCACCCGGGCGGTGAATGCGGCGACCGAAAAAATGCCGGACGTCATGAAAGAGCTAGGGATGAAGGAAGGCTTCGACGTAGGGCTCGAGATGTCGGGTAACGCCCACGCGTTCCGCTCGCTCATCGAAAGCATGAATCACGGCGGCAAGGTAGCCAACCTCGGTATCTTTCCCGAGCCCGTGTCGCTCGACATGAGTCAGGTGATTTTCAAAGGCTTGGTGCTCAAAGGGATCTACGGCCGCGAGATGTACGAGACCTGGTACAAGATGACCGCACTTCTGCGCTGTGGTTTGGACGTGAGCCCGGTCATCACCCACAAGTTCAAGGCCGAAGCGTTTCCCGAGGCGTTCGCCGCGGTGAAGTCGGGCAAGACCGGAAAGATCGTGCTCGAGTGGTCGTAAGGGAGAAACGGTAAATGGCCGACGTGACCCCCCGGCGCGGTTCCCCCACGCAGTTTGCGATCTTTCGTTTTCTGGCGGGACTTTACTTCGTAGTGACCTTCGGTGGAGGAGGGGAGCTGCCTCCGCATCCTGTGGTGCGCGTGGCCGGGGTCGGATTAGGCTTGGCCCTGATGCTGGGGTGGAAGCGAAGGGTTTTCGCCTCGCTGATGCTCGCGCCCTGGATCGTCACCGCGGCGATGATGGACGGTCCCGCCTGGTCCTCCATGGCATTGGGAATCGTCATGACGTTTCTGCTCGTGGTGATTCCTGAGGGCGAGGCTTTTGCCTTGAAGACGCCTCGCCGCGAGAGCTGGGGCGTGGCGCCGGCTTGGATGACGCTGGCCGAGCTATTCTTCTTCGGCGGCGGTTGGTACGCGGCCTACACCATCTATAAAACGGGCAGCGTGGTGCCCGTCTACGAAACGGGTTTTCTTTGCCAGCTCGGGATTCTGGCATTTCTCGTCATCGACGCCCGTTGGATTCACCCGACCTTTACCGCAAAGCCGCCGGTAGTTTTTTTCGATGGCGTATGCGGCCTCTGCAACCACTTCATCGATTGGCTTTTTATCGAGGATGCCAACGGCGTCTTCCGGGTAAGTGCGCTACAGAGCGAGTACGCGCAGAAAACCCTTGGCGACAAAGCGGCCCAAGGGGAGCTGCCTCCCGGATCGGTCGTGCTCACGGATGAAAAGGGAACCCACGACAAGTCGACGGCGGTGATTCTCATTCTATCGAAACTGGGCGGCATCCTGCGCTGGACGGTGATCTTCCTCCTCTTGCCAAAATTCATCCGCGACAGCGCGTACCTCTGGGTAGCGAAGAACCGCTACAAGTGGTTCGGCAAGAAAGAAACTTGCCGGTTACCGACGAAAGAGGAACGCAGCAAGTTTCTGCAGTAGTTTTGGTATCATGGTCCAGCGTGCGACGAACCTTTTCGACATTTTTCATTCTGATGTTCGTTGTCGGCTTGCCCGTCGGCTGTTCGCTGTCGCCGCTCACGAAAGTGCCGCTGCGCATTGAGCTGCGGCGTGATGGCCCGCCGATCGCCGGCATGAACCACTACGCCTTGGCCGTTTCGGGGGGCACCCTATCCAATAGTTTGACGGCGGCGAGCGTGGGTGGCCGTTCACTGGGATGTCTCAATCTAGACGGTCAGGTTCTGTTTCCCTATTCGTACGCTCAGCTCAAGCAAGGGGTTTCGCTGTCCTTGGTTCCCGGACAGTATCGAATCACGTTCTTTGGATTTGGTGGCCCGGCAACTCCCGGCGTGACTTCCGTAGGGGCGATGTATTCGGCCGCCCCGCTCGTTGAAACTTACGTATTGGCGCAGAAGACCGTCTCCGTCGCGGGAGGGGAAAGTATAAAGTTGGACGCCACTTACGAGCCGGCCTCCTCGGCGAACCGCAACCTGGTCTGCGTTCCGCAAACGGGCACGCTGTACGCCCTGGTGGCCGATAGTGGATCGCCAGTGGTTTACGACCGGGAGAACGGCGCTTGGAGTGCCAATCCGGTGACTACGGGCGGCGGTCCGCCCGTGAACACCAGCTTGTTCGTCGAAGGCAGCGGTAATCTGCTGGTGGCGCAGGGAATTTTGGGCGTGGGAATTGGGATGTCTCTCTTTACCCCCGCGTATCAGTCCATTGCGGGGGCCGCGCAGGTGTCGAGTAACTATAACGTGGCGACCACCGTCACGAGCGATGGAATCCGTCACGTAATGGGGGCCCGCGACAGCGCCGGCGACGAAATGATCGTTAACTACTTTTCATCGAACGGTACGACCTGGAACCAGGGTACCTCGGCATTTCCGGCGGAGCCCGAGTACCGACACTTTTCTGTGACCTCTGGCCCGTTCAACCGTTTGCTCACCGCCGCGGTCAGGTTTGATTTGGTCGGGTACCTCGTCGTCAATCAGGGTACTTCGGGCTTGGGTTGGGGGAGCCATGCGGAATTTGATTCCGCCGGTGCGCAAAACTGCCTAGTAGGAAACGGGGCAGCTTCCCCCGCAGTCAGCTTTGATTCGGTCGGGGCCGGGCACGTAGTGTTTCTTTGCGGGCCCGACGCGGTGGGAATCGCCACGAACCGATCTGGTCCATGGGTCTCTTCCATAGTCTGGAGCAACGCCGGCCTGTTGAATGACGTAGACATGACGATCGTAGACGGCGTGAGGCACATCGTGATGGCCCACGCGGGCGGGGTGAGTTACCTAAGCGCGTCCGAGGCGGCCAGTACCTTTGCGACTCCACTTTTGATCTATGACAATCCGCCAAGTAACAATACGCTCGACGTGGGAATCGTAGGGGCGGATGCGTCGCACCTGCACGTTGCGTTCTTGGAAGAGGTTGGCGGAACGCTTACGCGCTTGCGCTACTTGGAGAATAGCTCGGGTAGCTGGGTTGTCGAAACCGCGGCCGAGTTGGGATTGTCGGCTCGCCTCTTTCCCCCCATCTACATCCGCTAGCGGCAAAAGGTGCGCCGTCACTTTTGCCATCACTTCTTCGGCGTTGGCTTCTCCCGCCGTTCAACGATCTCCTCGATGCGTTCGGCGACTAGGGCAATGTTGTTGAAGACCTTCTCGGAGGTAGCCATCACTTCCACGTCGGCGCGTTTGCCGCCGACTTTCACCTGACCGAATATGAGATTGGTGGCGACCATCAGCCCCGAAGGATTGCCGGCGGGGTTGATGGCGTCAATCTCCACCCCATTGTCGTTCAATACCTTCATCACCGGAATCGCACAGTTCACGACGAACTCGCCCTTCTGTTTTTTGATGGCCTCTACTATCGCCTTACGTTTTTCTTCGCCCACGGGGATCTTGAACAGAACTCCGTCGCTCGCCAGGGGCGGCTTGCCCGATTTCACTTCGTGGAGTTTCGTTTCGGATAGTTCGCCGCCGTCGAGCCGCACGTTTCCCGAGATCAGGTAAAAATGGAAACTGCCTTCTTTGGGGTTGCTCGCGATCCCGATGTACACGGCATTGGGATCGTAAAACGGCGTATCGCCGAACTTCACGAGATTGTCGTGTGTGTCGTACTTTCGTTTAGGGTGAATGTGGCGCGGAACGGGTTTCAGGGCCCCATCGCCGAGCGGAATCGCCGGGCCGTAGGTCTCCTCGATCATCAAATGGTCGACCAGCCCCTTGATCAAAACTTTGCAGGAGTGCTCGGGCAGGGCGTGGATGACCTGGCTGGCCCCGAACGCCAAAATGAGTAAAGCTACCCGCATCGAACTATTCTACCCGTATTCCCCGGGCGGACGGGTCAGCTTTCTCGGCGCCAGTAGGGCTCGAGCTCTTTTTCGAAGGGTTCCCCTTTTTTGAACTTGATGCGCACGCAGGCCAGCCCGATTCGCTCGTGTGATTTTTCCACGAGCGGTAGGGGCACCTTTGATCCGTACATGCGATCGGCGATGATGGGGTTCCCCAGGTGCGCAAGCTGCGCCCGGATCTGATGGGTTCGACCCGTGTGAAGCTGCAGCAAAATATCGTACCGCTTGTCCTCGGGTTTTAAGTCCGGCTTGTCCGGATCGAACGCCTTGCTGCAGGTGTTGATCGTAAGCTCGCATTTCAACCAGCCGGGCTTCTCTTCATCGCCCACCACTTTGGGCGCCCGTTCCGACGGCTCCATGTAGTGAACCTTGCGGCCTGACGTCATGGGCTTTTCGGTGAGTGCGCGGTACCACTTCTCGACCTTGTGCTCCATCAGCGCGCGATTGAACCAATTCTGAAAGCGCGGTGTTTTGGCGAACACGACGATGCCGCCTACGGGCACGTCGATGCGCTGGGTGACGAGCAGCTCGGTCCACAGGGCATCGCGCATCTGCTGCAACACGTTTTCAATCCGGTTATCGACGGTGGGAATGGTGGGAAATCCCGCCGGCTTGTCCACGATGATGAACTCCGGATGGTCGACCACGACCCGTTCTTTCCAGTTGATGTCTTCCACCGGAAACCTTTTGGGATTCAGGTGAATCCTCAGGTAGCCGCCTTTGGGCAATACCCGGTCTTCGAGAATTCGCTTTTTATCTTGATAGATCGCGCCGAAGTAAAAGAGCCGGGTGATGGCTTCATCGTCCAAATTAAAGTGCTTAGCCAGCACCTCGGCCACGTAGATGGACTCGGCGGCGATGTAGTGTTTCACGGAATGGCCCGCGGGTGGGCGGGGGGCTAGCTCTGCCGGAGGTACTTCCTTAGCCATTACGATTCCGCTTCGCTTAATGAGGTTTCTTCGGACTCGGATAGCTCACCCGCATCGTGTAGTACGAGCGGCAAGATAACCATCGCGAGTCCGGCGAAACGGATCTGACGCTGAATCGCGTAGGCCGTTTCGTTGTGCAGAATCTTGTCGAACCACGATGGTTTCTCGAACACGAGCTCGCCGGCAAAGAAGATGGCGTGCGGGTACTGGCGCGACAACTCTACGCATAGCTCCGAAGCCTCGAACACCACGTCGGTGCCCGAGCGAAAGGCATAACGGGCGGGTAGTCCCAAACGGTTCGCGATGGCCACGTAGCTCTTCAGCGACTCTTCCGTGCGCCGTTCGAGTGAATCGACTTCGCCCCGCTTGAAGAATTCGGAGTTGATCACGCCAACCGAGAGAAACACTACGTTGTGAAACGTGTTCGGGAAAAAGCGTAGAACGGCCAGAAGACTCCGGCGGCCCAGGCGGCTATAGCCACCCACCAAAATCACGGCGGTAGGCTTCGTGGGATCAAACTCGGCGACCGGGCGCGGGTGTTGGGCATGAGCAACCGGGGCTACCACCTGCAGAATGCGTGATTCGATGTGCTTGATCCGCTGAGCAATGAATCGGTAGTGATTGCGAATGAGCACGCAGATCCCCACGCAGGAGCCCGTGATAATCAACGTCAGCCAGGCGCCTTGCCCGAACTTCTCTACAATCATGATGATGAGGATGAAGAAGCAAAGACAAAACCCGACACTGTAGATGAGCAGGTTCTTCTTCCAATCCGCGTGATCGGCGCGCGTGCTAACCGTGTGCTTCAGCATGCCCGCCATCGAGAGCGAAAAGGTCACGAACACGTTGATCGAATACATGACCACCAGAATGCCGATGTGGCCCTGGGTAGCGAGTAACAGCGTGAACGCGGCGCCGCCCATCAGGATGATGCCGTTGTGCATGGTGAGCCGGTCCGTCAAAGACGAGAACCGCCGCGGTAACCAAGAGTCGACCGCCATGTTAGCCATGACCCGCGGGCCGTCGATGAAGCCGGTTTGGGCGGCCATCAATAGCAAGAAGGCCTCCGACAAAACCAGGATGTAGACGAACCATTCGCCAACCGCGAACCCGCCGAGCGAGAAGCCGCCGGCAAAGGCCCGCGCCAGTACCGCGTTCAGGGTTTGACCCGCCACGGGCTTCACGTCGTAAAGCATGTAGTTGATGAGCAGGCCACCGGCGGTGAGCGACAGCGAGACCGCTAGGTAAAGCATCGTGCGCTTGCCGGTGGCGACCCGGGGCTCGCGCAGCGTCGGCAGCCCGTTAGAAACGGATTCAATACCGGTGTAGGTACCGCCACCCATGGAATAGGCGTGGAGGAAAAGTACGAACAGACCCCAGGCTCCCAGCTGCGAATGGCCGCGCGCGAAGCCCTCCTGAGTGCGCTCTATCAGCGGCGCAAAGTCAGCGATGTGAAGACCGATGCCGCCCACGATCAATATGATGTGGGTAACGATAAAAAGCATGAAGAAGGGGACCAGGAACTGCACCGATTCCTTCAGACCCCGCAGGTTCAAGAAGGAGAGAAACACGATCGCCGCCAGCTCGGCCGGCACTTTGTACATCTGGTACTCGAGCGGCAGTAAGCTGAACAAGGCATCGCCGCCACCCGCGATCGAAACGGTAATGGTGAGGGAGTAGTCGACTAGTAGAGCACTACCCGACACGACGCCGGCCGAACGCCCGAGAAACTGGCTAGCTACGTAATAGCCGCCGCCGCCCTGAGGAAAGTGTTCGATGAGCTTGCTGTAAGCGAAAGAGATGATCGATACGGTGATGCCGGTGGCGAAGACCAGGCCAATGGCCAAGTAAGAATGTTCACCCAGGGCGCGGAACGCCTCTTCGGGACCGTAAGCGGACGATGAAAGCCCGTCCACGCCCAAGCCAACCCACGCCAAAAAAGCGACGAGCGATAGCTTATGCCCCAGTTCGGGGTCATGCGGATCGCGGGCCTTGCCTAAGATGCCGTGCCAGATCTTATTCCACATCGAGCGGGGGAGCCTGCCCATGGGAGAATTGGGTTGTTTCTTGTTTCCTGGATCTGGGATGGCCGACCTCAGAGAGTAAGGGGTGTTGATAGTGATGCGGGGTAGCGTCTGTCAAACCAGAACGGCGTACGGCACCCATTGCCGGTCAATCAACGTATTATTCCGGGGGTTTAGCGAAACACCAACAAAAAACGCGAGGGGGCTAACGTCGGGTGGAAAGCCATTCCTTGCCGAACTGCTCCACAATCTGCTTGGCGGAGGGAAGATCGTGGATGGTCGCCACGCTCTTGCCGGCCTGCCAAAAGTCGAGGTAACCGACCCCCTTGAGCGACGAGTGCTTCAGCGTGCGGAACGACTTCAATGAGTAGTAGAGCCGCATCCAGTGCTTCGCCTTGGGGTGCTTGAGCAGCCACTTGGCAATCGGGCCGGCCTTGGTTCCGAACTTCTTAACGGTAGGGGAGTTGATGACGGCCACCGGCACGCCGGTCAAGCGCTCGGTCAACACCACGTCGTCTTCGCCAGCATCGAGAATCGCTTTCTTATAGTCATCGTGGGCTTTGGACTCGGTGGTCGCGATGAACCGGGTGCCCATCTGCACGGCCGAATAACCCATGCGAAGCATTTCATTGAACTGCTTGGCGTCGCCCACGCCACCGGCGGCCACGAGCGGCACCTTGAGCGACTCGAGCTCGCGATAAAGCTCTTCGGGCGACTTGCTGCCGGCGTGGCCGCCCGCCCGGCGATTCACGCAAATCAGGCCATCGACTCCCGCGGCCAGGGCCTTCTCCGCCCACTTTCGCTCGGTGACGTCGTGGAACACGAGCCCGTCTACCGCCTTCACCTTGTCGACGACCCACTTGGGATTGCCCAGCGCGGTCACGAAGAAGCGGCAGCCTTCTTCCAGTGCAATGTCGACCCACGCCTTCATCCGATCCATGTAGATCTTCGACGACGCCTCGATAAGGGCGTTGAAACCGTAAGGCTTGCCGCCCGACAGCTCCCGGATCTGCTTCAGGCTTTTGCGCAGGTCCTGCCGGTATACGTAGACCAGCGATAGCGGCTGCACGATGCCCAAGCCACCGGCGCCCGAAACGGCGGCGACTAGCTCCGGGTTGCTACACGGGTACATTGCCCCGCAGATGACGGGGTACTGGACCCCCACTTTTTTGACCCATTCCGCTGCCTGATCCATTTTTTGCTGTGTCACGACGCCTTTCTAGTAGTTTAATAATAGGAGTGCAAACCCCAGCCGTCACGGAGTCCTCACTTCTCACGGCCCGCGCCCTATCCGTTCAGTCGTCATTGGGACGAAACCTCTTCCAGAACGTGAGCTTTTCTTTGGCCTCGGGAGAGATTCTTTGGGTGAAGGGGCCGCGCGGCTCCGGCAAGACCACTCTGCTGCGGCTGTTGGGCGGAACGCAAATTGCCAGCGACGGCGACATCGAATGGCTCGTCGAGCCGGAAGAGATCTGCTTCGTGCCTGAGCCGGGAAGGTTGCCTATTTTTTCCCGCGTCACGTTCCTCGACCTAATCGAGCGGGAGGTCGGCAACCGCGAAACGGCCGAGAGTAGCTACGTGCTGGGCCTCATCGACAAGGCGTATCTGGGGATGACGTGGAACGACGCCACCATCGAGCTGCGCCGCCGCCTACTGGTTACCATGGGGCTTCTCCGGCAGCCGCGCCTTTTGATTTTGGACGAGCCATTCCTCGATCTGGACGGCAAAGTGGCCCGCGATCTGGGGCAGTCGCTCGCGATTCACCTGCTCGAAAAGCGGCCCGAAGCGATCGTCATCGTTTCGGAGGAACCACTTAACGCGTTGGAAGGTTGTGGGATTCCGATTCGGACTGTGGACCTCGGCGCCTAGTTCGTTTAGAATTAGTTTAGGTTAACGCATCACAACATCGGAGTGTTCATGGAAATCACCTTTTACGACGTGAAAACCCGCGCCAAGGTTCAAGTCCCCGTCAGCGCCGTGAAGCGGATCAAGATCAGCAAGACGAACAAAGACGGCACTCTTCAGATTCGTTATGCGTTGAAGGGAACGTACGAGGGCCGCACGGTCACCAAGTTCGTTTCCAAAGTCGACTACGACTCGATTCAAGCGCCCGAAGAATAAGCACTTTACCGTCGCCAATTTGATTCTATCGACGAAAGCCCAGGGCAATCCCCGGGCTTTTGTTTTTTTTTGCGATGGCTGGCCGCTATGCTAGTGTCGGGCGCTTGGACGAACATATCGACAGTTTAGCCGGCCCCATCGCCGTTTTCGGGGCGGGGGGATTCATCGGGGCCAACCTCGTTAAGCGGTTGCTTCAGCGTCGGTCCGATGTTTTTGCGATCTCTCACCAGCGGTTCTCCCCCTGGCGCCTGCTCGATGTGCCCAAGCAGAACATTCTCCATTGCGACGTGCGCGACAGCGATAGCGTGGACGACCTTTTCGAGCGCCGGGCCTTCCGCACGATCTTTTGCCTGTCGGCCTTTGGCGCTTACGCCCGGCAGAGTGAAGCCGCTCGTATCTACGAGACCAATTTTCTGGGGCTGGTCAACGTATTGACCGCCGCCAAGCGCACGGGCTTTTCGGCCCTAGTGCACGCCGGCTCCTCTTCGGAGTACGGCCCCAACAGCGAAGGACCCGCCGAAACCGCGGAGAAGGTCCCCAACAGTCACTATGCCGTATCGAAGGTGGCCTGCGCGTACCTCATCGAGCATGCAGGAAAGTTCGAAGGGCTCCCGGTTCAGCACCTACGCTACTACTCGGTTTATGGCCCTTGGGAAGAGTCCGATCGGCTGATTCCCCGACTGGTCGGCGCCGCGCTCGATGGCAAGTTGCCGTCATTGGTGCAGCCCGATGTGTCGCGCGATTTCGTTTTTGTCGACGACGCCGTCGATGCCACGATTCTTTCGGCGGCTAAAGGGGTGAATGTGGCGCCGGGCGCCTCGCTCAACATCGCCAGCGGTAAGATGACCACGTTGCGCGAGCTGGTCGAAGTCGCGCGCACGCAGTTCGAGGTGAGGGAAGAGCCTCGCTGGGGAGCGATGAACAATCGCGCCTGGGATCTGAAAAAATGGTTTGGCAATCCGGCCGCCGCGAAGGAGGTCCTGGGCTGGACGCCGCGGACGGAGCTGGCCGAAGGTCTATTGAAGACGGCGAACTGGCTCAAGGTGAAAGGGGCTCCGCCCCGCATCGAGGCCACCAAGGACAGTTCGATTCCCGTCCGCTTGTCCGCGATCATCGCGTGTTACAAAGACGCCCAAGCAATCCCGTTCATGCACCAGCGGCTCACCGAGGCGTTTCGCTCAATCAACGTCGACTACGAAATCCTGTTCGTGAACGACTGCAGCCCCGACGATACGGCGCAGGTGCTGGAGAAGCTCTGCCGCGAGGACGAGCACGTGGTGTCGCTGGAGCATTCGCGCAACTTCGGCAGCCAGGCGGCGTTTCTAAGCGGGATGGAAGTGGCCACCGGGCACGCGGTGATTTTGCTCGACGGTGACTTGCAAGATCCGCCGGAAATGATCCCGCAGTTTTTCGAGAAGTGGATGCAGGGGTTCGAGGTGGTTTACGGCCGCCGCGTTCGGCGCGATACGGGGCCGGTTCTTCAGGTGTGCTACAAACTGTTCTACCGCCTGTTCCGCAAAATGGCTTACGTGCCGATTCCCGTCGACGCCGGTGACTTTTCGCTCATCGATGCGCGAGTCGTAGCGTGCCTGAAGGCCTTACCCGAGACGGACCAGTTTTTGCGCGGATTGCGCGCGTGGGTAGGCTTCCGGCAAACCGGTGTGGATTACGTTCGCCCCGAGCGCATGTTCGGCCGCAGCACCAATAACTGGCTCAAAAACGTCTGGTGGGCCCGCAAAGCAATCTTCAGCTTCAGCTTTGCGCCGCTCGATTTTCTCCTCTACGGCGGGGCGGGCATGACGGCGTTTGCCTTCCTGGGGCTTGCGGTGCAGTTCGTTTACCGGCTGCTGCATCCGGAGATGCCGCACGGAACGGCCACCATCATCATTTTGATTTTGCTCTTCGGCGGCACCAACATTTTGGCCGCGTCGATCTTGGGCGAGTACATCGGCAAGGTGGTCGAAGAGACCAAACGTCGGCCTCGTTTCATCCGTCACCGCATCATGGTGGGGGATCGCAAGATCGAGAAGCCCGAAGAGATCGAAAGCTTCGTGAAGCGCCGGGCGGAACGCAGCCCGGCTTGGCTCGGTTCACCGTCGCAAACTCCGGCCTAGTCAGCCGGCTTTCTTCTCGGTGTGTTTCGCCGGATGGGGCCACAGCTTCTTCCACGAGAAGCCCATGTTGGCGATCACCTGAATCTTCTGCGAAGCCAGCGCTTCATCCACCTGGCGGGCGTCCTTGGAGTCGAAGCCGGGGGGAACGAGCGTAAGCACCGGAAGCCCCTGAAAGTTGCCGGGAAACACATCCCACGAGCGGCCGGCGGCGCACGAGGCCAACGCCGACTGGGCAGCATCCCGCGATCGCAGCTGAAACAGAATCGTCTTCAAAGCGTTGAAATCGAGGTGCATGAGGTGCTTCGACACCCGGCTGACGAGATCGTCGGACTTAAAGGGTTTGGCGAGAAAATCGTCTCCGCCGAGCCGGGCCACAATCTGCGTTTTTTCGTGGGACGGATCGCCGCTGATGAGAATCACCGGAATCTGGCACCATTCGTCGTGGTGCTTTAAACGTTCGAGCGTACCGATACCACCTAAGATGGGCATCGCCACGTCAAGCACGACTAGATGAGGGGATTGGGTCTCGACCTTCTTCAGGCACTCGTCACCTGAACTGGCGACGATGACCTCGTACCCTTTTTTCTCCAGCAGACGGCGCATCATGAACTGAATGCCCGCGTCGTCGTCCGCCACCAATATTTTCTTCAACGTACTCATCTCATCAACCCTGCCTCAAGAATAGAGAAACGGTTTTTAAAAGTGCCTTAGTAGAAAATGGCTTTTGCAGCAGCACCATGGCGCCCGCTTCTCGGGCATCGGTGGCCATGTCTTTTATAAGGCCGCTCATGGCCAGCATGGGAATGTTGGGATCGATTTTTAGCAGCGCCCGAATCGTCGAGGCCCCATCCATCAACGGCATCATCATGTCGCAAAGCACGAGATCGATCTTGGATTTTTTTTCCGCCATGAGCGCCACGGCTTCCGTGCCGTCGGCGGCCGTCACCACCTTGTAGCCCCAGCTAACTAACGTGGCTTCGGTCATCTCGCGTACGGGCTGCTCGTCGTCGATGACAAGAATGGTTTCTCCGTTGCCGCGCGGAACCGGGAAGGGGTCGGCGCTTTCGCGGAACTCCGGGTTCTTTACGGCCGGCAGCCACGCTTTGAACTTCGTTCCTTTGCCGAGCTGGGTAGTCACACTCAAGAAACCGCCGTGCGCCCGCACCACGCCCAGTACCGTCGACAAGCCAAGCCCGGTGCCTTTTCCGGTTCCCTTGGTGGTAAAGAATGGGTCGAAAATCTTGTCGATGATCTCGGATGGGATACCGCTTCCGGAATCCTCCACCTGAACGAGCACGTGCGGACCGGCACTGGCCTCGGAATTCTGGGCGGCCTGAATCTCATCGACCTGCACGTTAGATACGCTTACGGAAAGGGAGCCTTGTCCATTCATCGCGTCGCGGGCGTTGAGGCAGAGGTTC
>JBGSST010000339.1:0-4813 GCA_041736915.1 Bdellovibrionota bacterium
ATCACCGTCGCGCCCGTGGCCTCTTCCAGGTGTTTATGCTGATTCGGCGTCAGCTCCTGATCGAACACCACCACGGAAGCTAGCTCTTCCGGCGGCTCTTCTTCCAAAACGTCGTCTTCTTCCTCTTCGGGTTCGTGCTTATCCGTGCCGGGCTTGCCGCTGTAGGAAGCCACCTTGCCCGAGCCGCCCGTGAGCCGCGCCAGCTCTTTCAACTTTCCCGATCCCACCGCAGTGGCCGGCGACGGCGACTTACGCCGCTGGATAATCTTGCCGATGATGTCGAGCCCTAGCGTTTGGCAAAGCCGCTGCAGTTCGGCTAGCGAAACCTCTAGCTCCTGTTCGGAAACTTCCGGCGCCTGCACGCTGACTAAAATGGCTTTGGGATTTGGTTTCATGCTGACTTTCGGCTGACCACCGCGAGGATGTGCTGCTGTTCGAGCGGCAATCCCGGGGGCCGGTAATAATGTTTCAGCGGCGTAAGGCCGGCGTTCTCGAGGAAGGTACGAAACTCGTCCCACTCCAGGTAAGCGCCGTAGCGATCTCCCGACCAACCCTCTTCCCCACCGGCGCGAATCGTGGAGGAGAAGAGTACGCCGCCGGGAACCAGGGCGGCCGCTAGCTCCCCAAACACCCGCGGCATCTCTTGCCGGGGAATGTGAAAGAGCGACGCATTCGCAAAGATTCCGTCAAAATGCGCGGGCGGAAGTTTTAGGGCGAGAAAGTTCTGGTGCCAGACTTCACAGCCCGAGTACTGCCGGGCCATCTCGCAGAAGGCGGCGGCGCCATCGAGGCCAATCGGCTCGTGCCCCAGCTGCTTGAAGTACCGCACGTCCCGCCCGGGACCACAGCCGAAGTCGAGGAGGCGAAGCCCCTTACGCTGAGGCAGGGCGCCTAGGAACGCCTCGTAATTCTGGGTGACGTCGTGGCCGCGCGTGCCTTCCCAAAACTCCGCGGCCGATCGCTCGTAATGATCGAGCGTGCGTGAAGTGATAAGGTCCAAATCGCTGGGAGAAAGCCCCTTCGTCATGAATGGACCATCGCACATATTGAAGACCTTCGAAACCATGGAGGCCGTGGCCAAAGCGGATTGGGCCCGCGTGGAGCCGAAAGACTTTCCTTTCGCCGATCACGAGTACCTGCGGGCGCTGGAGACCGGCGGCGCGGCCACGGGGGGGACCGGGTGGGCCCCTGTGAAGCTCACCGCCTGGAAAGGGGACGCCCTCGAAGCCGCATCGCTGCTGTACGTGAAGACCCATAGCTACGGTGAGTACATCTTCGACTGGGGCTGGGCCCAGGCCTACGAGCGGCACGGCGTGCCCTATTACCCCAAGGTATTGTCCGCCATCCCCTTCACCCCGGCGACCGGCCCCAAGCTGCTCTTTGCCGAAGGGGCCCCCCGCGAGGTTCGGGCGGCCGAACTTTTGGCCGCGGCGAAACAGCTTACCGACCAGCTCGGCGCCAGCTCCCTGCACTACCTGTTTTTAACCACCGAAGAGGTGCCGTACTTCGAGCGGGCGGGGTTTCTCATTCGCCATAGCTTTCAGTACCATTGGACGAACGCGGGCTACCCGTCCTTCGAGGCTTTTCTGGAAACACTCAAGGCCCGTAAACGAAAACAGATCGTGAAAGAGCGCGAAGAGCTCCGGCAAGAGGGGCTTGCGATCACTCGCCTCACCGGCGGCGAATTGACCGCGGAGCACGCCGAGCTTTTCTACGGCTTCTACTTATCGACCATCAACAAGATGGGGGCGATTCCTTACCTCACGCTCGAGTTCTATAAGTCGGTCTTCGCCACCATGAAGGACCACCTCGTACTATTTCTTGCCGAAAGAAACGGCGTGCCCGTCGCGGGCAGCCTTTGCTACGAGAAAGGCGATACGTTGTTCGGGCGATACTGGGGGGCGGGCGAAGAGATCCGTAACTTACACTTCGAGCTTTGCTACTACCGCCCGATCGAGCACGCGATCGAAAAGGGGTTACGCTTGTTCGAAGCGGGGGCGCAGGGCGAGCACAAGGTGGCCCGCGGTTTTTTGCCGGCCCTTACGTTGAGCGCCCACTGGATTCGCCACCCCGAATTTGCCAAGGCCATTGCCAACTTCATCGACGAAGAAAAAGCTTCAATCGCCACGTACTTCGATTCGATGAAGGAACATTCGCCGTACCGCGTTTCCGCGCCCTAGCCCTTACCAAATCCCTTCGTCGCCCAGGATCTTCTTTGCAATCTCTTTCGATCGCGGTCCGCCGTAGCCAATTTCTTGAACGGGGGCGAGATCCCGGTAGTTGGTCACCACGATGTACTCTTGGTCGCCGTTCTGCAGGTGGCCGATGAACCAGCCGAGGTTAACTTTGCGGGTGTCGTCGTAGAAGCCGGAGCCGGTCTTGCCGTGAAGCTGAAACCCTTTGGGGGACGTTTCCAGAAAGGTAATGTCGCGCGTGAGCTTCATCGCCCGCTTGGAGGCGGGCAGCTCATCGCCCCACAGCTTGCGCATGAACTCCACCTGATCGTACCCGGTGATCTTGAGCGCCGGCCCCGGCGACGAGGGGCGCACCAGCCACGCTTCCGTGAGGCCGCCTTTGAGATCCTTGTTTCCGTAGTTGAAGCCGTCGAGGTACTTCTGCACTTTCGCCGTGCCCATCTTCTTGGTGAGCCGCTGCGAAAACCACACGATCGAATTGCTCATCCAGGTTTTGGCGTTGTGGTCTTGGTTCGCCACCTCACGGAACTCGTCTTTCTTACCGTCCCACTTCAGTACGACGTTCTCGTCTTTCAACGCCTTGGCGTCGAAGGCCATCACGGCGAGCGGCACCTTGAAACTGGAACAAGCGGGATATTCCTTTTTGCAGTTCTCTTCGCCAATCACCTTGTCGAAGTTTTTTGTGCGCACGTTATAGAGGAGGAAACACCCTTCCTTCGCGTCGAAGTATTCGGCCGCTTTATTGGCCTCGACGGGGGGTGTGCTGGAGCAGGCGCTAAGCAGAAGAACCAGGGCGAAGGTCGAAATAAGTTTCATGGTTAAGTTTTAATCCCGAGGAGTTTGGATTCCAACCTGAACTCGTGGCGCGCCGGGCCTTGGCTCCCCGTCCGGTTCTGCAATGCTTTGCTTATGAACAGATTCGCTGCTCTGAAGGTTTTCACCCTTGGTCTTTGGCTGCTCTCGGTTCCGGCATTCGCTACCGAGTGGTCGCAGACTTTCATCGCGGAAGGCTGCGGAACTTCCATGAGCCAGGCGAGACTAAGGGCGAAGCTGGCCGCCGAGTCGGAATCCTCACGCCTAAAGGCGCGGTGTGAATCGGAGCAAGGCAAGTACACGGATCGCCTACAACCCGGCAGCTGCCTAGATGACGTCGGCAACTTTCACTGTCTGGTACGCTGCTACGTAGTGGGCCGGGCGGAGTGCCGGGCCAAGGCCGACCCGATGTTCTCCGTGATCAGTGCGCGAGCAGCGTGGCATTAAGGTAAAGGCGTTGGCTCGAAACGCCCGATTGTGACTTTTCCCGAAACATCGTTTCGCTGCGCGTAGCTGTCTCCACCGGGGAGGAAGTAAAGATCCGAAGAGCCGCCACCCGTGAGTGCGCCAACTACTTGGCGCGTGTCGAGGTCCACCACGAGTGGTTTTTCGAGGGTTTCGCGTTTGGCGATAATCACCAATCGGCGCCCATCGGGATGCAGCGTGGACCAAGGCTTGCCCATCTTCCATCCGGGCGGAAGCACGTCATCGAGGTGCCACTCTTCGCCATTTCTCACCGAGACCACTTGGCTGCGCTCGCCCGTGCGCTGGATGACGACGTAGTGATCGCTAGCCGTAACGCCTTGGCCACGATTCAGGAAGCTGACCCCGTTAGAGCGAAGGCGTTGCTTGTCCCAGTGCTTTACCAGGCTCCAAGGGGAGAGCTTCCCGTTCCCATCGATCTTCGCCGTTTTCAAATTCATGTCGGCATCGCCACCGGGCGCCACGCTCACCAATGTTCCGCTGTTGGGCACGTACGCCCATTCTCCCCACGCCGACTGTCCCCTTACCATGCCGTCGATGCCACCGGTTCCCGGAATGGGTGACACCTTCTTCGCGGCAAGGTCGTAAAGGAAAAGCCCATCTACGTCGTACTTCTGCACGATCATTTGATCGGGGCCGGCGGCGGCCATCGCCCAGCGGATCTTGGGTCCCTTTCCCACCAGCTTGGCGAGGAAGCGCTGATCCGACAATCGCTGCGGGACCGGGTCGACGGTCGTACCGTTGACGTCGTGGGCCACCAACTCCGCACCGTTGAAGTAGAGGAGCTTCGAACCGTCGGAGTTCCAAAACGGCCGGGCTGGTTGGTCCCGATTCGCCCTTGCCGCGGGCAACACGGTGGGTACCATCACGTGAGCGTCGAGGTTAATCAGTTCGGCCATGATTCGGTCTTTGTCGAACCGAAGCGAAGCCAGGACCTGTCCGTTGGGCGAAGGGACGGCGGCCCCTTTCCCGGGCAGAAAAACTTCGAAGGACTTTTGCTGTGAGATGCCTTGAGCCCTACCGATTTTCTCTTGTGCCGCCGGCTGGCCTTCCATTCGTTTGGATAGGTAAGTAGACAGGCCCCTGGCGTTGGTATCGTCGGGCGACATGGCACCGAACCCAGAACCACAATCGGGGTCGGTGCCGTACGCCCGCGATCCCGAAAGCAAGAACGGCAGAACGAAAAGCCCGCAGGCCCATGGCACAAACTTCCCCGTTCGACTTGGACCATCTAATAAGGCTGGCACGCTACCCCCAGGTACTAGGGTATCCACTCTCGAAGGGTCCGAACACTGAGAAATCAAAGGATAGGAAAGGGAAAG
>JBGSST010000048.1:0-27115 GCA_041736915.1 Bdellovibrionota bacterium
GCTCGCCGAAACGGATCCGGTCGCTTAGCTGTGGGCGGAGATCGCTCCGTCCGTCGAGGCGGCCGAGGCGGCCGAGGCGGCCGAGGCTGCGGCCCGACCAAAGGCCCCGCCCCCTCCTCCCGTGAATCGCGAGCGCAAAGAGCTGGAAAACAAACTGGCGAAAATCAACGGTCCCTACGATCGACCGTATGGTTTGCTTGAGAACCCCGACCGTCCGGGGCGAATCTCGTTAGGCAAGACTATCATGGGGGGCTCGGCGGCTCTGTGGGCGTCGATGTTCCTGTTTCCGGAGTACGTGGGCAAGCCGCTCTATCATTTGACCGGCGACTATCCGCTTTTAGCGCTTGGCTTGATGGCGGCCATCATACCGGCCGGCGCGTACGGGATTTACGCCACCTTCACCGTGCCGCAGCTGATAAAGCGAGCCGTGATCGAGAGCAAGCTGGAGCGAATCGACCACCCGGAAAAACGCACCACGCCCGCCGACGTTTGCAAACGCGCCTACCAGGTGCTGGTGGGCAGTCGGTTTTGATTACTCTCCCCGAAACGCCATCCGAAAAATCTTATGCTGCTGAAGCTTGGGGTTGAGCTTGCGGTTGTCGACCATCTCGAGGCGTAGCTGGGGGTACTTGCTTTCGTCGTACGGATGAAAGCTGAAGATACCGTCCATGCCCCACATCTCGCCGTACAAATAAAGGGCATCGTAGAATTCGCTGACCAGGCGGTTCGTCTCTTTGTGGCAACGCATGCAGCTGTCGTCCGTTACCTCGAGTAAGCCCGCAGTATAGTTCTTGGGCACGATGGATAAGTTAGCTTTGGTCGACGCTGCAAAGGTGCGCTCGGTGCCGTTGCGTTTCCAGCTGGCGTTGTAAGCGCTGCGGAAGATGGTGTTGCGCAGTAGCTCGCGCACCAGGGCGTCGTCGCCGAACTCCGGTAGCGTGTCGAGGTAACCGCTCTGCTGAAAGGTGCTCGCCAGCGCGGCCTTGGCCGACAGCGTCGCCGGTTTCAGCGTGGCGGGATCTTCCAGGTGCGAGACCAGATTGCGCAGCGTGGGGTTGTTGCTCCACTGCGGGCGCGCCTGCTTGATCGCCGAAACGAGATCCGACGCGCGGGGAAACGGACGAAACGCATTCATCGCCCAGCCGGCGGGGTACTTAGTGCGCGTGCGAATCTCGACCGGGAGCGTACTGGCGCCATCGACGATGGAGATGATTTCGCCGAACACCGTGCCCACGGGATAAGTCCACCGCCACTCGGGCCGGTTGTCGTTCAGGATCACTTTCGTGATCGGCATCGTCGGCACCTGTCCGCCGGTCTGCGGTAACGACAAAAAATTACTGACGTGTACGTTCGGCGAGTCGTCGGTACCGGCCGTGGTGCCAAACGGAAACTGCCAGCGCTTGCGCGAACGATCGTGCAGTCCACCGATGATGGATTCGGACGCGGCCACCAGATTGGGCCACTTGTCATTGGAGCTGGCGCCTACGCTGTCCTGGTATGACGGCACCATCGACTTGTGGTCGTACCAGAGCGTTTCGCTCGATGACAAAATGTCCCCCAGCGTGGGGTCGACCACGAGCGGCAGATTTTCCTTTATCTTCGCCAGGCGCTCCGCCGGCATGATGACGGTGTTGAGGTCGGCCGCCTGCGCTGCGCAAAGCCATAACGTGAACGCGAGAAGAATGCCTTGGTTCATCGGGAGCCTCTTCGAATGTGGTGGTGAGCCTTCAGATTAGCATTCGGCATAAATGCTCCAGCCCCCGAGCCGTATTCGTGTTCACACCAGTTAATGAGATCAGTTGTGTTCCGACTGGTCCGCGCCCGGAATGCCGACAATTAAATTACCGGAGGAAAATATGGGTCATCGCGCGGCGTTGCTTTTGCTCGCCTTGGTCACGTACAGCCAGAATGTGGGACCTATCTTGGGACTGCGTTGCGTAGAATGCCACGGCCCGGGAGCGGGGTTGGACCTGTCGCGGTTTCCGTTTGCGCACGAAGACGACACGGATCAAGTCACGCTGGTGCAGCGGATTATCAATAAAACCAACGGCGGCGCAGCGGCGTCGATGCCACCACCGGGAAATCGCCCGAAGCTCACGCCGTCGCAAGTAGGCATGATTCAGCAGTGGCTGGCGGGCGGACTGGCGCCCTAAGCGTGCCCGCTTACCCCTTGGCTAACGCCGCCACGGCGGCAAGCGCCGTAGTGATCTCATCCGGCGTATTCAAAATTCCCGGCGTCAGCCTGGCGTACGAAACCTTGTACGGCGTAGTGCTCGCCACGATCCCCTTGTTCGACAACGCCGCCACGACTTCTTTGGGCGTCAACCCATTGACGTCGAAGCAGGTGAGCGCCGCCGACAACGCTGCCGATAGCGGCGTGTACAGCTTTAATCCAGGAATCTTCGCCAGCCCCTCTTTCAGCTGCGTGTTCAGCTCGTGAATGCGGTCGGCAATTTTCTGACGACCAATCTTCTCGTGAAACGCAAAGGCCTGCGCGAGTGACCACCGTTGCTCGAACGAATGGAATCCCCCCGGCGTCATACGATGACCCCAAGCCGGATTGAACGAAAAAGTGGGGATGAGCGGCTCGACCTCCGCGTTCACTTCTTTACGCCCGAACAACAACCCCGTGCCGCGGGGGCCGAAGAGCCACTTGTGGCAGCCGGCCACGAAGAAGTCGCAGCCCAGGTCTTTCATCGTGAAGTTCTCGACGCCAAACCCGTGCACGCCGTCCACGCAAAAGAGCACTTTGTCTTTTTCGTCGCGCTTTAGATTCACTTCGGAAATGAGATCGGCCATCTTGCGGATGAGCAGCTTCACGCCGGTGTTCGAGTGCACGTACGTGGAACAGAAAATTCGCGTTTCGGCGGTAAGCCCCTGCTTGAGATTCGTTAGAACCTCCTCCTCCGTCACCCGGACGCTATCCGCGTAGAGCGTAATCTTGCGCAACCGCGCTCCCGTGCGCTTCACGCGGAGGTCGAGCGATTCGTTCGTTGCGTAGTGATCGTGGGTCGTAGCGAGAATCTCTTTTCCCGCGTCTAATCGGATGCCGCCGTACAAAAGGGCGAGCCCCATGGTGGTGCTGTCGGTCAGCGCAATCTCGTCGGGAGTCACGCCCAAAAAATCAGCGGCGGCCCGGCGCACGGTCTCTTCTTCCCCATTCGCCGCACCAAAGTACTCGACGGGATTCTGATTTAGCCCCTTACCGTGCCGCTCAATGGAATCCCGCACGGACTTGGGATTGGACGCGAGCAAAAGCCCCGTCATGTGAACGCGTTCGGGAGAAAGCTCGAACTGCTTACGTACCCCAGCCCAATCGGTGACCGGCTCGCCCGCCTTTTCGATCGCGGCCAGGGCCCTGCCCAGCGCCGTGTCACTCGACGCCAGCGCGCCGGTGACTAGTCCCAATCCCGTAGTGATGAAGTCGCGGCGATCCATGAGCGGCTCTCCTTACCCGTGAGTGAACCGACGAACGTCGGCGTCGTGGCCGGGGAAACGCTCGCGCAGCGATTCAAAGGTGCCGCCCTCGAAATCGGCAAATTCAAAACCCGGAATGCAGGTGCAACCCACCAGCGCCCACTTACCGCCGGGGACCAAGCGCGTGCCCTGCCAAACCCCCGCGGGCACGATCACCTTCGCCAGCTGACCGGCATCGAGGTCCGGCCCCAGCGTCAACCGCGACAGTTTCCCTTCGGCGGTGAGCTGAATCATCTCGGCCGCATCGCCGGCGTAGAAGTTGAAAATTTCGATCGATGACTTGACGCGATGTAACCCGGAGAACTCCTCGGGGGTGATGAGGTAGTAGATATCGGTGGCGAGAACTCTTCCCGACCCGTCGGGCAAGGCCTCTTTCGAACGGTATACCTCTTTATAGAAGCCACCCTCTTCCGGCAGTTTTTCCAAACCCAGCTTTTTAACAATCGCGTTAGCGTCCATCGTGTCTCTTAGTAAGGCTTTTCCCCCGAAACGTCAGTAGTGCATCTTGAACTGGATCTCTTCGCCGTACTTTTCTTTCCACTTGTACGCGGCGTTGGTGAAGGTGGCGGGTGGGCGGCCCTTCAGGACCGCGACGGTCGTGAAGTAGTCCCAGGAGATGCCTTCGGCGATGATCACCCACATGTTGCCTTCGGCGGTCAGCATGACGTCGGCCCCGCGGGTGGCGTCGCTATCGGTCCAGCCGCGAAACAAAAAGGCGTCATCACCGTCGTCACTCTTTTCCTGAAGCCCCATGCGCTCGTAATGAGTAAGTAGCTTCGGGTAGTAAGCCCGTAGCAATTTCTTGAGCTCGTTTACGATGCGCGAGTCGCGCACGATGAGGTGAGGCGCGTAGTCATAGTGCAGCTTCACGTACGGAAAGAAGGTGGGCTCGGTCAGCTGTTTTATCCGCGCCTGAAACGCCCGCTCCAAACACGTGATGCGATCCGCGTCGGCCTCCTGCATGCACCAACCCTCGCGCAAGCGAAGCCACTCCCGGTGCTCCTGCCCGTGGTAGTTTCCCTTGGCGGTTTTCTTGAGCTCCTTAATCCGCTGGTCCATCGCGGTGAGCGACGGGTTGAGGCAAACGAGCTTCGCGTTCCTCCTTAGGGCCCGCTCGCATGGAACCTTCTTCTTCGCGGCCCAGGCGGAAGTGCCGATCAGTAAGCAAATCGTAAGGAGGCGGAGCCCATTCATGCATTCAGTCTACCAGTGGGCGAGATGCATACCAATGATTGCCCCGCCCGGGCGCCGCGGCTAAGGTCGGGGAATGAAGGTTATTTTGTTCGGAGCGACGGGAATGGTGGGACGGGGCGTTTTGCGGGAATGCCTGCGGGATGCCGACGTTACCGAAGTGCTCGCCGTGGGCCGCACGCCCACCGGGCAGTCGCACGCGAAGCTTAAAGACCTCGTGCATGCGGACCTCTTCAAGTACGACGCCATCAAGGAGCAGCTCACCGGCTACGACGCCTGCTTCTTTTGTTTGGGCACGCCGTCATTCGGCAAAAGCGAAGCGGACTACAAAAAGATCACGCACGACCTTACGTTCGAAGCCGGGCGTACGTTGTCCAAGCTCAATCCGCGCATGACCTTCATTTATGTATCGGGCGACGGCGCCGACAGCTCGGAGATTGGCAAAGTGATGTGGGCGCGAGTGCGCGGCCGCATCGAAAACGCGCTACAGGCATTGCCGTTCAACGCGGTCTACATTCTCCGCCCCGGCATGATCGTGCCGCTGCACGGGATAAAATCTAAGACCGCGCTCTACCAATTTTTTTACAGCGCCGCAAAACCGCTGCTGCCCTTGCTGCGCCGTAAGTTTCCACAGCACATCACCACCACCGAAGTTCTGGGCCAGGTGATGCTCAAGCTAGCCAAACGCGGCACCGATCGGCCGATCCTCAAGAATGCCGATTTTGATCGGGTGCTGGCGAACTAGACGGCCGCTTTGACGTCGGGTGTCGACATCGGTAGGTTGCCCCGATGTCGACACCCTCGACCGCGCCCTCCCGGCGTATTGAACTATTGGACGTCGCGCGCGGATTCGCCGTGCTCGGCATTCTCGCTATCAACATTGATGGCTTTGCATACCCTTCGGTCACCGAGAAGTTTCCGATGCTTTTCGGAAACCGCACCGGGCTAGACCTCGCCCTCTGGGGCGGGTTGCACTTTTTCTTCGAAGGCAAGATGCGGGCGCTGTTCTGCATGCTGTTCGGCGCGGGGGTCATGCTGTACGCCGAGCGTAGGCCTAACTCCGCCGAGCTTTGGCTGCGACGGTGTTTGTGGCTTTCAGTGTTCGGCGTGCTGCACGCCTACGTGCTGATGTGGCGCTGGGACATTCTCTTTTATTACGGTATGGCGGGGCTGTGGCTGTTTCCGTTTCGCAACGTTGCGTACCGTAAGCTCATCGCGATTATTCTGGCGTGGTGGATGGTCATGGCCACGCTGACCACGCTCGATCATCTCGAAGGGGTCGGCGTAGAACGCCGGGGCGAGGCCGCGCTGGCATTGAAGGCGCAGAAGAAAAAGCTGAGCGCCCAGCACGAAGCCGCGATCGACGACTACGAGCTACAGCGCGAGGCCCGCACCCCCAACGCCGAAAGTATCGCCGAAGAGGCGGAGCAACGCTTGGGGGGCTGGGGCGCTAACTACGGGCTCGCCTTCGCGCAGGCGTACGAGGCCGAGGCCAAGCCTTTCTACCATTGGGAGATCCTCGAAGTTTTCATGACGATGCTGGTCGGCGTGATGCTATATCGTCGCAAGTTCCTTACCGGCGAACGCAGCCGGGCGGACTATGCGCGGCTAGCCAAGCTGGCCTACGGCTTTGCCGTGCCGCTGCAGTTAGTGATGACGCTCAATTTTTTTCGCGTGGATTTCGACATCTTTAGCACGAGCAACGCTTTGTTGAGCGCGTGGCTGTACGACTTGGTCCGCTGGGCGATGGCGATTGGGCACTTGAGCTTGCTCGCGCTGCTGGTGAAGTCACCGGGGTGGTCGCGGCTCATGTATCCGCTCGGGGCCGCCGGCCGAATGGCGCTGACCAACTATTTGCTGCAGTCGATCGTCTGCGGTTTTCTCTTTTACGGAATTGGCCTTGGCTGGTTCGCCCAGCGCGATCGTACGGAGCTGATGCTGGTCATTTTGGCGGTGTGGTTTGCCGAGCTTGGCTGGAGCCTACTGTGGTTCATGCGATTCGACGTCGGTCCCGTTGAGTGGGCCTGGCGTTCGCTCGTGGCGGGTAGGCGTCTGCCCCTGCGGCGTTCGGCGCCCACCGGCGAGCCCATTTCCCCGATGAGCCCAGTTGGACTCCCCAATAGCTCCGAGCCGGTGACGTAAAACGCCGACGTCCGCTCTATTCCTACACGACGTACACCGCGAGTGCGCGGATGGTTCGACCACACCGAACCTACGCCGGACCCGGCAGGCTCATTGCACTTCGACTGCCCGTAGTGAGCCTCTAGGGAATCGCCTTGATGGCGAATGTCGTGCGGAAGTGGTCTTCCAAGGAGTTGGTTGTGGTGCGGATGTTCTCTAAGCAGTTTTCCTTTTTCTTATTTTTTTCTTTGTTACTCGCGGCCTGTAAGGTCGACGTAAAGCCGCCCAATGTGACCGTGAACTCCGATCTCGACAATGGCGGAACGCTGGTCACCTGCTCGGCGGAACTTTCCGCTTCGGCGGGCGGCGCGGCCGTGTCGGGAGTGGAAGTGCCCATCGTGGTGAAAGCCTCCGGCGGCGTGATTCCTTACCAGATGGTCGATACGGCGATCGTGTTCGACGCACAAACGGTTATCGGCCGTACCTACACCAACAACGGTAGCGCCCCCATTTCGGTGGTCGACACCATGGTGGTGAAGGACAACTCGGGCCACGTAAGCCAATGTAATTTTCTCGTGACGGTGAACCCCGAAAACGTCGTGCCCTCGAACCTCGCGTGCACGCTCGTGCCCAGCACGGCGACTCCGGCGGTAAACCAGGTGGCCACCTTCACGGCGACCGCGTCGGGCGGCGTAGCCCCTTACGCTTTCTCTAGCTTCAACGGCGGACTCGGCGCCCAGATCACGTCGCCGCTCGCGGCGATTTCTTCTACCCAAGCGCGGGCCTCGGCTTCGTACCCGACGGCGGGACTACGGTCGGCCACGGTCACGCTGACCGACAACGCGGGCTCGGTGGTTGGTTGCAGCACTTCGGTGAACGTCGCCAATGCTCCGGCCATCTCGGTCGTCGCCTCGCCGGCGACGTCGGTGGTATTCGGTAGCCCCATCACCCTAACGGCCATGCCGAGTAACTTCAGCGCCACGCCGACCTACACTTTCACCACGACCCGCAGCGGAGTTTCCATTAGCTCCACCGGCGCCGTGGCCACGATCACGTCCGCATCTGCTCAGTCGGCGTTCAACGTGGTGGTAACCGCGACGTCGGGCAGCCAGTCGGCCTCGCAGACGATTAGCTTGAGCTTCTTGAATCCGACTTCGCTTGCCTGCTCGGTAACGCACCCGGCGGGTACGTACTACGTTGGCGACAGCGTGAAGTTTACGGTGTCGGCCTCTAGCGGCGAGGCCGTGGAGATCACGAGCTTCAGCACCACGAGCGATTACTCGCTGGTTAGCTTCACCGCCAACTCGCGCACGCTGAGCTACTCACTTACGGGTACGAAGACGGTCATCGTGCGCGCCCGATCGGTTTCTACCGGAGCGCTCTGTCAGGGCGGTGCGGACATGACCGACTCGGTCGTAATGAACGCGGTGCAAACGCCGGCGCTTACCTGCACCGGATACACGGTTTATAACCCCTCTTATCGCTACGAGTGGTTCCAGGCTTACGCCACCATCTCGGGCGGCACGGGCGTGAAGTACGTCGATACCATCGAAATCACGAAGAACGGGAACACGTTCAACGCTTGGGATGGCCAGTGGATCAACGCCACCAGCGCGTGGCTCAATATCTTCGATAACGGCACGTACCAGGTGAAGTTCCTCCTGAAGGACACTAACGGCGGAATGGGCAGCTGCTCGACTTCGCACATCGTGTGGAACTAGACCAGTTCGGTATGGACCGGATGTAACGGATACTTTTGGCGGTAGACTTTGGCGTATGCCGAAGCTCACCATTTATCACAATAGCCGTTGTTCCAAATCGCGCGAGACGCTGGCGCTCATCGAGGCCGCCGGGGCCGACGTTCGGAGTGGCTCGAGATCCTATCCGCCAATCCGGTGCTGCTCGAACGTCCTATTGTGAGTAACGGCAAACGGGCCGTGCTAGGGCGTCCGCCGGAGAACGTGACCCCCTTGCTGAAGTAACGCCGGCCGGCACACCATGTGCGGGCACCGCGTCACGGCATGGCGCGTCATGATTTCTGTTCCCGGCTTCGGTAGGAGCAACCTCATACAAGGAGGGTCTCATGACCAAGTTCGTGTTCTCTATCGTGGCGTTACTCGTTCTCACCGTGGCTCCGACCAAGGCCAAGGCGACGTCGGTGGCTCCCGCCTACATCCACTACTGCCAAGCGCAGTCGTGGGCGACCGGCCGGTGGTACTACTGGCGTTCGTTCAATGTGTGGCAGGCCCGCAACAACGCGCTAGCCGCGTGCGTACTGCAAAACGGTTACACGTGTAACGTCGCCTGCTGGTAAGCGGAAAAGAAATTTCACGGGGAATAAAAAAGGCCCTCCACTGGAGGGCCTTTTCTTTTTGCTTTTTCAGTTCCGGTTGCAGTCGAGTTCGATCGAGTTGAGCGTGAGGCGGCCCAGGGTGGCTAGCTCCACCACGTCGACGGACGCCACGATCTTTTTCTGGTCGTCGTGCGCCGTGAGACGTGCTTCGTAGTGATTGCCGTTGGATTTCGACTTGAACGATACGGCGTAGTGGCTGAACCCTTCCCACGTTTCGGGCGTTTTGACGAGCGCGTGCTTGTGTACCGTGGCGCCGATGTGGGCTCCCGACTCGAACTTGATGCCGAGAATTTCCGCCGCGCCCAAATCGAGCTGGGTGCGATCGCCAACGACGGGGGCTATGCCGTGTCCGAAAAACCGAGCCCCTTCGGGAGTGATCTTCGTAGCGGTGCAGTTGAGCACGGAAGGCGGTTTGATATCCGCGTAAGACGAAGTTACGGCGACCAAAGCAATTAGGGAAAAGAGTTTGTAGTGAGCTTTCATGAGTATCTCCTTAACTCCAGAGTCGCCCAGTCTGCTCCATAGTTAAAATTTCTTTACCTGATGCCTGTGATGATTTTTCTTAATGCTTAGGAGTGGCCAGGAAGCCGGCGAGGCAACCTACTCCCGCGGCCACGAGGCTAAGACTCGGCCCTTTGCGCGGGGGGGCGGCGGCAGCCTGCGAAGTGAGTCGCTTGGCTACCGACTCGGCGGTGATCGCATTGGCGTTATCGCCAGCGGTGGGATGGGTGGCGAGGCCATCGACCATGCCGGGATGAATGAGCGATACGTGGATGTCACGGTATCCCTCAGCGGCCAGGTCTTGCTGCAAGCTAAGCGTTAGCCCCTGAACCACGTGCCTTCCCGCAAGGTAGCTTGTCGATCGCGGTACCGACGACAAAACTCCCATCGATACGTTGTTGATCAATGTTCCCCGGCCCTGCTTGCGAAACACGGCAATGGCGGACCATGTGCCGTGCAGATAGCCCAGCATATTGGTTTCGATCAGTCTCCGTTGAGCCAACTGCGTGACGCCGTTGATGGACTCGCCGACGCCAACGGCCGCGTTGTTGATCCAAACGTCGATTCGACCGAAGCGTTTCACGGCGGTTCTCGCTAACTGATCCACCGCGGCCGCGTCGGTCACGTCGACGGCTACCGCCAAAGGTTTGGCGCCCGCCTGCCTACACTCGGCCGCAATGGACTTTAGCGCTGCTTCATTTCGCGACGCTAAAACGATCGCTGCATCGTTTTTGGCGAACTCGAGCACGGTAGCTCGGGCGATTCCACTGGACGCTCCAGTCACTACGACGACTCTTTTTGGTTCGAATGGTTTCATAAGGAGACTGGACTGCAAAACGCGATCCTCCTGCGGTGCAGAACGTGGGTGGGAGTGAATGACCCGGGAGTAAGGAGAAAATGAGTCTGACCCTTCGGCTGGTCCTCGGCCCCGCGTTTTGAGCCGACACTTGTCCGAGGGCCTGTGGAGGCCTTTCGGTCAGACTCATTTTCTCCTTACTCCCTCGTCCGCCATTTCCGCCGCGTTCGGCAACGGCACTCGGGACACGGCCTTGGCTAAAGGTATCCGTTACATTTTGGTCACTTGGCCAAAATGTAACGGATACCTTGGGTCCTACGTCTCCTTGGGAAAGCGGGAAACTTTCTTAGGAGATGAATGTGCTGAGCAATGAGCATTGGAAGCGTGGGGTGATGGCTGGGATGGTGGTGGTGGGTTTGGGTGGGGCGGCTTACGCGACGGCGGCCCCGGCCCTTCCATTAACGCCGATGGCGGAGGCAAGGTTGCATCCGGATGAGCCGCCGCCGTTGTTGGCCGAGGAGGTGAAAGAGTTTGGGTTGTTCGTTACCGTCGATATCGATACTCAAGAAGGGGTGGGGTCGGCTTCGGCGAAGGCGCAGTTGTCGCTCGACCATGACGAGACGGGCACCTTGCTGCTCGGGAAGAAGCGGGTGGAGGTGAAGCCCGTTCGACGAGATGGTGGGACGTTGCTAGCCATTGATGTGTATGACGATCGGGATCAGCTGGCGTACCACTCCGTGATTCCGTTCAAAGGGATGGCGGAGGTGAAGGCTAAGCTAGGGCCCTCGACGGGAATTCATAAAATCGACGTCAGCGTGACTCGCCAGCCGGATGATTTTTCGAACGGGTTTTAAACTCGCCCAGCGCACCCTGGTGCCGGTTTTGCATTGTCTCCAGAAAGGAGGATCTCATGGCCAAAAAGATCGAAAAAATCTCGCTGGGCACGGCGGTAAAAAGCGTACTGCGTGGGCAGAGCCACCGCGCCGGAGTAAGCAAAACCAGCACCAAAATCGCGGGGGCCAAGAAACTAAAGCCTCTCGGAAGATTCGACGACAAGTCCCACATCAAAAAAGGGGTAAAGCCCCGCAAGGGCCCCAAGCCACCACCGACGGTGGATCGTATTTCGCTCGTGTAATGAGTGGAAAAACAAAAGGCCCCGCGGCAAAACCGCGGGGCCTTTGTCTTAACAACTCGAGATAAGTGACTAAGCGTTGCCTTCTTTAGGCGCGGACGCTTTCGGCTTCTTCGCCGGGGCGGTGTGTTCGCCCGGGGCGTGGTCGTGGCCGGCGTGATCGTCGACTACGTTGGTGGCTTCCATTTTACGGAGAGCCTCCTTGGCCTTGGCGACGAGGTCGCTGCTTTTTTCGACCAGGCCTTCGGCCTTGCCGGTGAGGCTGTCCATCAAAGTGTCTAGCTTCGGCTGCACGATCGCCAGCCCCTTACGGACGAGCGGCGATACGAACACGCCGACGACCAGTCCGCTACCGAAGTAGCGCGCCTTCAACGCCATCGGAATGTCCGACGCCGTGATGGGGCGATTCAGCGGCATGCCATTCGGGTCTTGCGGCTGCTGGTATTGCGGTTGTTGGTATTGGCCCTGCGGACCGTATCCCGGGGGATATTGCTGATTCATGAGTTCACCTCTTTAAGTACGCCCAATGGGTTTTTCCCGGAGATGGACTTGCCGAGTCTCAGGGAGTTAATGACGACCGCTATCGTGCTGGCGTTGTGCACGATTGCAGCGGAAAACGGAGACAGCTGGCCCATGGCACCGTAAACGATGCCGCCCGCGTTGATGGCTACTGCCGCGATGAAGTTTTGGTAAATGGTCCGCAGCGTCTTCTGGCTGGCGTCGAACATCTCGGCCACGAGACGGAAGTCGTCGCGCGAGATGGTTACGTCGGCGGTCTCGATGGCGACGTCACAGCGTGAGGTGCCCATCGCGATGCTCAAGTCCGCCTCGGCTAAAGCCTGTGCGTCGTTCACGCCATCGCCCATCATCGCGACCTTGTAGCCTTCCGACTTCAAACGCTTGATGAGTTCGAGTTTGCCCGAGGGCAACATCTCGGCGTGCACTTCCTGAATTCCCACTTTGTCCGCGACGTACTGCGCGGTAGCGCGCTGGTCGCCGGTGGCCATGATGAAGCGCGAAATGCCGAGCTCCCGTAGCCGATCCAAGGTCTCGACCGCCTCGGGGCGAATCTGATCCTGAATGACGAAACCGTTCATCAGCTTACCGTCGATGGCGAGGTACACGACGCTGGCGCCGCCCTTACCAAACTCGGCCACCTGCGCCTCGAGCGCCTTGGTGATGCCAACGTCTTGCGACTTCAAGAAGCGCTTACTGCCGATGAAGATAACTTTGCCTTCGACCTTGGCCTCGATACCCATGCCCTCGTGGAGCTTGTAGGAATCGACCGGCGCCATCTCGATCTTCTGGGCGCGGGCCTCGTTGACCAGCACGCGGCCGAGCGGATGCGTGGTGTGCTGCTCGGCAATCGCCGCCAGCCGCAGACACTCTTCGCGACCGAGCTTTTTACCCGCTTCGGTCTCGATGACGTCGAGCAGACTGGGCATTCCCATCGTCAACGTTCCCGTTTTATCGAATACGATGGCGTTCACGCGGGCGCCGGTTTCCAGATGCGTTCCGCCCTTTACCAATAGCCCCTTACGGGCGACCTGGCCAATGGTGGAGGAAACCGCCGTCGGCGTGGCGAGTCCTGCAGCGCAGGGGCACGCGATGACCAGCATCGTGATGGCGCGACGAACGTCGCGAGTAACGAGGAACGTGACCGCGGCCAGCGTCAGCGAGATCGGTACGAACTTCGAAGCGAAGCGCGTGCCCACCTTTTCGATGGGGGCTTTCTGATCGCGAAGGTTCTCGATGGCGTCGATCATCGTGGCCACGACCGTGTCGTGCGCCAGCGACGTGACTTCGACGTCAATCTCGCCCGCTTCGACGACCGAGCCGGCGTACACCTGCTCGCCAATCGTTTTCTCTTTCGGAATCGCTTCGCCGGTGAGGAAGCTTTCTTTGACGGAGCCGGTGCCGGAGAGAATCGTGCCGTCGAGGGGAACTTTCTCGCCGTGGAATACGCGAATGGTGTCGCCCTTCTTCAAGGCCTCCACACTCACCTTGGCCACGCGGCCGCCCACTACGTGCCACGCTTCGGTCGGCGTGATGTCCATCAGCTCTTTCACCGCGGTACGCGACCGCTTCAGGGTGACGAGTTCCAAAATACGGCCCAGCTGAATCAGCCACACCACGCTCAAGCCCGTGAGGCTTTCGCCTAAGATGACCGACGAGCCAACCGCGATACCGATGAGGGTGTCGTCGGTGGGCTTCTTCTTGTTGGCGACGGCTTTGTAGCCGTCGCGGAAGATGGGGTAACCGCTGGCGATCGTGACGAACGCGGCCAAGCTAAGCGGCGACGAAGCGGCGGCCGTTAGGTTAATCGGCGTCTTGAGGCGTTTATATAGGAAGTAGCCCAGCGCTACGCCCGTGATTCCCAGCTTTAAAAATTCTTTGCGGATTCCGGCGTCGGAAATCTGCGAGCTATGATCGTGATCGCAATCTTCTTCACCATCGTGGTGGTGATCGGCGTCGTCGTGCTCGTGAATGCCGTGAAACTCGGCGGCCTTGCGGCGGCGCTCGTGGTGATGGTGATCGAGATCGCACTCGCCGTGGATGCGCGCGAACTCTCGCACGCCGGCCAGCATGGCGACCGTTACCTGCACTTCGTCCACCTTGGCGGACTCGTACGTGACGAGCGCGGTGCGCGTGCGGATACTGTAGCTACGCAGCTTGGCGTGCTCCAGCTTGCCCACTTCGCGGCGTAGACAATCTTGCAAAATTTCGTCGCCCTTGAAGTCGAGGTGAAACCGGATGCGGCCCGCGGATTGGTTTTGAACCGTTACGCAGTCGAGCAAGTGGTCGACCCAGGTGTGGTTCGGCTCGGTCACCTTTTCTTCGGTGCAGGCCTCTTCGCACGCTTCGCCCTCGGCGGTAAAAATGGCCGCCCGGTTGTTGAGGTCGTCGGACTCATTGTGGCAATGGACGGCGTTCTTGAGTGTGGTCATTACATTGTCCTCCGCACCGGCATCGCCAAGCGCTTGAGGTCTCGCAACGACGGCAGCAGAAAATCCTGCAGCAGGCAGCCCAGCAAGCTACCGATGGCGACCGAGGTTAACACCATGGCGGCGTACTCGACCGTTTCGTGCGACAGACTGGAGGCGAAGAGCCCCTCCGCCGCAACCGTCACCAGCACGCCGAACGGAAAACTCAGGGCGTAAAGGCTTGCGTAGAGATAAAGCTGCTTTTTCGTTTTCACGCGATCGATCAGGAGTGACGACACGGAGATGGCTTCGAAGGCTTTGTGACCGATTAGGGACATCAGCACCGCCGACGCCATTCGTGTCGACATTTCATAAGAGGTAACGAGCAGCATGCCGCCCGAAATGCAGTGAAGGATCATCGAGCCCAGGAGGGCAGAGATGGAATGCCCCTTCCGCTCGTCGCCGGCCTTATGAATGTGGCCGTGGTGCGAGTCGTGGTCGTGCGGGCCCTGCATCGAATGCACGGCGCTGAAACCCAGCCACGAGACTCCCATGATGACCAGGGCGGTGGTCCCGCCGATCTCGACCATCTCGGGAACCAGGTCGAAGGCCACGAAGGCCAGTAGTACGACCGTTCCGATCAGCATCAAGGTTTTGGAGTGGGCCCGAACGCCCGGCCAGTAGTGGGGAATCAGGACCGAAACTGCGATTCCCAGGGAGACTAGCAAGGCGGCATTGAAAAGTGACATGGGTCGGTGGCTCCTACAGGCTGCGGGCATTTGCAGCCGCCGGGACATACCATTTGTCCGGGGGCACTTGCCACTCAGATTAGTTTTAAACAGCTCCCCAGATCGACGCACTATAACGATCTTTTAATTTATCCCCCCGGAATTAAAGGGACTTTATAATGACCTGATTCCCCCCCTTTCTTTAGTCTGGAGGGGAGAAATCAGGAGCCACCGGCATGCACGACGACCACGAAGATCATGAAGGACATCAGCATGATAACGCCAAGGGCCACGCTTCCGGCGGGGGACACTCCCACGGGGGTCACGGCCATGCCCACGGGGCCGGGGCCAACAAGAAGGTCTTAGTCGGGATCCTCTGCCTTTCGCTGCTCTATATGGTGGCGGAGATCGTGGGCGGCTTGATGAGCGGCTCGCTAGCTCTGCTGGCCGACGCCGGCCACATGGCCTTAGACGCCGCCTCCATTGCTTTGGGGCTATTCGCCTTCTGGATTGCCCGCCGGCCGCCCAACGAAAAGAAGACCTTCGGCTACTACCGGGTCGAGATCCTGGCCGCGGCTGCCAACGCCATGACCCTGGTGGCGGTTTCCATTTGGATCATCATCGAAGCCGTCGCCCGCTTGAAGAACCCTACCGACGTTCACGGAGAGATGATGTCCGTCGTGGCCGCGGGTGGGCTGGTCGTAAACGGCATCAGCCTCGTGCTGCTGGCGAAATCCAGCCGCGAATCTTTGAACATGCGGGGCGTGTGGATGCACGTGCTGACCGACGCGCTGGGCTCGGTATCGGCGTTGCTCGCGGCCTTCTTCGTATGGAAGTTTGGCTGGATGATGGCCGACCCGATCATCTCGATGGTGATCGCGCTCTTGATTTTGGTCGGCGGCTGGAAGCTGCTCCGGGATTGTATCGACGTGCTGCTGGTAGCGGTGCCCGAAGGCATGGACCCCGCGGCAATCCGTCGCGACATTCAGTCGCTACCCGGAGTGAGCGAAGTGCACGACCTGCACATCTGGTCGATGAACACCGGCGTGAACTCGCTCAGCGCGCACATTCGGCTGTCGCCCACGGGGGACTTCGCCGAGGTGCTCAAAGTGGCCACGGCGATGCTGCGGGACAAGTACCACCTCGAGCACGCGACGTTGCAGCTCGAGCCCGACTCGTTCAGCCACGGCGGCACCCATTTCTGCGCCGCCGGTAAACCCTTCCACACCCACAGCTGACATCAAAACCGCCGCAGGTACCCGCTTCCTTTTGAAACTACGTGTTCAAAAGGAAGCGGGTACCTGCGGGGAGCGGATACGGAATTTAGGCGTTGTCCTTTGCCGACTTCTTTTTGTCCGACGGAGCTTCGTCTGCCGTGCCGGTGCGCTCGATCTTAAAGCCCAGTTTGTTCGTTAGTTTGTTGAGGGAATCGGTCGCCGGAGAGCCGGTTTTGCGGGCTAACAATACGCCGCCCACGCCTACTAGAACGCCCAAGCTGAAACGACCAAGAATGAGATGAAACATGAGTATCCTCCAGATCAAAACTTACCGGACGAAAGCCGATAGGTCGCTTTAACGATCGTTTAACGGAGGTAACCCAGTAGGTAACAAACAAAAATGCCCCGCTTTCGGACGATTCCGAAATCGAGGCGATGTGGAAACCTTGTCAGGGGCTTAGTTCCCACCCACCAGAACCGCCGGGCCAACCGACCCGGCGGCTCTTGGAGGGCTAGAAACTTATTGATTACTGCTTAACCACCGGGGCGTTGCTCACGACGCGGCCGCCACCCGAATAGGTAACGCGGTTGTTCGTGCCGTCCCAAGTAACCGCCGTGGTATCGGCTTTCGGGCCCTTCGTGAAGATCGCGAAGTAGTCACCGAAGTCAGTGTCGTTACCCGACGTGTATCCGTACGTGCCCGAAGCCGTGTTGAACGGGTCCTGCAGCGAGGCCGGGATAATCTGGGGCGAAGCGTTCACGAGGTCGCCCACGATGTTGGACGGGTACGCATTGCTGTTGTTACGCCAGTAAGACGTAATCGCAGTCTTGAGCGTATTGAGCTCGCCTTCCGCTTTGGTGAGTTGCGACTCAGCCTGCATACCGCGCAAGTTGGGAATCACAACCGAGAGAATCACCGCGATGACCGCCATCACGATAACCAACTCGACTAAGGTAAAACCGCTGTTCCGTTTAGTGCGTTTCATACGACGTGCTCCTGTTATATTTATTATGCTGCTACGCGCCAAAGGTTTCTATCCCCCACGCAGGGGGCCCTTTATCAGTAATTTCAGGCATATAACTAACCCTTTCGGGGGAGATCCGTGGCTGGCGGGGGGTTACTTTGTTTCGGGCTGCGCGCGGTAGGGGGTAACCTTAATTTTCGACCAAGCGTCGTGAAAAGCCGGCGGTAGCTTCTCCGGTGGGCCGTCGCACTTGAAGGACGTCGGCTTGGATTTGTCGGTCACGAGAAATTCAAAGTAGTGATCGCCGGTGGGCTTATCGCACACCTTCTTCTTCAGGGCGGGCAGCGAATCATGTATCCATTTCCGGATCGTGCGCAGCTCCTCTCGGCAAACCGGGCCCGCGTCGCGCGACACTTCTTTCGCCGCCACGCCATCTACCGCGCGTTGGGTGAGCAGGCGCCGATACTGGCCATCGCGATCCACGTCCCACTGTTCGACGTTGGTCTTCGTCCACTCGAAGACGGACAGGGCGATACCCTGGTCGGGATCGGGATGGGTCATGTCTTCAATCGCCAGCGTGATCTCTTCGGCGCGCTCGCCCTTCCACCGATCTTCATTCTTACCCACCATGAGGGTCACCCGCGGCGGGTACTTACCCTTTCCCCAGTCGGGGCGAACGTTACCGTCGTTGCGGCGGCGCAGCTGGGCCACCTTGTCGCGCAGCTCGCTCATCTCGGTCAACGGGATGGCCCCACAGTGAGTGATGCGCCCATCGGCGTCTCCGCGGGCGGCGCCGCGGGCAAAGAATGATTCGTAAAAACCGCTGGGCGTGATCCTCGTCTCCCATACGTGCCCGTCGCGGTTGCTCTGCGAGGTGGCGAGCCAGAACTCGGCGGCGCCGGCCGAAGCGCTCAGGAGCAAGAACAACGAGAGTAAAGAACGGTACATGGCAAAATTCTAGCACGCTTGCCGTTTTCCGGACCGGCTCCTACTCTGACGCCAAACCAAAGGGGACTCACATGAACGTTTCGGGAAACACAATTTTAATTACGGGCGGAACCAGCGGAATCGGCCTGGAACTCACCAAACAGCTTCTCGACCGCAAGAACACCATCATCGTTACCGGCCGCGACGCCAAGAAGTTGGAAGAGGCAAAAAAACGTTTCCCCGGCATTCACACTATCGCTAGCGACGTCAGCAAACCGGCCGACATCGAGAAGCTGGTCGAGCAGCTGACTAAAGACTTCCCGAAGCTCAACTGGCTCATCAACAATGCCGGCATCATGAACACGATCAATTTGCACGACGACGCTAAGCTCGAGCCGCTCACCCGCGAGATTGAGATCAACCTGATGGGACCTATCCGGATGATCCGCGCCTTTTTACCGCTTCTCAAGAAGCAGCCTTCGGCCGCGATCGTGAACGTGACGTCGGGGCTCGCCTTCACACCGCTTCCGTCGTCGCCGATTTACTGCGCCACGAAGGCCGGCCTGCACTCGTACACGTTGTCGCTGCGGGTTCAGCTGAAGAAAACCAACGTGAAGGTGTTCGAGCTGGCGCCGCCGGCGACCGCCACTCCGATGATGGACGGACACGATCCCGAAGACATGAAGGGCATCACCATCATGCCGGTGGCGGCCATGGTTGCCGCCGCGATGAAGGGTTTTGAAACGAATAAGTTCGAAATCTGCCCCGGTCAATCGAACCAGCTACGCATGATGAGCCGCGTGGCGCCGGGCTTTATCCTGGCCCAGATGAGCAAGCCGGTCGACAAGATGCTGAGCTAGCTCAAAGCCATTTAAAAAGATCGAAAGTCAGCTGGTAGGTGTTGGTGTTCTTGGACGCCCGCACCTTTTTTTCCATCTCCTGAATCATTTTCTGAAAGGCCTCCTTGATCTCGCGAAAGGTTTCTGGCTCGCCCGAGAAGGTGACCATGAAGCTGTGGCGATCTTCTTCCTCGGTGCGTGAAAGGTGACTCAAGGAAAGGCTGCGCAGAAAACTTTGGTGCGCGCGCATCAAGGGATGCTTGGGGCTGTAGTGAAAGTGAGCGCGGTTCACTTTGGAAATCGACCCGTCGCTTTCCTGCTCGATAAACCCTACGTCGCGCAACTTTCTCAGCAGCTCTTTCAGCCGCGTGCGGGTGATGCCCAGCGCGGGGCAAAGCCGCTGGGGATTCTTGCGGTACTCTTCGATGCCAAGGGAGACGTGTACGACCACGCAGAGCGGTTCGAATAGGTAGTCGGCGTCTTTATAGACGACCTGCCCTTCAAACTCCTGAATCGACGCGGCCAATTTTCGTTCTTCGCGCAGATGGGCGAGCTTGGTCTGCAGGTAATGCTTGCGCGACTCGTGGGTGGTGGTGGACGACGCCCGGAGCAGCATCAGGTACTCGATTTCATCCGGCGCGAAGTCCAGCAGATTGCAAAGCGTGAACAAGTGATCGTCGCTCAGGTGCTTGTCGTTCCCCTTGAGCACGCGCGAAAGGTACGTGTACTGACACGGAATGCTTTCCGCCAAACGCTTTAGCGTGACCGGCTTGCCGCCGCGGTTGAGCGTCTTGATCTTGGATTTCAGCGCCGACTTGTAGTCGTGCTCCGCATGTACGTCCATCGCCCGCCCCCATTGCACCCAGAGTGCAACTTTTGCCCCCGCTTTGCACCACAAAATAATACTCCCGAGTCAGTTCGCTCCGTAAGCTCAGAGTAAATAAGGGGAGGAAAGATCCTCCCCGCAACTCTAGGAGCCAATCATGACCGTACTCAAAACCGCCCTTCTCGGAATCGTGCTCTTCGCCCAAAGCGGCTTTGCCTTTCCCGGAATGGATCTCGCCACCCAACAGCTCGGCCAGCGTCTCGCCCGTGCGCCGCGCGCGAACGGCGTTACCGCCGCGTGCGCCGATTTTTCGGGCAAGTGGAAAGGAAAGTGCACCGCCAGCGGCGCGTCCGAAGACAGCCACCTCGACATCGTGCAGAAAGAATGTGAGTCGCTGAAAATGGGCCACCAAGAAACCTACGTGGGCGCGCTGGACACGCGCGGCCAGGGCTTACCTCTGGGGGACAAAGGGCTGATGCTCGGCTTCGTTTCCACCAATGACTGGAGCGCCGACGGACAGCAGCTGAACACGAACTTCGGCGGCATCATCAAGCTGTTGGGAAATCGCGAGCATGTACCCGCCAACGGTAAAGCGGTTACGCGTCTCGTAGACGGGAAGCTTACGGTCGAAGCCCAGATCTTCGACGTCAACGTGAGCTGCACCTACGACAAGCAGTAAGCAATTCCCTTTCCAAGCTCCCGCGAGTCATGAACACTCGCGGGAGCATTTTTCTTTTGGAGCGGCTTATGAAGCACCTCGCGGTAGTTCCCCTCATTCTTTTTCTCGCGGCCTGCGGTAAGCCCGCCGCGTCCCCGCCGCATCACCTCACCGGAGGAGACTGGATTTCATCCGGCGGAGAAACGCTGCGCGACGCTCATAACCCCTGGTGGCTCAAGAACACCACGCACGTCGACTACTGCATCGAGATCGATACCACCTCCCTTTCCGCATCGGCGGACAAGGTGGAGCAGGCGGTGACCCAGTCTCTCGCCTACTGGAAGACCGAGTTCGCCCGCACGGTGACCTTCTTCGAAGACCCGTACGATCAGCTCAAGAGCTGGAATCACGTGGGCGCCGGTCGGCAAGAGTTTCGGCGCGTGCCGTGTAGCGACGCCGTGGAGTTACGCTTTCAGTTCGGTTACGGCACCCTGACCGAGACGCAAAAAAGCTTTCTGAAGAACCCGCTGCGCTTCGTGGCGGTTGCCGTACGGACGCACTACGATGAGCGTTTGCTCAGGGGCAAGGGGTTTATCTTCATCGGCTCCGACGTGGGCCCGCACCGCTTCGCGCCGGACACCCAAGCCGAGCGGGTATGGAGCTACGAAACGGCGCTTCAGCTCGCGGTGATTCACGAGCTGGGGCACGTGTTCGGCATACCCCATTTGGGCAATCGTTACTCCTTGATGGGGGCGGGCATTTTGGAGCTGTTCACCCACAAGGCTATGGCACCGATTCTGGGACAGGTTACCGAAACCCACAACGAGTCACCGTTCTTTATCCCCGCACCGAAGCGCCGCGGCTGCTCCAGCGATGAAAAACAGAAAGAGCGGTGGCAAAGATTTTTCGCCTTGGAAACCCGGCCCGACTGCCTCACGTTTCGTTTCGATGAGGCCGATCGTCACTTCCACGTACACGGACACGACGAAAAAGGTACGACCAAGATCGAGGGCGGGCGCATCGGGGAGCTCGCGCTAAAAGTAGGTTCGTGGCCCACGAGCGGCGTCATCGTTTTCTTGAACTCACTGCAAACCGTTTTTCCGACGCTGGACCCTAAACTCCCCCTTGGACTACTGATGGGGCCGTACTTCGTGGCCGGTCAGGGTGGCGGACGACTCGTTTCGAGTAAGGGCGCGGCCAGGTCCCTACACCTACAGATTGGGCCAGAAGAGTTGAACGTGTCCGGCGAGCTCGACGGCAAACACCAAAACATCGTCTACTGGAGCCTCAAGCCCTACTAAGCGCGGAGTATCTCTTGCGCGCGCAATGCGAGCCCTTTGACCACGGAGTGGAAGAACGCGTGCTCCTGCAGCTTGGCCTCGCCGAAGCGATCGGCTAGCCCCTGGTGGATGACGGGTACCTTCGCCGTGCCGCCGGTGCAGCACACGATGTCGATCTGCTTGGCGTCGAGGCCAGAGGCCTGCACCGTCTCGTCGAGGCTGCCCAGAATGTCGCGCACGTTGCGATCGGTGGCGGAGTCGAACTGGCCGCGGGTCAGCGGCACGTCAATCTCCACGCCGGGATAGTCGACCACGATGTGCGTTTGGTCCGTACCCGACAGATCACGCTTAGCCCGCTCCACCCGCTCGAACACTTCAAAGCCGATCTTGTCGCGCACGAGGATGAGTAACCGATCCATCTTCTCGCGATCGACGTCGGTCAGCGACCATTTGCGCACGGTTCGCAGAAACTCCTGAGCGTCTTGCAGCTGAAGAAACGAGATATCGGCCGGCGAGCAGATCTTCGCCATCAGGTGGGCCGGCATACGCATCACGTTCGTGCCGAAGGGCACTTTGTAGGCCACGTCGGCGCCGAAAAAAGGTGACACGTGCGCCCGCATCACCGCGCCGTCCAGCGCATCGCCCGCCTGGGGAATACCGCCGATGGAAAGCACGTCGGATTTCTCGAAGTGCTTCTTACCGATGCGGATCACGGTGTAGTCGGAGGTCCCTCCGCCAAAATCGCCAACGAGTAAGTTCTTGGTGCCTTCGATCTGCGAGCGAAACTCGTAGGCCGCGGCCAGCGGCTCGGGGCAAAACTCGACCTCGGTGAATCCTGCTCGTCTAGCGGACTCTGCTAGACGTTTCTCCGCAAACTGATCGTCCACATCGTCGGACGCAAAGCGAGCGGGCCGGCCAAGTACCGCGCGGGTCAGCGTCACGCCAAAGTGTTTTTCCGCCCGGGCGCGAATCTCACCGAGGAACAGGCCGATGAGGTCTTCAAGATTGAACGGCCGATTATCGATGTAAGTACCGATGAAACTGCGATTCGGCAGCTGCCGCTTGATGGAACGGATCAGCCGGCCATCACTCTGGTTTTCCACGAACTGGACAATGGCCGTGCTGCCGAAGAAAACTTTGTCGGGACTTGGGAAGTAGAGCAGCGTGCGGAACACCGTCGGATCCGCCGAACCCTCGTCGAGTGGAATCGGGTCGAATACACGCGTGGCGCTGGCGGCCGCCACCAGCGTATTGCTGGTGCCGAAGTCAATGGCCAACATGGTAGGTTTGTCGTCGATCACGGAGGGGATTCCTTTTAAACAGAAAATGATATCCCATTTTGCGGGGAAGCGGGAAAATGGGCTTCGTGTTCTTCCTGGCTAAATTCAGCTTCATTCTCCTCGCACTGGCGGCCGTTCCGCACGAGCCCATCGACTGCCGCGCCCTTTACGCGCAAACCACCCCGAGTGCGGGCCCCTTCGTGGCCCACGTGGGAAGTTTCAGTTTCACCAAACCCGAAGGCGACTACTACGAGCTAGGCCGGGGTTCCGCGGGCGGCACCGTCTACCGCGTGATCCCCTCCGACGTCAGCCGGTCGACTTACCTGGTTAAGATCTACCGCGGGGATCCGCCCACCCGCGCGGAGATGAATCGCAATCACGACGCCGAGGTGATGCGGGTTTTCGGCGAAACCTACGAGGGAACGGAGTCACCGTTTCGCATTCCCAAAGTGCAGCCGATCGGCAAAGACACGCTTGAGATGGAAGACACGCCGGGGCGCGATCTGCACTCGATTCTCCTCGACCCCGCCGTAAGCGAGGCCGTCAAAGAACAGCTGCGGGAGGCTTATAGCGAAAAGCTTTCGCAGTTTTCCAATTTCATTTGGCGAGGTCCGCGCCTCAAGCACAAGACGGGCGAGGCTATCCGCGACTATTTCCGGGAGGGAAAGCTCGACGGGCTCAAGACGATCGAAGCCACCTACTTTCAGCCCGGGACCGACAAGCCGATTTCGATTCTGATCAAGTCCGACAACATCATCGTGACCTGGGTGGGCGGAGAGAATCCGTTCATCATGACTTTGGTCGATCCTTACTGAGCCAACGCGACTTTGTCGCCCAGCGAGTAGCTGAAGACGAGCGTGGCGCCCAAGCCCCGCTGCGTGAACTGACCGGTGCCCGTGGGATTGTTGAACGGCACGAACGTACCGGTGGACCAGAAATAGAATAGTCCGATGCCCGTGCGCACTCGGTCGGATTGCCACGTCACGCCGGCGGTCAATCCCGTGAAGTCTTGCCGAATGTCCCCTTCCGCCTGGTTGGCCGCCGGTTTGGCCGAGGGGTTGAAGAGCAGCCCGGCGGCCAGAATCAGCTCTGGCGATGCGCTGACCTCGAGGCCCACGTTGTAACGGGCCCGCGCGTCGGTGGTGGTCACATTGCTGAACTCCGTTCCGGGAAACAGGTCGAACGTGGTTCCGGCCTGTAAGCTCACATCCGTGAGTAGGCGCACCGATTCGCCCAAGTGCCAGCAAGCACCGAGGGCTACGTCGAGCGGCAAAGACGAGTACGCGTCCATATCCTTGGCCTCTTGGTCGTTCACCGTGAGGGCCGTACCGTTGGAGGATTGCTCGTACTTGTAACCATCTCCCGAGCCCATGAGCCGCACCGCCGGCAGACGTGCGCGGAACCCCAAGTCGACGGAAGGCGAGGCCTTCCAACGCAAACCGATCGCGGCCGCAACATTGATGACGCTCGACTTGAAATCGTTGTGGCTCACTCCCGGTAACGCCGGCGTGGCCGGGTTGCGCGAAGTGAGCGTGACCGCGGAGGCCTGACTTTTTTGAATCGCGAACAGCGTGATGCCGGCCGCCCAGTCGGCGCCCAGCTGCTTAGCGTACGAGGCGGTCAGCCACAGATCGCTGTTCGTCTGAATCTGGTGAATGGTCGTGCTGGTGTTGGGCGTAGAAAAGGACAGCCGGTTGTTCAGCTTCAGCGATTCTGGAACGAGCACCGCGAAGGCCAGCGCCCAGTCATTCGAGCGCGTCACCGAAATGACGCTGGCCGGAATCGTTTCGAAACCCGAAGCGGTGTACTCCAGATCGGTGCCATCAATGCGAAACAGCGGCGCGGCCTTCATGTTCTGCACGATGTAAGTGCTACCACTGACGGAAAGGCTCGAGTGCTCGATGAGCGCAAGCCCCGCAGGGTTGTAAACGACCGCCCCCGAGCTAGGGCTACCGGCTACCCCCGCATTACCCGTAAGCACTTCCCGTTCGCCGAAGGGAAACAGCTGAGGGTTCTCGACCTCGGCGCCGCCAACCGCCGACAAAGCCAGAGCGAACAGAATCGCGCACGACCTCATTGGTCTTCTAGTTCCAGCTGACGGGAGATCTCTTCGGGCGTGTGCAGCTTGCCCTTGCCGATCCCGGGACAGAACGCGACTACGTCGCGGGCCCACGTCCGCACACTACGGTTTTCTTTCCAGAACGGCCAGGTGCGACACTGCCCGGGACGAGCCTCGTAGACCGTACAGCGCTTATCCTGCAAAAACTGGCAGTCTTTATCGGGGTGCCGCAGATGAATGTGGCCGTCGTGCTTGTCACAGTACTTCCGCGTGAACGCCGCCGTGGGCATCTTGAAAAACTTCGCGAAGCGCTGCCGATCCTTCAGCGTGAGGTAAACGTAACCGTACTGTCCGCGCGAGGTGCAGCACTTGCCAGAGCCCTGGCACTCGAAACGCACGCCGTTACGCCAGGGGGTCGCCTTCAAATTGTACTTAGGAGCCGATGCCGGTTTCATTAGGCGGATTTATATCACGAACCTAAGGACGCGGCAGCCGGTTGACCTCGTCGACCTGCTCGTTCCACGTCCAATAGTCGTAGACGTAGCCCAAGGTGAAAAGTCCGCCCGTCGCGAGCCACAAAATTCCGGTGACCCACTTGCCGATGAACATGCGGTGCACACCGAAGAGCCCCAGAAAAGTAAGTAGGATCCACGCCAACGTATAGTCGACGGGACCCGCTACGTATCGGCGATCCGCTTTGGCTTCCATCCCCGGAATCAGAAACAGATCCACGAGCCAGCCGATACCTAAAAGGCCCAGCGTGAAGAAGTAGATCGTTCCGGAAACCGGCTTACCGTAATAGAACCGGTGCGAGCCGGTGAAACCGAAGATCCAGAGAATGTAACCGACGGGGAGACTGTGCGAACTGGATTGAGTCATCCCCGCCGTATACTACGCTGGAATAGTTTTTAGTAGCGTCCCCAAGAGACCTGGCCACCACCGCGCGGGCCGCCCCATACGACCTCGCCGCTACCGCCGCCGCCGTATCCGTAGCCGCCGCCGTAACCACCACCGTACTGGTAGCCCCAGCCGGGTTGTTGGCCATATCCGTAGCCGGGCGGTTGCCCATATCCGGGCTGTTGTCCGTAACCGGGTTGGCCATATCCGGGCTGTCCGTAACCGGGATTGCCGTAGCCCCCCCCGAAACCACCGCCGGGCGCGAACTGACCGTTCGGGTTACCGTTGTTGCCATTAGGATTGTTTACCGGCGGCGGAGCCGGCGGTAACACGGGCTGCGGTTCTCTACCGCAAGCCGCTAAAACCAAAATCGAAAGAGATAAGAAGAGTGTACGAAACGACATGAAGGGTCCTCCCACGTAAAGCCCCGGCATCCCCTTGTGCAGTTCGGGTGCCAAGCGAAACTCGGGCACGGCAGGCTCAGCTCGTCGCGTGGATAGACGCCTGCATGACAATTCACGTCATTCTCGGCCCCTTTTGCGCAATCAGGGAGTTGCCGTGCGATAATGTATTTGAAGCGCACCTCCGGGAGGAAACCGTGACGTCCGTGTCCGTCGTCGTTCCGATTCACAATGAGCTGAAAAGCCTGGCCCCCTTGGTAACTGAAGTGGAGAAGGCGCTGGGAGGCCGATTCGACTACCAGCTCCTACTGGTCGACGACGGCAGCACCGACGGCAGCTGGGACGAGATCTGTAAGCTCTGCGCCATGCACGAGCCCGTGCTGGGCTTGGCCCTTCCGGCCCATGAAGGAAAGACCAGCGCCCTGGCGGCCGGGTTCGCGAAGGCCCGAAGTGAAATCGTCGTTACCATGGATGGCGACTTGCAGGACCGCGCCGATCAGATTCCTTCCTTAATCGCGAAGCTCGAAGAGGGCTGGGATGTGG
>JBGSST010000358.1:0-3257 GCA_041736915.1 Bdellovibrionota bacterium
GTCGGAAGAGCGAATCAAAGAGACCCACTACGACTATGCCCTAAAGGCGCTTCGCGCCACCGGCCGGCTGGTGGCTAAAGTCGCCATCGATAGCGAGAAGGTGGATTTTCTAACGGAAGTAACCGATCCCGAACGACAGAAAAAGATTCAGAAGATTGCCGACGCGGCGCTGGCGGGAAAAGCCCGTGTGGATCAGGATGAGTTGCGCACGGCCCTGGCGTCGATCGGAGATCGGGCCCGTCTAGTCGCGTTGGGTGATGCCTATTTTGCGGATCGTTTTCACGACGACCCTAATGTGAACCGGCAGAAGTATCCGGCGGCGATCGAGTTTTATCAGGCGGCCAATGATCGCGATAAAGTGCGTCGCGTGATTGAGGCCCAGCTGGCCGAAACTACCCCGGACGAATGGGATATGCGTCTTCATCTTGGCCCCGCCGTCGCCAGCCTCAATGACCCCAAGCTCACTGCGAAGCTGGACGCGTACGTCACCAAAAGAATCGCCGAAGGTCCCAATCGCCGCGAGGCTCGTCCGTGGCTTCAGCTGAAGGAAGCACCCAAGCTTTCCGGGCCGGACTCCCCCGGCACGGGATTGATGGCGCCGAACCACGTTCCCGTGCCGAGTGCGATCAAAAGCACTCTAGGCTCCGAGGAGGCCATTAAAGAGGCCCTCGTCAAAAGCGCCGGGCTAACGGCGGGCGAACGAAAAGCTCGCGCCCGCGATGGCCACGAGCTGATGGCCGAGGGAAATCTGTGGGCCGCCTACGAGGCGTTTCGCGACGCTCACGATCGCGAAGGGCTGATTGCGGTGGGCGACCGATACGTCGCCACGGGTAATGCCCATAACTCCATCAAGCCTTACCTGGCCGCGGCTCATCTGACTAAGCCCGGAGAGCAATGAGGCGGCTAGGGGTCATTCTAGCGCTAGCGATCCTTTGGCCCGCCATCGGTAACGCCGAGCCCTTCGCCGTGCCTACCGAGATCGAATGGTCACCGGGGGCCGAAAGACTCGACCAGCATGCGATGCACCAGCAGGCCCTTCAGCTAGCGATGGCGATGACCCGCAAGTTTTCACCACCGGGCGAGCAGCATATCTACGGCACCAACCCAGGTCGCGATCTACACGGAAAACGCGTAGTAGTACTCAACACCACGTCGGCAGAAGTCGCTTCCGTTCTGGCCAAATTTTCTACCAGTAAAACTATCGACGCCTTCACAATGACCGGGTCCAAGGCCGGCAAAGAGTCGGTCATCGTCGTCGCGTTGCTTTGGGACCGGCTTGCGTTTGGGGAGAAAGCCACCGGTATTCCGCTGGCGAATCAGGGCGGCATTCTCGTGACCGACGTGAAGTCGGAGCCCCGGCCAGACGTCACTACGCGTACCTCGGTAGCGCTGGCCCACGAACTATTCGGCAACGTGCAGGCGCAGCTGGAAGCCGACTTGGCTAACCCCCTTCCTGTCACCAAGGCCGCGCGACGCGAGCTGGAGATGCGGGCGTTTCGCGAAGGGGTGAACTTCATCGATCGGGTGAAGGACTCACCGCTGATGGAGAACGCCGACTCGTCCCTACGCCAGCACTTCACCTGGGCACGCGACCGCGAGGTGGCCGGGCTGGAAAGCTGGATCCGCGCGTGGAACTGCGGGTTTCAGCAGGTAGCCCCGTCGTCGTAAGGCACCCTGTCATTGCGAGGCCCTTAAGGGCCGAAGCAATCCCGTGCAAAAAGGGAGGGACTCCTTTTTTGCAATTCCTGGCTCCGCAGGGTTATGAGGACTTGGAGAGGCGGATGGCTCGCCCGGACGCGACGGGGCGGTCCAGTCGGCCACCGTCGATTGTGCTGCGTTGTGCGGGCGGGGCATTCGCTGGGGCTTAGAGCCGCAGGTTTTGTAGGCCAGTCTGGTGGGTCAGGCGGTGGTGGGCTGAGCATAGCGTGATGAGGTTAGTGGCGATGTCTGCTCCCCCGTGTGAGCGGGGCTTTACGTGGTGGTGTTCGACCCAGGCTTTTGAATCACAGCGTGAGCCGTTGGGTAGCACTGCTCGGCACTGCCCTTCGTCGCGCTGGTTCACCACGTGCTTTACCTGTGCTGGGAGGTTTCCTGAGGAAAGTGGTCTTACCGCCTTCGGCGTTTTGTCTTTCACTCGTTTCGCTTTTTGCACTGGGTCTTTGTGTTTCAGGTAGAAATCGGTGAGCTGTGCGAGGACGGATTCGAGGCTTTTGTCCTGCCCGACAAGTTCACGCACTCGTTTGAGTTTTCCCTCAAGCTCTTTGGAAATACCGACTTTCAGTTCGGAGCGGTTAGCCGATACGACTTTAATTTTCTCACGCGGCATGGCCTTGGGATTCACGGCACACACTTCACGTTCTAGTTCGCGTTGAGGAAGCTGAGCTGCCTTCTCAATCCACGAGCTTGCCGTTTCCTTCGTAATGACCGGCACGACCGGCGCGCTTGGCTCAATGAAATCACGCCCTGTTCGATGGCCATCTTCAGCTCAGGAACTTCTTCCGACTTCTTAGCGACCTTAGAAAAGTAACAAGCCTGCGCTTCACTCAAACTCAAAGCCGACGTGCAGTAGACGAACAGATTCGGATACCCCAACCGAAAGAATCCATTGTCTTTCAGCAACTCCATCAGCACGTCCAGCAACGCGGATTCAGACTCCCGATAAGTTTTCGAAAGGGCCAACGCTTTTTCATGAAGCACTTCAATATTCATGAAAAACATTTACCACGCTGTTTTTCCGTCAATTCCAAGGCCTCGCCATTCAACGGAAAGCTGAAGAACCAAAACTCCGAAGACCTTCCTCAGGAAAGTAAAACCCTGGGCAAAGCAAAACGCTTAAACGCCAAATCTAGACGCAACCCACGACCACCGACCACCCCACCCAAAAAAACCGTCAATAAAATTCAAACAAACTGGAGCGCACCCCAGCCCCGCAGGTACCCGCTTCCTTTTGAAACTGTTTCAAAAGGAAGCGGGTACCTGCGGCACGGCCCCGACGCGCACTCCGCGATAGATCGGATCCACGAAGCCAAGTTGAAGACGGAAGGGGATCTCCGCCCACTTCGAAGCCTCGCACGCCTAACCACACCCACCCCCGCCAACACCACCATCACGCCCCTACCAACAAAGCGGATGGACAAAGTGAGGCCGCACCTTCTGCTAACAAAGCGGATGGACAAAGTGAGGCCGCACCTTCTGCTAGAGCGCCGCCGACGGAAGCACTACTTCCCTACCATGCTCTCGATCAGCGTGAGGTCCAC
>JBGSST010000409.1:0-12693 GCA_041736915.1 Bdellovibrionota bacterium
CGGCCACGAGGCCGACCTTGGCGCGCGGGCTGGCGAACCAGCCGTTGGCCTTACCGGCGCAACGGATGAGGTTGACCTTCTCTTCAACCGACATGGCCGCGAAACGCGGATTCTCTTTCATGATCTCCACGAAGCGGCGAGCGGCGATTTCATCGCGCAACTCTTTCAGCGTATTGTACTCACCCGATTTTTCATCGAGCTCGCTCAACGCTTTGTCCAACTTCGCCATCAACTCTTCGAGGCTGCCGGCTTTTTTGAGCTCGGCCGCCAGCTTAGGATCGATTTTGGCGTTGGATTTCAGCTTCGCGGCAACCTTACCGTTTTCACCACCGAACTCGGTGAAGATGTCGGATTCGGCTTTGGCCAACTTGGCTTCGATCTCGGTCGCTTTCGCCTTGTCGGCGCCAGCGTACTCAGCGGCAATGGCTTTACGGGCCGCTTCCGATCCCGCCTTGCCGGTTTCACCGGCGCGGAGGATCACTCCCAAACCTTCGATCGCGAGTCCGACCTCACCCGGGGCTTTGCCACCCTGGAGAGCTTCGGTGACCTTGGCCACTTCGTTGATGACCGTGGGGTCGCTGGCCGAGAGAAGCGCGACGTCCTTCATCGCTTTCGCGATGCGGGCTCCGTCTTCGCCTTTCAAACCTTCCGCACGCTCGAGCAAGAGCTTCGAGTTAGCGAGAACGTTGGCAAGCGCGCCACCTTGGCTCTTACGCATGATATCGCCGTTGCTCGCCAAGCGTTCAAGCACGCCGCCTTCGGCGAGAAACGCTTCGCGAACCGGGCCGGCTTTCGGCAGCAGCTCGAGACCTTTAGATTCCGCCGCCATCAACGAGGCCGGGTTATAAGCTTTTTCAGAAATACCGTTTTCTTTGAAAGCGCCCGTCAGGCTCTTTTCCACCGCGCTACGAACGCGGGCGTCTTGAATCGCCGCCGTGCTTTCGTTCTGCAGTTTCCGGTAGTGAGCGTTCAAACTGTCAACCGTATCCCGGCTCAGTTCCGAAATCGGCTTGCGCTTCTCACCCGAAAGGAAGTCCATCGCTTCCTTGCCGAGCTTCGCTTCCGTTACGAGGCGGCGGTAGTCAGGCGTGCGATACAACTCGCGCATGATCTCCGCATTCTTCACCTCACCCGGGCGCATCCTAGCTTCAACTTCTGCAGCACGACGAGCACCAACCTCAGCGTTCGCGGCCGACGACAACAGCAGCGCTGAGCTGATAAGCCACAACCCCGCAGTCAGTACTACCGATTTACCGTGGACCATTTTTCGATCTCCCGTATTGAAATTTTTTGGACGGAACTTGGAAAAAATATTGGTTGGATTTCAACTGCCCGTCACACTCCGAACGGAGGTGACTAAAATCTCCAATGTCCCTAAGTATAACGAAGTTCTTTTGGGGTATCTACCTGTACTCCGTAAAAAAACGGACGTTTCTAACAGAATACACCGCGCCGCGAAACGTATGCCGTTTGTCGCCTGCGTGTCGTCGGAGAAGTGACAATTTACGTCAACCGCATCAATCCCGTCGTTCGGCGCGGAAGGTCAAAGTTTCTCCCGGCCAAATCACTTCGAGGGTGTCTCCGTGCGCGAAAGGAACCGCGGCCGTGATGCCACCCGTCAGAATAACTTGCCCCGGCAACAGCTTCTTTCCGTCCTTGTAGAAGGCCCGCGCCAGCCCAAGCAGGCTCAAGTAAGGATCCCCAAACACCGCCGCCGGACAACCCGTCTCCAAGATCTCGCCGTTCTTTTTGATCGTGACTCCCCATAAAGGAAGATCCGTCGCGCCGAGAAGTTCGGTTTGCCCCAACATGAACCCCGAGGCCGACGTGTTGTCCGCCACGACGTCGGAAAGTTTGAAGGAGAACGCTTCGTAGCGGCTGTCGAGAATCTCCAGCGCGGGAACCACGGACCCTACCGCCGCCTTTACGTCGCGCAACGTGGGGGCCGTTTCACCAAGACCACTTTTCAAAATCATCGCGACCTCGGGCTCGACGCGCGGATGGATCTTCTTAGTGATGTCGACCGTACCGCCCTTCTCTTCTTCGAAGCTGGCGAGCAAAAAGCCACGAATGGGGCTGTCGACGTTCACGTCCTTTTGTTTGGCACGCGAGGTGAGCCCCATCTTATAGCCGACGAGCCGGTCTCCTTTTTCCACCGCACGCTCTAGCAACGCTTCCTGAACGGCGTACCCTTCTTCCAGGGTGAAGGACGGTTCCGCCGCCGAAAAGGCCGTTACCGGTCGAACGTTGATCCGGGCTTCCCAAAGCCGGTCGCATTTTTCGTGCAAGCTCATCTTAGTTCCTCCGCGCGCGTACCGAGACGCGTCCCAATTTCAAAAATTCGGCGGTGAAGTGATCTCCACCCTTCATCGGCAGCACGCCCGCGAGCGCCCCCGAAAGTACAATCTGTCCGGCCTTGAGATCCGTTCCGCGCTCGCCCAACGTATTGGCGAGAAAGACCAACGCGTTCCACGGCGAACCCATTACCGCGCTACCGGCCCCCGTCTGCCACACCTCTCCGTTCTTGGAGAGCGACATGCCGATATCCGTGAGATTGAGATCGCGGGGCGAAACGAAGCGCGAGCCCAGTACGTAGCGGGCCGACGAGCCATTGTCGGCGATGGTATCGGCGGCTTTAATTTTCCAGTCGGCGAGCCGCGAGTCGATAATCTCCATCGCCCCCACCACGGCATCGACCGCCTGAAACGCTTGCGCCGCCGTAATGCCGGGGCCGTGTAGATCGCGGCCGAGTACGAACGCGATCTCCGCCTCGATGCGCGGTTGAATCAGCGGAGTGAGGTCTTCTTCCCCCTCGTCCCGCCAAGCCATGTCGCCGAAGAGGTGGCCGAAGTCCGGCTCGAAGACATTGAAGTGTTTCTGCGCGCTACGCGACGTGAGCCCCACTTTGTAGCCGACTAAATAGCGTCCCTGAGCGATGTGGCGATTGGCGTTGATTCGCTGAACGTCGTACGCATCCTCCACCCCGACCTCGGGGAACCTTTCGCTAATAGGCTTGCTGGGCTTAGCGGTACGCTCGGCCGTCGCCAGCTCCTCGGCAATGGTGTGCAGTAAAGACTCGTTCAACATTAGTTTTGTCCTTCTCCGAAAAAGCAGACGCTTTTCCATTCGCTGAAAAAATCGAGGCTGTGCGATCCGCCCTCGCGACCGATTCCGCTCTTCTTTTGACCTCCGAAGGGCACGCGCAGGTCACGCACGAACCAGCAGTTGATCCACACTAGTCCAATGCGCAGCTTGGTGGCCACCCGTTCCGCACGGGAATGATTCTTCGTCCAGATCGACGAAGACAGACCGTACGGGGTGTCGTTCACCTGCGCGATGACGTCTTCTTCCTTCTCGAATCGATTGAGCGAAACGACCGGACCAAAGATCTCTTCGCGGTTCACGCGGCTCGAGGCCGGCAGGTCTTCCACTACTAAAGGAGAGAAGAACCCCGTGCCGTCTTTGGCGGCGTGCAAAGTGAGGTTACCCGTAAGTACCTTGCCGTCGCGCGCGGCGAGCTCCGCATAGCTCTGAACCTTGCTGCGATGCTCGACACTTATCAAAGAGCCGAGCGAGGTCTGGGGATCGAGCGGATCGCCCATGCGCAGCGCTTCGACGCCGGCAAGGTAACGCTTCTTGAAACTCTCGTAGATCGGCGCCTCGACGTAGACGCGGGGACAGGCGAGACAAATTTCTCCCTGATTGCGAAAGCCCGCGCGCACGGCCTCATCGGCCGCCCGTTCCCAATCGGCATCGGCAAAAACGACCAAGGCGCCTTTTCCGCCCAGCTCGAACGAGACCCGCGTGAGGTTCGGGGAGGCCGATCGCATGATGGCTTTGCCGGTGGAGGTTTCGCCGGTGAACGAAACCGCGTTGATGCCGGCGTGGCTAACCAGAAATTCTCCCGCGGAGTTTTCGCCAAAACCGTGCACCACATTGAACACGCCCGGCGGAAGCCCCGCCTCGCTCGTCAGCTCCGCGAAGTAGCTCGCGGTGAGCGGCGTAAGCTCCGAAGGCTTCAGCACGATGCTGTTGCCCATTAAAAGGGCCGGCGCGATCTTCCACGTGGCCAGATACAGCGGTAGGTTCCACGGCGTGACGAGCGCCACTACGCCCAGCGGCTCTCTCCGCGCCACGTGACGATTTCCCTGGCTCTCAAAAACCCGTTCGACCGCCGCCTCATTTTGACTAGCGAAGAACTCGAAGTTCGTCGCCGATCGCAGAATGTCCCCCTCGTAGCTTTCGCGGATCGGTTTTCCGGTGTCGAGCGTTTCCAAAATCGCCAGCGGCCCGCGATGCGCCAGAATCAGCTCGGCGAGTTTCTTCAAAACTCCCGCGCGGTGTTCGAACGTTTGCCCCGACCAGGAGCCGTCGTCGAACGCCCGGCGCGCGGTCGAGATGGCGAGATCCACCGCGCCCTTGTCCGCCTCGGCGAACGTCGTTAGCTCTTCACCGGTGGCGGGATTAATCGTGGCGAACTTATTTTCCGACTTCGGAAAAAACGGTTCACCGCCAATCCAGGCCCCCTTCGGCGCTTCGATCCAGCGAGCCAAGTCATCCGGGACCGGCACGCGGTCCCGGCCCGAAAGATCCAAGGTTTGGGGTTTTACACTCGTCATCTATTCACGCCGCCTCACCGCCACGACCTTCATTTCAATCGCGATGTCGCCGGGCAAGCCCGCCACCGCCACCGTAGTGCGGGCCGGCTTGTGACTGGGAAAATACTCCGCGTACGCCTCGTTGTAGGCGCCGAAGTCTTTCATATCGAGCAGGTAGGTATTGACCTCGAGCACGTGCTCCAGATCGCTGCCCGCCGCTTCGAGCACGCGCCGGATGTTCTCCATCGTGCCGCGCGTTTCGAGCCGGATGTCGTACGCAATCTTTTTGCCCGACGCGTCCTTTTTCATTCCGGGAATCGTGTCGGTCTTCGGATCGCGGCTCGCCATTCCGCTCACGATGACCAGATCACCGTACACGGCGGCGTGCGAGTAGTTACCGAGTGGCTTGGGGGCCGCCGGATCTTTCACCAGTTCAATCTTCATCGGGACTCCTTTAAAATTAGCTGGGCCACGGCGTTGCCGGTTCCCCAAACGGCACCGTAAGCCAGAACCTTTCCGGCCTCCACCTCATCGCCGCATACGCCGCGCAGCCAATGCCAAGCGGCCCCGCCCATATCGACGGGCATCTCGGCGGAAAATGCTTTCACGAGCCGCGAAGTCTCGACTAGCCGCCCCGTTTCGAGCGCCCCCAAGAGCTGCTGATTGCGGGCATCGTCGGCGGAGTCGCTAATCCGGTCTTCGGCCGGAGAGATCTCCGTCGTGAAGTAACGCGTGGAAAGTGAGGTGATCGCCAGGGCAAAAACTTTCTTCCCTGAATGCAGCGCCGCCTCGCGGGCCGCGGCTCCGAGCGCCACGTTCTTTACCTCGTCGGCGTAAACCCACGAGCTCATGATCGCTACGGGCCGTTTTTTTTCCGAGTTCAGGAAAGACAGCGCCACGATGGTTCCCGTATCGATGGGAAACTCATCGTAGTCGATGAGCTTGGTGGGAAACCCGTGCTGGCCCGTGGCCTCCGCCATCGCCATCGCTAAGGAGGCGTCCGACGAAAAATCGTACGGCAGGGCACCAAGCTCGTGCCAGTTCTCATCCACGTGCTTGCCCTTCAACTGCGCCCGGGTTTGAAACGACGTGCCCAGCACCGATAACCACTGCGTGCTGTACACCATCAGCACGTCGGGATTGAGCTTTTCGATTCTCTCGGCAAGCTCGCGGTAGGCCGCGGCCAAACGCCGACCCGCCTCGGATTTGGGGTCGAGTAGATGCGGCAGTCCCGGAACGACGCCGGCGCCAATGAGCTGCCCCTTCATACGCGGGCTCCTTCCTGGGCGGTCATGTCCCATTCCATCACCGCATTGCCGGTACCGATCACCGTACCGTACCCGTGCAGTTTGGCCTTGGTGTCGGGATAGCCCAACGCGGACAGCATCCACATCAAGGCCCCCGATCGCACCTCGGCGAACGCCTCGTTGATGAACTGCGGCAGCACCTTCTTTAGTCCCGCCATATCGCCGTTGCGCAGCAGCTCGATGATTCGCATGTCCCATTGGTATTGCGCCATCGTTTGAATGTGCTCGCGGCTCATGTCTTCGGGCGGCTGGGGCTCTTCGCTGAAATGTAAGTGCGACAACGTATTGCTCGCGGCCAGCACGGCGCGCCTGCCACTTTTTGCAATCGCGCGCGCGGTAGCCCGGCCAAGCTTTTCCATCTGCTCCTGCCCTTTTTCCCACCCGCTGAAATAGGGCGAGTTATTCGCGGAGATAGGCAGCACGGGAATATCCCATTTGGGGTTGAGCATGTGCAGCGACACGATCGTGCCGTAGTCGACGCGAAAATCGGGGTTGGTCATCAGCTTGGTAAGCAGCCCTTCCCGCCGGCCTTCCTCGGCGCAGAGCTGCGCCAGCTCCGTATCGACCTTCATGGAGAAGTCATACTGGAAAAGGTGCGGAAAAATGGGATCGACCGAACGTCCTTTAAGCGAAGGCACCGCCGCGAAATGGTGCCCCACGATGGTGGTCCAGTGTGGGCTGTGCACTAGAATGACGTCGGGTTTGAGTCGAGAAATCGACTCGCGGCACTTCTCGTACGCCCACCGCAGCCCTTCCCAGCCGCCTTGCGACTTCACGCGGTTCTGCGGAGGATTCTCCCCGTAAACCAAATGTGGCGGATGCGGAGCCAAGAACCCCGCAACAATTTTGCCGGCGGAAACCGATTCACTCATAACCATTCCCCTCGCGACGATGGCGTGGAGAGTAAACGCAGAATCGAAATTGGGCAACGTTGGGGGGACTTCTCCCACCAGCAAGAATGCCGCATCGCGCTGCCTTACTGAAAAAGCCAGCAGTCCTAGAAGAAACAGTTTCTCAAAACACCCCTGGCGCTCGGGAAATTTTTTTGAGCGAGGACCCACCCGCCCCGTTGCACCACACCCCACCAGCCTCGGTGGCCACTTGGGGTTGCCCCGTCTACCCCGAGTGAACCATCCGGCTGGATCGTTAAATTCATTTCCTGAGAAAACGGGGACCCGTTGGTAAAGGGGGGGAAGTCGATTCTGGCGGGGACGAAAGCAGATTGATTCGTGAGTCAACTTCGACCGGGATGGCGATCCCTATCCGTCTTCAACTTGAGCCTCACCACCCGAACCACCACCGATTACGGCGAAACAATTTCCTGAGGAAATGGTCTTTGCAGACGCCCCTGGCGCTCGGGAAGTTTTTTTGGCGACAGATCCACCCGCCCCGTTGCCCCACACCAAACCAGCCTCGGTGGCCACTTGGGGTTGCCCCGTCTACCCCGAGTGAGCCATCCGGCTGGATCGTTGAATCCATTTCCTGAGGAAATCGATTCCAAAAGACGCTCCCCTAAGCGGGTTGACACGTTTCAGAGCGGATTCAGTGTGCCATGGCCTAAGTGACTCGCCTCGCATTTAGCGCTTCTGATTTCACCTACGAACCGTTTGTTCGCACGCATTCACACGCCCCCGAGGCAGGACATATTTCATTTCTCGCCAATCGCTGAAAGCGAACCTCGCGAGGAAAAAAGTGCGTTTTGAAAGCCATGTTACTTCACACTCATGACAACTCACCCACTCGATTCAAAGGCAACGACACTAGCCAAAGATTATCTGCGCACCGAAGCGGAACTGCTCAGCGTGCTGATGGAGATGAAGCGGCGAAAGCTTTTCTTTCAACTCGATTACAGCGGCGTATTTGATTACTGCGAGAGGCGTTTGAAGCTTTCGCGCATGCAGAGCTTTTACTTTAAAAGTGTCGCCGAGAAAGCTGAGGAAGTTCCGGCTTTGAAGTCCGCAATCGCCTCCGGAGAGATCTCCCTTTCCCAAGCCCGCCGCATCGTGCCCGTGGTGAGTCCGGAGAACTGCATCGAGTGGGTGGCCAAGGCCCAAACTCTTCCGCAGCGGGAACTCGAACGGCAGGTGACGGCCATTAACCCCAAAGCGCACTTCCCCGATCGCCTGAAACCCGTGGCCCGAGATCTTGCCGAGCTTCGGGTCACCGTCGACGCCGAGACCGAAAGCAACCTGCGTGCGCTCACGGATATTCTTTCGCAGAAAATGGGTAAGCCCGCTTCGCTTGGCGACGTCGTGGCGTGGGCCGCCGAGACGGCGCGGGAGAGGTTCGATCCGATTCGCAAAGCCGCCCGTAACCAGGTCCGCAAAGCCAAATCGATTTCCTCAGGAAATGAGTTGGGCGCTGCACACCCAGCACGGCGGCCGATTCCGGCTAAAGCAAAACACGAGGTAATGCTCCGCGATCAAGGCCGATGTGCGCACGTCAGTGCCACGGGCGAACGTTGCCCGCAAAAGCGCTGGCTCGATTACCACCACCTCACCGAGGTGCACCGGGGCGGAAGCCATTCACCGGCCAACCTTCGCCTACTCTGCCGCGCGCATCACGCTATACAACACCGCGCTTACGCCCCCGCGGTGGGCTTCGGCGCTAGATCGCGATGACGGTGGCTCACCACTCGGGTCAGCCCCTCGTGCTTCGCGTTGGCGACCGGCGTGATGTCGAACCCTTCCACGATGTCGATCTCCTGAATGCCGTCGATGTGCATTCGCTTCTTCTTGAAATCGGGCAAGGTCTTGGCCTTGGTCCGCGCCGCTTCGAAATCCTCCGCCACCACGAAGTAGTTGGCGTGGGATTCGTAGATGCCGTCGCACAGCTCGGGATCGTAAAAGCCGCTATGGATGAGGAAGAGTTTCATGCCGCCTGGGATACCACGGTGTCTGCTTTTTGTCCGTATCCCGGCGGTGTACGCGTGAATTCACGGCGTTTTTTTTGGCGGACCGTTTGCAGGTTCTAATGTCATGAGCCTCCCATCACATTTGCGCATCTTGGTTCTGGTTCTTACCCTGCAGCCCGTGGCCGGCCTTTACGCCTGCCAGTTCGATCCGCCGGGCATGAGCCACGAGGCGTGGGTGAAATGGGTGGACGATCGCAACAAGGCGAACGACGAAGCCGCCCGCGTGAAGGCGTTGGGCCCCCTGGCCACCAACGAGAAGAAGGCCAAGGCCGAGAAAGCCGAGAACGATGGACAGGTTCGCACGATGCGCCGGTCTTTCGGCACCACCGGCGGCCGCCGCGGCAGCTCGGTCGACAACGTCGTCAATCTGCGCCGCTAGTTCTACTTCTTGAAGACGAGCGCCACCGCCACTTCCGGCATAAAGACCTGGGCCATCCGGATCTCGCTGGGCAGGAACATGCCGATGCCCCACGAGCGATCTTCGTCGATGTGATTGGTGTAATAGGAAATGTAAGCGTCGTCGCCGCGAACCACGACGCCGGGGTACCCCGTGTCGCCGGTAGACGGAAAGTCGCCGGCCCACTCGAGACGGTCGGGGAAAACCTCGTACAGCGCCGTGCGCTTGCGGCCCCAGATCGAGCCGACTTTGGGCCGCCCGTTCGACAACGGATCGATGTGCCGGCGCCCCGCCGCGAACACGCGATCACCCCAGCGAAATAAACAGGGCCCATCGAGCCTCGTGACCTCACTCTTGCGAAACTCCCAAGTAGTGTACGGCGCTTCGCTCACCCCAATCATGGTACCGCCGTCGACGTGACCGAAGAGTGAGCCATTCCCTTCCAGCCGCACGGTCACGAGCGCGCGCCCGTCGGGTAAAAACTCGAGGTCCGTCTCGTCGTTGAATTCGCCTTTGAAGATCTTGCTCACCAGATCCCACTTCACTCCGTCGGTGCTCTTCAGCAAAACCGACTCGCCGTGCGCGCTCCAGTAGGCCGGCACGTACCAGGTTTTCTGGTCGAGCGTCTTGGGTCGCCACAGTAGCCACCCCTTAGGGGAGATCTCTTTCCAAGCATCCCAAGTGACTCCGTCCGCGGAGGAAGTGACGTAGGTCTGGTTGGGCGCCGCCACGAAGCCATCGTTCGAAAAGGCGTAGAGGAACAGCCGGTCGCCAATCGCGCAGACCTTGGGGTCGCGAATGTCCCGCGGGGTGAACTGGAAAGTCGCCATCGGTTCCCACGTCACCGCATCGCTAGACCGCCACAGCACGAGCCGGCTTCTCGCCGAGGCGATGTGCCAGGGGGCCAGCGAGTGCACCAGCCAGAAATGGCCGTTCCAAAAGGTGAGATCGGTCGTGAGGTTGTGGTGGCCGTTCTCAATCGCCGTCCAATGGTGGCACTCGACCACCCGTTCCCGGTCGGGCAGCGGCGGACTCGCCCACCGGGTCGTCGCCGACGCCAGCCGTGCGGTGACCCGTTCCATGAAGCTCCAGCGAGGTGAATGCATATTTTTTCAAGGAAACTTCAGCGGCCCTTTTTGTCACCCCATTTCGCCGTGGAATTCGATTTTTGGCTATGGCACTATGCGCCACACATGAAAAATTCATTGTCGTTTGCCGCTCTCCTTATGGGGTTAGTGTCCACGCCTACGCCCGCCTTGGGCAGTGTGGTTAACTGCTTCCGTTCGCTCGTGGGGCTAAGCACGGAGCCGTCTTCGGTGCTGTACGGTCTGCCCGAGTCGGGACGGCATCGGCTGGAAACTTTCCTGCCCGGCGATGAGGTCACGATTAAGTCCCGCGGGGTCGAAAAGAGTGGCTGGCTGCACGAGGTGAATTTCGAAGGGGTGGTCATCGAGCTGGGCAAGAAGGTCGTGCTCGTCCCCCACCACAAGGTCGAGGCGATGAGCCTGGTGTTCCGCCCCACGGAGCCTATCGCCATGTCCGAGGCGCTGGCCCCCAAGCTCGAATACTACCTTTACGCCCGTAACGAGCGCATAGCGTTTCTCAAATCGCTCGACCGGGAGCAGGAGATCTGGACCGCAATTTCGGCCCCGGTCATTGAAGAGATCACGTCGCTTCGCCAGCTTCCCGCCCGCGCCAAAACCCAAGCTATCATCGACACCGGTCAGGATATCGTGAAGCGGCTTCAGGCCAAGCACCACTCCGAACGCCTGGGCTTTCACTACAACCTGCATGGCGGCCAGGCCCAGGACTACGTCGCCACCGGCATCCGCGCCAGCTACGCCGCCGACATCGCGACCCATTACGATCCGTTCGCCCCGCGCCGGCTACAGACCTACTTTTTCAACTCCGCCGATTACACGCTTTACGACATTCTTCAGGCCCGGCATCCGCAGAATTTCTTGATGAGAATGGGCTCGAACCTCATCGTGTTCCCGCTCGACTCGAACTACTTCAAGACGGCGCACAAAGAAGGCGGCATCGTGGAAGAGGCCTCCATTTACCTCCATTTCAACGGTAACTGGCTCCACAAATACGCCACGGACCACGGCCTACCCTCGGCCGTAGGCATCCCCTCCAGTGAGTTTCTAGCCCCTCCCCTGCGCGTTTTCGACGGCACTAGGGGTAAGCTCAAGGCCCCGTTCCGATTGAGCCGCGAAGAGGAGACGCTGGCCCATATGCGCTTCCTGGAAACGGTTTTGGGCGCTGTGCAGTGACGAGAAACGTCACTTCTTTCCCTCGCTAGCCTGACATTGCCCCGTAGACGCCTGGTCTTCGCCTTGCACAAGGCCCCAGTGGGGGTTCTTGGATGTTGCGACAATTGGTGTTGTTGATGTTGGGCCTAGCGTTACTCGTAGGCTGCGGAAAAAAGGAAGGCTGTTTTCCTCCCGCGACCATGCAGTCGTTTGGAAGCACGACCGACGCGTCGGACATTCCCATGGATACGACCGTACCCGTCGACCAGCGGGATATTCTCAGGAAGGATCTCGCCATTCTCGGCACGCTCAACCTAGCGAACAACGCCGAGGACTCCTGCACCGTGGGGATCAAAGACTTCTCCGGCAGCACGATGGTTCAGTACTTGAAGACCCGCGTGCGGTACATCATCGGGGAGACCTTCGACTACAAGAACCCAAAGGTCGTCGCCCAGCGCGAGGACAATAACAACCCGTACATCTACAGTGCGGCCGCGCTCAACCCGAACCAGTTTTCCGAAGTCGTCACCGTGATGACGAACATCGGCTCACTCCTTTATCTCGTGGGAAAACAGAAAAGCGTCGCTTACCAGATCAACATCAATAACTACCCCATTACGATCCAGTCGCCGCGCGACGGGGTGATCCAGATCGGTAAGGGAATGTTTTCGGCCAACTCCATTCCCGGCTCGGCCAGAACGTCGTACGTGAACTCTTTGCTTCGTTTAGCGGTGATCTTCCACGAGGCACGCCATTCCGACGGCCACGCCGAGCACGCGGCCTTTCCGCACATGGTCTGCGATTCGGGCGATTACGAAGGCAACGCGGCCTGTGAAGACAACGCCAACGGCCCCTACGCCGTGCAGGCCACGATGACCCGCAAATTTTTGGAAGCCTGCACCACCTGCACGTCCACCGAGCGCGAAGGCATGTTGCTGTTGCAGGCCGACTACGAAAGCCGGCTCGACGAGCAGGCGATCGCGCGCGACGACCGCCCCGAGGGCTTTTGGAAATGAGAAGCCTGATTTTCTTAGGACTAGCCGTCTGCTTTCTCGCCGTTTCGTTCCGGTCATGCTCGTGGCAAGCCCCCGAGGGCCAGGCGCCGGTGGAAAGCGAGACCGCGGTGGGGCCGCACCGGCCAGCCCCTCAGCTGCCCGCCAAAAGCCTGCCCGGCACGGGTAAGCGCAATGCCTATCCCATGGCCGACGAGGGCACCGCCCTC
>JBGSST010000050.1:0-2554 GCA_041736915.1 Bdellovibrionota bacterium
GGTGGAGCGGGCCTTTAAAACCGCGCCGTGGAACTTTTTGCACAAAGAGCTCGTGCTGCAGCAGCTACTGAACAATCGATTTGGATCGATCAATAACTTCACTTCGTTTCCGTACGTCATTTGGGAAACCGATCACAGCGCCTTGGAGCTGAGCGACGACGAGCGGCTCGTGAAGATTCTTTCCGCCGGCGGAACCATCAACATGAAGCTGAGTAACGTGGGCAAGGTTTGTACGCTGGGCAGTAGCCCGAAGGGCTACGAAACGTTGGACTTCGAAAAGCTGTTCCTGCCCTTGGGCGTCGACCGCGGCGAAAGTTTTCTGTCGCACCTAGAACGCAGCCTAACCGCCGAGTAAGCGACACCAAATAGGAACTCCCGCAGGTACCCGCTTCCTTTTGCCGTTCAAAAGGAAGGGGGTACCTGCGGGGCAGAGAGCGGTGGTAAAATTTGGGGATGCGCTTGTTCATCCTGCTTTGGCTACTTTTGGCGCCGGGTCTCTCGTCGGCCGCCAGCCGGACGGAGTGCTTGCGCGTTTGGTCGCTGCTGGTGACCGAACCTACGGAGTCCGGGCCCCAGGGGGCGGGGTTGTCGGCCGAGGCCAAGCTGCGGATTCGCGAGATTTACGGGCGGCCGGGGATTAACGATCGGGAGGCCACCCGGCTGGCGGTGAAAGCGTACTTTGAAGATCGCCTGGCGAAGTTACCGCCCGAGGTGCGAGCGCGTTTCCGAGAAGTTCGCCAGCGCTACGACGACAAGCACCCTACCGGGTCGCATTACAGCGCCGAAACTAAAGAGATGGTTCTGAAGTTGCCCGACCTCTTCAAGGGCTCGATGCTCGAAGGGTACTTGAGCGTGCACGAGTTGGAACACGCCCTGCAGGATGCCCTCATCACGGAGCTTATGGGCCCAAAGGCTTACTCCGGGATGGCGAAACAAGCCGAGTACCGTTTCTTGGAAGAGGCGGGGGCGATGCACGCCGAGTGGGATTTTTTGTCGGCCATTCCCGCGCACAAACGGGCCGAGCTGGTGCGGGAGATAAAAGCGAGCAAAGAGCTCAATGCGATCGAGAAGGAGGTCTTCGCCCGCAGTTTTACGAACGCCGGCAAAACGTTGCCCGAGTATCTGGAGAACGAATGGTCGAATGGCCGCTACTCGTTCGAAGCCTTGCGGGCGGATCAGAAAGCGATGGAAGCGGCGCAAAATCTAGCTGACGTCTTCAACCTCTCCATCCGGCTGGCCGCGGCCAGCGTAGTGGTCTCCCCGTTTTACTGCGCGTACCTGGCCTACCATCCCGAAAAGGCCGCCGAGTCCCAATACTTCGAACTGGTCTGCCGGAAGATAGTCAGCGCCCAAGCGCTCGAAGCGGTGGATAAAATCAAACGGCCTTAACCTGTCGTCGATGCCAGCTCCACTTTTGCAACTCGATCGCCACGAAAACCGTAAGGGCGAGCGGAATGAGTACCATCCACTGCTGCGCACTTACCGGCGAGGTGCCCAATATCGTGCGCATGAAGGGCAGGTACATGGCCGCCAAGTGCACAAGAAAAGCGCCTAGCGCGCCCATGAGCAAGATGGGGCTCTTGAGCGGAGAGACAAAAAAAGCGGAATGGGTTTCCGAACGGCAGTTGCCGAGGTGAATGTTTTCGAAAAGCACAATCAGCAGCAGCGTCGAGTTTCTCGCCGCGGCCTCGGTCCACCCCTGATCGATCATCCACTTGAAGGCAAAAAAGCTAACTAGGCCAATAATCAACGCCCCGATGATCGTTCTCTCCTGCATCAGGCGATTAAAGATACGGTCTTTCGGCGATCGGGGTGGATGTTCGAGCACCCCCGCTTCCCCCGGCTCGAGCGCCAAGGCCATGTCCTGAATGCCGTTCGTGACTAGATTCAGCCAAAGCAGCTGCACGGGTAAGAGCGGAATCGGGTAGCCGGTGGCCACCGCCAGCAGCACGAGCAAGATCTCCGCGGTTCCGGTAGAGATCGAAAGGTAGATAACCTTTCGAATATTGTCGTAAGCGGACCTTCCCTCTTCAACTCCGTGGACGATCGAAGCAAAGTTATCGTCGCTAATCACTAGCTCCGCCGCCTCGCGCGCCACATCGGTTCCCGCTTTTCCCATGGCGACGCCAAGGTTCGCCGCCTTTAAGGCCGGCGCATCGTTCACGCCGTCGCCGGTTACGGCCACGAAGTGTCCGGCCCTTCTCGCGGCCTGCACGAGCTGAAGCTTTTGTTGCGGGGACACGCGCGCAAAAACGGTGGCCCGCCCCACGGCGGTTTCGAGACCTTGGGGGTCGAGCTTATCCAGCTCTTGCCCGGTGATGACTTCGCTCTCGTCGCGGGCCAGCTCGAGTTCCTTGGCGATGGCGAGCGCGGTTACCCGATGATCGCCAGTCACCATGCACACGCGGATGCCCGCGCGGTGACAAGCCCGCACGGCTTGCTGAACGCCGGGGCGCAAAGGGTCCATCATGCCGGCCAGGCCGAGAAAATTCAGCCCCGTCGGCATCGGCGGCGCGGCTTTGGGGGCGAGGGCGGGGACCGTCCCCTCCGCCAG
>JBGSST010000031.1:0-6321 GCA_041736915.1 Bdellovibrionota bacterium
TGAAGCCAAGAAAAAAGGCATGAACGCCTAATTCCGTGGCTTCAAGCTCACAGGATCCAAACCGGATACGACTGACCGGAAAGGTCAGCAAAGTCGGTAGGGTTGCCTACACTCCTCGTGGAGTACCGGTAATCGAACTGACTTTAGCCGTACCCCAAAAGTTCCTGGAGCTCGAAAACTTTGGATATTTCGAAATCGTGGCTCACGGAGAAGAGGCTCTCTCTCTCCAGGACGCCCTGAAAATCGGAAAAGTGATCACTGTCGAGGGTTCGTTGTGGGCCCGGCGGTATAAGGACCAAAGCCAGAAATGGCTGCGGGAAACCAAAATAGTTTTGAAGTCTTTCAAGGAGGACTGACGTGAAAAGAGAAGATAATAAATCGGACGGATTCGATAAGGGTGGACGCGATTACGACAAAGGTGGTCGTGATTTCGATAAGGGGGGCGGAGGCGAAAAGCGCTCTTTCCACCGTCGCCGTGGCTGCCGGTTCTGCCACGACAACACTTTGGTGATTGATTACAAAGACAAGTACGGTCTGCAGTCGTTCATCTCCGAGCGGTTCAAGATCACTCCGCGTCGTGTTTCGGGTGCTTGCGCCCGTCACCAGCGTGATATCTCGGTAGCGATTAAACGGGCCCGCCATCTGGCGTTCTTCCCGTACGCTCCGTCCCAGGCCTAAGGAACGAAGGCGATAAGTGCGGGTCTTAAACGACAATAACGAGCAACGGACTGAGGTACCTCAGGTCAATTTCTCGGAAGTCCTATTCTGGGGACTTCTGAGCGGATTTGGCTTCTCGAGCATGCTTCTGGCTCCGCTTCCCGTGATTGTCGCCCACCTTCGCCTTACCGACCCCTGGTCTAAAGTCGCGACATTGCTAGGAGCTTTGATCGGGCTACTCTTTTTCGAGTTGCCCGTTTGGACCGTAGCTTTCGAGTTTGCGTTTGCGCTCGTTGCGGCCGACATGATCTCCCGGGAAAAGAGCCTGTGGTGGGTTCTTGGACTTCCGGTAGCATTCGGTACGGCCGTTGCGGGTGGTGCGCTCTTGGTGTTCGCGTCTCAGAGAGGGATGCCCGTTCTCGAGTTTTGGCGCCAGTTGGTCAACGACTGGACGCTACAGCTCAAGACCGCGGTACCGCAAACCCCAGTTCAGTGGGACGTGATCACGTCGCTACTCACGGAACAGGGAGGCTTCCTTCTGATTGGCCTTTTGTTTTTATCGCTTTGGCTGTCGATTGGGCTATTGGCTCACTTCGGCGCCTTTCCGGCCGGTCATCGGCTGGGCGGCCAGGAGCTCCGCAAGCAAATAGCTCCCAAATGGATGAGTCTGGGCTTCGTCGCGTTCTTCCTTCTTGGGATCCTGAACTGGCCGTTTGGCCCCCTTTTTCTGGGGGTTTTTAGGGTGTTTTCCACCGTGATGTTTATCTTCGGGACGTGTGCCATTTCCCGAGGGTTGAACCGGCGCCGCGTTCTGACCCCGATAAGGTCCGCTGTGTATCTGGTTTCTGTCATGTTGGGTTTTTATGTGGTAGTGGGTTTGGGCTTTGTCAGTCCATGGACCCGCAGATTTTTAGCTGAGGAGACGTAAGTCTATGAAAGTCATTCTGAAAGAAAATATCGAGCACTTGGGAATTACCGGAGCGATTGTTTCGGTGTCCGATGGATACGCTCGCAACTTCCTGTTCCCGAAAAAGGTGGCGGTACCCGCCACTGAAAACCGCATTCGCCAGTTCGAACACGAACAGCGCGTATTCGCGGGCAAAGTCGCGAAACAGAAAAAAGAAGCGGAAGGCATGAAGGCCAAGCTGGAGCGCGTCTCTTGCTCTATCTCCAAAAAGGTCGGCGAGCAGGACAAGTTGTTCGGCTCCGTTACGGCTATGGACATCGAGAAAGCGTTCGCCGCCGAGGGCTTCACGATCGACAAGAAAGACATCCTGCTGACCGAGCCGATCAAAGCGCTGGGCGTTTATACGGTTCCGGTTCGCGTGTTCGAAGACGTCGTCGCGAACACCAAGGTGTGGATCGTCCGCGAGTAATCGCTTCCTAGACGGTATTGTCAGAGAAATAGTTTAATCCCTGAGCTCGGCTGATAGCTGGGCTCGGGGATTTTTTTTGCCTGCCTCCTTGGCACACTGCAGGCAAAAAAAAGGGCCGGTCAGCGACCAGCCCTAAGTCAAAATCGAATGTGTTTCTCTCTACTCGAGAATCGTAAATGTCTCGAGCGATGCCTTCACGCGATCAAAGTCAGAGCCGGCTGAGCAGTCCGGTCCACCATCGACTTGAATCATCGTCACTTCGCCCGGAGATTTCAGAATACGCGCGTCGTACATGCACCGGTCTTCTTTAACCTGGGCTTCTTTCTCGATCGACGGATACTTGCCGATCTTTCCGAGCTTCCAGCCGTTCTTGAACGTGAAGCGGCGAACCAAGTCGTGCCACGCGCCGATTTCCGGAGCCTTGGCCACATTGATTTGCAAACGCGACCGCACGTTGCTGTCGAGCAATGGCGCAAGAATCTCGGTAAGCGCACCCGAAGCGCTAACGTCCCAGCCCTGATTCACGACAATTCGGTAGGAACCCGAACGGTTGGTGAAAAAGCTTTTGCCGTTGCCGAGCTCAAAGCCAAAAGTATCGCCCGGCCCCGTGAACGGGCTAGCGTACACTGCAGACGCGTTCAATAAACACGCGCCCAAAATCGTCAAAACCTTCTTACGACCTTCCACTAGCATCGTTAGACTCTCCTCGTCCTGTCACCGGAAACAGATACAACCCCACGAAAAAGACATCATCGCTATGTTTTTCAATTCCATACTTGCGATTCAGCTTCTTTCGAAACTCTTTGATCTCTTCCTTTAACTCTTTCATTCGATTCTGCGGGATCGAGATAACGAGGCCCGAAAGCTCTCGCCGGTCGATCGGCACAGAGAAGATAGAGTTAATGGCTTTTCTCAAAAATGTGCGGTGCAAGCTGCGGATAACGTGCGACGGCACCTCATCCGAGCTGGTTAGCAGCGGCTCTGACTGTTCCAGCCGGCCGTTCATGTTGCGCTTGAAGATCTGCAAACGCTCTAGTAGCTCAATGCTTTCCTTGGCCTGAGCTTCGGTAATCTTGTTACCCAGGCGTTTCGCAATCCACGACGGGTCCTCATTGAAGTCTTTCGTCGAGACCAGCTCGCGAATGACCGAGTGATGCCAATCGAGCAAAAACTTGATTCGGTCCGCCTTCAACGGAGTCGGCGTGCGCTGCTTCTCTTGGTATTTGAGCAACGAACGAAGGTGCAACTCTTTGGAATCCGGATCAGAAACCTCTTGATAGAGCACCAGCTCCCGGAAGTACTTCTCTTCATCCCGGTTCAAACCGAGACCACGGGCAAACTGAAATAGCGTGCGGTCGGTGATACGGCGCTTACCGTCCACGACGAGCTTCAAATAGTTAGGGGATCCGAGCTTAGCTTTACGGGCGAAGAGCCGGTAGCTGTAAGAGGAGTTCCGCTTCTTATGGAACTGATAATAGTCTTGTAAGTACTCTCTGTAGTCGAAGTAATCGAACAGATTAGGGGTGTGGCCGGCGTCTTTTATTTTCTCGCCCATGGAGTCCCCCGAGACACCCACTCCACGCTGCCGAATCTAAGACGAATGGGGCTCGTAATGCTTTAAACAAACAACCTATTACCGATAACCAAGCCTCAAACTAATGAGGACAAAGCTATTCCTGGAAGTATTAGTACGAAATGGGCAGTCGCGTCAACGACTTGAACTTCAATGGAGGCTATTCGGACTTATTAAGAGAAGACCGTCTCCAGGTTATGTAGGGTCACTTCCGGCCCCCACAGGGGAGTATCGCCATCATAGTTGGTGGCCTCGGGCCCTACATAAAATACATTTGGCAGTACTTCCAATGACTTAGCTACCGAAGGCTTTGCTGGAGTGTAGCAATCGTAGCTGAGAATCTTCTCATGCTTGATGTGGCTCTCGAGCTCGGCGAACTCTTTCAGAATTTCTCTTCTTAGGGAGCGGACGCATTTGGCCGTCTCCTCCGCATTGGCCGCTACCTTATGAGGGGGCACGGTCACCCAATGACTCACGAACAGCTCGCTTTCCGGGGAAACGTTCTTTTGGGATACGAAACCGTAAGCTTTTAGCTTCTCATCCTTATAACGGAAGGTGAGCACCACGGTTTTATCCTCCGGGAAGGGGGCCACATCGGTGCCCCACTCCAGACCCACGAAGGGAATTCCCGGAGCGGCCTTTCCCATGGGGGCCATTCGAGACCGCCCCACGGTATTGAGAATGGATTTCAGCTTTCCGAGCGGCGCCGCCCAGATCAGCCGGTCATACTCTACGGTGCTCCCATCATTCAGCGCGACCTTCTTGGCATCGATATCTATAGAGACGGGAAATCGATTGCAGCGAAAGTGGGGCGCCAGGTGTTTTGATACCGGCTCCACCAAAGATTGAATCTTCTGGGTGGGTAAACGGTAGTTCCCGACGACAAACGGCCGCATCGTAGGCTCGATATCCCCATCGAATGGCGTGAATTCGGTCTTTTCCCGCTCAAAAGCGGTAGGACTTACGCTCTCCCAGTGGGCCTCCTGGTCGAAAAGCTCGATTAAACCCTGCCCTGCACCCTCTCTAAAACGCCACGCAAAGCTAGGTTCACCCTCTCCAGGTGAGGCTGCGGAGTCCAAAGCTTCGAAAGGAACCCCTTTCGCCTCTAGCCACCGTGCAGAAATAAGACCCGCCATTCCACTGCTGATAATCAAGTTTGCCATTGTGTTTAAGATAATCGCGTTTTTGTTACAGGTACACAACGCCCCAAGACGCGCTGCCGCAAAGGCTCTTCGGCGATCTCGAAAAAAAAGCAAAAAAAAGAATCACACAGTGTTGACACCAAACAGGGACATCTGTAGTTACTTCTTTCTCGGCAGTTGGTCCTTGAAAACTGAATAGCAGTGACGCCATATAACGGGCTTTTTAATAAGTTAATTCTTTGAGAAGAGAATCGACTCTCAAACATAAATTTTAGGTAGGGTTTACTCTACCGAACAATTTAACTGAAGAGTTTGATCCTGGCTCAGAACGAACGCTGGCGGCGTGCCTAATACATGCAAGTCGAACGAGAATATGGGGCAACCCATTAGTAAAGTGGCAGACGGGTGAGTAATACGTAGGTAATTTACCCTTGAGATGGGAATAACCTTCCGAAAGGAGGGCTAATACCGAATGAGACCACGGCTTCTTTGGAAGCTGAGGTTAAAGGTGACCTCTATTTATAAGTTATCGCTCAAGGATAAGCTTACGCACCATCAGCTAGTTGGTAGGGTAACGGCCTACCAAGGCTTTGACGGTTAGCTGATCTGAGAGGTTGATCAGCCACACTGGAACTGAGACACGGTCCAGACTCCTACGGGAGGCAGCAGTAGGGAATATTGCGCAATGGAGGAAACTCTGACGCAGCGACGCCGCGTGGGTGATGAAGGCCTTCGGGTCGTAAAGCCCTGTCGAAAGGGAAGAAACACGATTTGGCTAATATCCAAGTCGCTTGACGGTACCTTTAAAGGAAGCACCGGCTAACTACGTGCCAGCAGCCGCGGTAATACGTAGGGTGCTAGCGTTGTTCGGAATCATTGGGCGTAAAGCGCGTGTAGGTGGTCAGTAAAGTTGGGTGTGAAATCCCTCGGCTCAACCGAGGAAGTGCACTCAAAACTCACTGGCTTGAGAGTGGTAGAGGAAGGTGGAATTCCAAGTGTAGAGGTGAAATTCGTAGATATTTGGAGGAATACCGGAGGCGAAGGCGGCCTTCTGGACCATTTCTGACACTGAGACGCGAAAGCGTGGGTAGCAAACAGGATTAGATACCCTGGTAGTCCACGCCGTAAACGATGGGTACTAGATGTTGCGGGAATTGACCCCTGCAGTGTCGCAGCTAACGCATTAAGTACCCCGCCTGGGAAGTACGGTCGCAAGATTAAAACTCAAAGGAATTGACGGGGGCCCGCACAAGCGGTGGAGCATGTGGTTTAATTCGATGCAACGCGAAGAACCTTACCTGGGTTTGACATCCTCAGACAACCGTAGAGATACGGCTTTCCCTTCGGGGACTGAGAGACAGGTGCTGCATGGCTGTCGTCAGCTCGTATCGTGAGATGTCGGGTTAAGTCCCTTAACGAGCGCAACCCTTATCCTTAGTTGCCACCATTTAGTTGGGCACTCTAAGCAGACTGCCGGTGTTAAACCGGAGGAAGGTGGGGATGACGTCAAGTCCTCATGGCCTTTATATCCAGGGCTACACACGTGCTACAATGGCCGATACAGAGGGTCGCC
>JBGSST010000077.1:0-20759 GCA_041736915.1 Bdellovibrionota bacterium
TCGGCGTTGTTACCGCCGTCGTCGCCGGGGATTTTTCCGAAGGGATGGGCGGAAGGCTCGAAGCCACCTATCTCAACAGCTTTTATGCGCGCTGGATGCAGCTCTCCCAAGCGGTGGGCCACTCGTTCGTCGTCGGCAAGCAGATGCTGTTTCGCCGCGCCGACATGGATCGCTTTGGCGGCATCGCCAACTTAGGACGGTACATCGCGGAAGACTACATGGCCGGGCAGGCGATGCGCCGCTTGGGGCTTAAGGTCGTCATCTCGCAAGAGCCCATCCGCCAGTGCATCGGTAAACACAATCTCTCTGACTTCTGGAAACGGCATCTGCGCTGGGGCCGCATCCGTAAGGCTCAAGCGCCGCTGGCGTTTCTTTTCGAGCCGCTCTTTTTCTCGATGCTGTCGGGGCTCATCGGCTCTTTCGGCTTCAGCAAATGGCTGGGGATTCCTTTCGGACTCTTCTTCGCGGCCCACCTTTTTCTGTGGCTCGCGCTCGATCTCTTGCTGATGGCGAAGCTCGAAAGCAAAATGACGTTACGGGGTTTTGGCGAGATGCTCTTTAGCTGGTTCCTACGCGAGCTGATTGCGCTTCCCCTTTGGATCCATATGGCGCTGGGCAGCTCCGTGAATTGGCGCGGCACACGGCTCAGAATCAGGAACGGCGGACTGGTAGAGACAGCTTAGTGAATACACCGAAAACGGATCACCCCTTCCTATGGGGCATGGCGACGAGTTCCCATCAGGTTGAAGGTAATAACCAGCACAACGACTGGTGGCAGTGGGAAGCCGAAGGCAATATCGAAACGGGGGAACGCTCGGGGCTGGCGTGCGATCACTGGCACCGCTTTCGTGAAGACCTGCGCCTGGCCAAAGATCTCGGTGCCAACACCTACCGCTTCTCCATCGAGTGGTCGCGCATCGAGCCCGAAGAGGGCAAGTGGGATATGGCGGCGCTTGCGTGGTACGAGGAACTTGTCGCCGAGTGCGAACGGCTCGATCTCATTCCCATGGCGACGCTTCACCATTTTACGGTGCCGCGCTGGCTAGCCGAGAAGGGCGGATTTCTTTGGGAGAAAGCCGCGGGCCGCTTCTACGGTTACGTCCACAAGGTGGCCGAGCGTCTCGCTAAGCGCGTGCCGTTTTGGTGTACGTTGAACGAGCCCAATTCGCTCGTTATCGGACAATACTTGGGAAGCTTCATGCCGCCGGCGCGCTTCTCGCCCAAGTCCGTCTCGGATGCCTCGCGCAATCTGTTGCGCGGGCACCTGAAGGCCGTGGAAGCTCTGCGCAAAGCGGGAGAAACGCGGGAAGGAAAGTTTGCCCATCTCCCCCTACGCATCGGCGTCGCCCACAACGTGATCCGCTTTCTGCCCCGCCACAACTGGAACCCGGTGGAGCGGGCATTGGCCGCTTCATTTCACCGCTTCTACAATCTGGCGTGGCCCGACGCGCTCACGGGAAAGAAACAACATTTCGGAGCGTGGGGAATCGTTCCGCAGCCCCGGCAAGTGTGGGAGGCCCGCAAGAAGTGTTCGATCGATTTTTTGGGCATCAACTACTACATGAAAATTTACGTGTGCGTGGGGCCGCAGCGCGATCACGCCAACTTCATCAAGTCGAGCCGGCTGCCGCTGGGAATCGTCTTCGCCAAAGAAGGGGATCGCACTTCGGATCTCGGATGGGTCGTGCATCCGGACGGCCTCGAGCAGCTCTTGGTCGAGATGAACGACCGCTACCAGCTGCCCCTCTACATCACGGAGAATGGCTGCGCGGATGCCAAGGACACGCTGCGATCGGAGTACCTGCGCGGACACGTGGCCGCCATCGCCCGGGCCCGCGGGCGGGGGGCTCAGGTCGAGGGGTACATTCACTGGTCCCTCATGGACAACTTCGAGTGGGTGAAGGGTTTCGAGCCGCGGTTTGGTCTGGTCGAGATCGACTACGCCACGCAGGAACGGCGAGTGAGGCCGAGCGGGGAGACCTTCCGTCAACTGGTCGAGGAAAGCCGCAAAAATCCCAATGGTTATCCTTCCGTTTAATGCCCTGTAATTTTTACCGTGGAACTAGTACCGGTTTGGCGCTGACGCAAACCGCTATCTAGCGAATATTCCGTAACTATGTCATAAAGTACGCGATGCAGCAGATTCGCGTACTACCTACTTTGCCGAGCCTTCTGGTTAGCCCCGGCAAACCGTTGATCCATCGCGACATCAGCTGGCTGCAGTTCAACGAGCGCGTGCTCGACGAGGCACGCGAGGTGAGTAACAACCCGTTGCTCGAACGTTTGAAGTTTTTGGCGATCACGGCCACCAACCTCGACGAATTTTTCATGATCCGGTTTGCGGCCTTGAGCAAAAAGCTCAAAGCCTCCACGAAGCTCAAGTCGTCGGACATGATCGACGGCAAGCGCCTGCAAAGCATTCACGACTCGATTCTAGAGAACGTGGCCAAGTTCGGCGTGAAGCAGATTGAGGTACTCGACGCCCTTCACGCGGAGCTAGCCGATGCGGGCATCGAGCTGGTGCGCAACGCCTCCGGTACTCCGGAATCATTTCGGCTGGGTAAGCAGCTCTTCGAGTCACAGATCGTGCCCAAGCTGTCGCCGCCGGAAACCTTCGAGCTCGCCAAGCTCGGGTTACTCGAGAATCTAAAGATGGCGGCCATCTTTCCGGAAGGGCTTTGGTTCCGGGTCTCGCGCACGCTGCCGCTGCTTTACCCCGCCCGCGACGACAGTGGCCGGCTGTACTTCTTTTTTCTCGACGATCTGCTTTTGAATTTCTTGGGTCCTACCTTTGGTCTCAAGCACCAACCGGCCCTCGTTCGCCTTACGCGCGACGCGGATTTTACCGCCGATATCGGCGATGCGGATCCGGCCTCCATTCCCGACGTAGTGAAGAGTGGCCTGGGCACCCGCGAGAAGGGCGTGCCCGTTCGCCTGCAGTACACCGGCGAGGTGATGACCAATTTCTTGGAGCACGTTTCGACCTCTCTGCGTTTGTCGCCCGGTCAGATGCTTCCCGCCCCCAATACGCTGTGCCTGCAGGGGCTGTGGAGCCTCTATAATTTTCAGGCGCCCGAGCTACTGAGCGAACGCGCGGGGCTGCGCTATTCCACGCTGGCGGCGCAGCTGCCGCCCGAGTTCGAGAGCGCCGACCGAATGTTTAGGTCGCTACGCGAACGCGATTTTTTGCTGCATCACCCGTACGATACTTTCGAGACGTACATCGAGTGGATTCGAAAGTCGGCGGCCGACCCGGACGTCGACATGATCGAAATGACGATCTACCGCGCCGACCGCACGTCCGCGCTCGTCGAGCTGCTAAAGCATGCGGCCAAGGTGAAGAAGGTAAAGGTCATCATCGAGCTACGCGCCCGCTTCGATGAGTTCAATAACCTGCGCCTCGCCGACGATCTCCGCAAAGAAGGGGTGGAAGTGGCCTTCGGCTTCGGCAAGCTGAAGCTGCACGCCAAGATTACGCTGGTGACTCGGCGAGAGAACGGCATCACGCGGTGGTACACCCATTTATCCACGGGTAACTACAACGCCACGACCGCGCGGGTTTATACGGACATGGCGATTTTGACCGCCAGTCCCGAAATTGGCGCCGATGCTCGCCACTTTTTCGACGCCGCTTTCGATGGCCGCGTGCCCAATCGGTTCAAGCGTCTGGTGTCCGCCCCCACGCGGATGCATCAGCGCCTTTTGAATCACATCAAAGCCGAAACGGAAGCCGCCCGCCGCGGAGAAAAGACCCGCATCGTCGCCAAGGTAAACGCGTTAGTGGATGAAGGGGTGATCGATGCGTTGTACGAGGCATCGGGGGCCGGTGTGCACGTCGACCTCATCGTGCGCGGAGCCTGCTCGCTCGTTCCCGGGGTAGGTGGCCTGTCCGACAATATCCGCGTGATCAGCGTGGTGGACCGGTTTCTGGAACACAGCCGGATCTATTACTTCGAGAGCGAAGGGGCCATGTACCTGTCGAGCGCCGACTGGATGCCGCGTAACTTTTTCTCGCGTCTAGAGATCGCATTTCCCGTCCTCGACCAACGAATTTTTTCCTTCATTCGCGATATCGTAATTCCGACCTATTTGTCGGATAATTCGAAGGCACGCGAGTTGACGCCGCAGGGTACGTGGCGCCGGCTCGCCAACCGTAAAGGCAAGGCTAGCATTCGGAGCCAGATGGTATTCGAGAACCTAGCGCAGGGCCGTTACCAAGGAACCCCCCTTTTACATGTCTAAGAAAACTCTCATCCTGATTCGTCACGCCCACCGCGACACCGGCGATGGTCGCACTCGCGACAATGGCCTTTCGGACAAAGGCAAAGAGCAGGCGCGCGAGTTTCGCGACGCTTACCTCAAGAACAAGTTCGATCCGAACGCCCTGTTTTACTCCAGCCCCAAGAAGCGTTGCGTGGAGACGCTGGAGCCGCTCGCCAAAAAGCTCGCGCGCGACATCGAAATCGACAAGCTACTCGACGAGCAATCGGACGGTGAATCGAACTACGCCCTGACTCGTCGAATCGATCTCTTTGCCGCGTGGGTGGAGCAGACCGAGGCCCAAACCGTCGTGGCCTGCTCGCACGGGGATTGGATCCCCTCCTTCTGCGACAAAGTGATCCACAACCCCATGGATTTTCGCAAAGGGGAGTGGGCCGTCTTTACCGTCGGCGAAAAGGGCAAGTGGTCTAAATCGTGATTCCTATTAGCTCGCACCGGTCGGGCTCCACGATACTGCGAAACGGGTAGCCCCCCTCGAACTCGAACTCCGCGTAGGCCATCGACCTTAGCCGCTGAAAGCCAATCTCTTCGCACAACGTTTGCGAGCCTTTCCCCGTGGCCTCGGCTACCGCGTATTCGTAGCCATGCGTCTTGGCCACCTCGAGCGACTCCAGCATCAGCCGTTTGGCTACTCCCGACCGCCGGTAGTCGCGCAGCACACCTAGGTTGAAAAGGTGGAACAGCTTCTGGGTCGACACGCGGATGTCGGACAAACAGTAGCGATCGAGCTGTTGCAGAAAGGCGTAGAGCGGTCGTAACTTTGCCGGTAGCGGGTACTTCAAATAATCGGGAATCGTGCCGAACGGCTCGTTCAGGCAGAAGCCCACGATCTTCTCCGTGGGCTTGTCCCACGCCACGAGACTTAGCCCCTCCGCGATAGCCTTTTCCACCACGGGCCGGGCGAAGGCTTCGGATTCTTCCAGGGTCAGGTCGAGAGCTCTCATCATGGCTTCCCCTTTCTCCGAAGCGAAGGCCGACAGGTGGCACTCCATCAGCGGGAAAAAGTCGGCCTCATCCAATTTACGAATAGCGATCTGGGAATTCGAGTTCATGCTCTCTCCATTAGGTCGGACACGGTTAGTTCATCGATGAATTTGTCGATCTTCTCTTGGGTAATTCCGGGCATCAGAATGATGTGCGAGAAATCTCCCTGACTGGCGAGCTGCCACCGCCGCACCATCGCGGGCGAGGGACGCGGAAAGACCACGGTGTTGGCCCACGGATTTCTCCACGCTTTCCAACCGGCATCGTTGAGTCGCGCCATCGCGTAGTCGGCAAGCTCCAGACACTGGGAGGCGAGCCGGGCGAGTCCCGCCTCGCCCTGGCGCTGAAGTACCTGCCACAGCACGATGGTGGCGAAGGCGTCGCGCGAGCCGGACAAGGTGAGGTCGTTGCTGCCGATGTACTCGACCGACGAGCGTACCGCACTCACGTGCTGGCGACGCGCCAGCACGATGCCGCAAGGAATGGGCGATCCCAAAAATTTGTGGCCCGAGATCGAGAAGCTTCCGATGGGCAGAGAAAAATCTACCTTCGGGGCCTGGGGAATGAACGGAAGCATCGCCCCCGACAACGCTCCATCGCAGTGAAGGTAAAAGCGGGTGACCCGATTGCGATCGAGAACGTCCAGGATACGGTCGATGTTGTCGATCGCCCCCTTCATCGTGGTGCCCACGTTCACGTTGATGATGAGCGGGTAATGGCGCAGCAGGTGTACCGCGTGCGTGAGGTGTTCGTAATCCATTTCCCCGTTAGGCTGACATTTGATGACCGCGCTCCGGCAGTTCAGCAGGCGCACCGCCTTGGGTACGCTGTAGTGAGTTTCTTCCGAATAAAGCACTACGCCATCGGGGAAAGATTCTCGGCCAAGAAATAGTCCGTACGTATTTCCCTCGGTTCCTCCGTTGGTGAGGTAACCCCAGCTATCATCGTGCGTGGCGCGCAGGGCCTTACGAAAAAAACCGAGAATTTCGTTCTCCATTTCAAAAGTGTGCATTCCATTGTTGCCCACCTCGGGATCGCCCACGTTGTTGATCGTGAAGTTGAGAAAACGGGCGAGGTTTTCATTATCGAGCAACGCGCTGTTGGGGTAACCGAGGTAAGTCTCCTGTTGCTCTTCGAGTCTCTTGGCCATCGCCTCGAGACGAAACCGGTAGTCGGGCTGACTCATGGGAACTCCTGAATGGGGAAAATGGTCTTTTTTGGTTATCGAGTGTGTATGTGAATTTCTTTTGTCGGAATGCGAGGATGCGGCCGGCACGAATTTTACTCAAGTTAGGGGTAGGTCAAAAAACCCTAAAACAACACAATTGAGACACAAACCTAAGCCTGAACATTCCTTAATCTTTGATGCCCCGCCCGGGGTTACAATTATTAGATGAGGCCTTCGCTAATAATTGCATTTTCGATGCTCAGCCTGATCCTCTCGGTTTCCGCGCACGCCATTTTTCCGGCTGAACCATTCACCGCGTTCGACAATGAGTATTTGCAACGCCGGAACTTCAATCGCTTTCAGTTGGCGTTGAATGGTTACCGCGAGCAGGTTGAAAAAACGCCGGATTCGGTCGAGGCGAACTGGCGCCTGGCGATGGCGTGTACCTACTTGGGGCTTCGGGTAGAGAAAGACGAGAGCAAGATCAAGGAAGCCTTCAACGAGGGGCGCGAGGCCGCGCTGAAGGCCGTCACGAAAGCTCCCGACTGCGTGTCCTGTCATTTCTGGCGCGCCGTAAATCAGGTTTTATACGCGAACAAAGTGGGCGTGATCAAAATGCTCTTCACGGTGAAGGAAGTGCGAAACCATTTTCGTTTCGTGGCCGAGAAGGAGCCCGGTTTTCTCGATGGCGGCGCGTTGCGCTTCTTAGCGATCATCGATTGGAAGGTGCCCGGCATTCTCGGTGGCGACAATGATCGCGCGCGCGAGAGTTTCGAGCTGGCTCTGAAGCATGGCCCGAACGAGCCGATGAACTACGAGTTTTACCACGCCTTCCTCGAAGATCGCGGTGACGGGGCGGATGCTTTGGCGCTTCTAAAGCGCGTTCTGCTAATCGAAGAGCCCGACGCCAACCTGATCGAGTCGCACGACTCTTGGGAAAAGTTGGTCGCGCAGGCGAAAAAGTCCCAGGGCTCAATCGTCGCCGCCAAGTGAATGATCGGCTCAGTCGCGGTTTTCGGCCTGGATGATCTTTAGCTGGTAGCTCGTGGTCGGCAAAACCCACTGCTTGCCATCGGGGGTGGTTTTCAGCTTCACGTGGTGGCCTTTGAGTTCCAGGGCCTTCTGGGCTCTTGCCGGCTCACCGTTGAGGCGCACCAGTCTAAAGTCGCCCTGGGCCACGCGGACCAACACCAGCGTATCGCCGTTACGAGGATCGATGGCTACATCGAAGATGTCACCCGACGCGTTCACGCGCGCTAGCTCGGGCAGTAGGTTCACGGCCGGTTTGCCGGGCTCCGTCTCGTAAAGGTGCGGCTGGGCGAAGACGAACGCGTAGGCCCTCGTTCCCGCCGCGTTCCAAGTCACTTGGCCTATCTTTTGGTTCGGCACGACCGACTTTTTGGTTTCGGTCACCTTACCGTCGGCCGCTACGCGATACTGTTGCAAGCGGGTGTTGGGCCCGTCCGGAATAATCCGGAAGAACTCTTCGCCGCCGGGTACCGCGCCCCAGCGCTGTTCTGTAGGGAGCACCACTTTGTCACCGTCTTCCCAGGTAAGCGGTACCCGTTTTTTGTCGTTTAGGTCGAATCGGTAGAGCAGGTTCGTTTCGCGGACCGTGGAGTAGACCTGTTTCCCGGTGGAGTCGATGAACGTTCTCCAGTTCCACTGGTCACCCTTGAGCGGCTCACCGATGCTCTGGGCGTTATTCCAGTCTAGTTTGCCTTCGTGGAAAGGCACCACGCGTAAAGTGCCTGGCTGATCGTTGAAGACGATGGCCTTTCCGTCCGCCGTCATCATGGGGTCGTGCATCCCTTGCGAAGGACCCTCGGCAAAATAGGTTTGGCCGGACTTCAGATCGTGCACTTGAAGAAACTCAGCCCACGAGCCGTCCGGTCGCGATTGCTGATTTCCATTTTTGGCCAAGGCGTAACGCCCGTCGGGCGAGATGAAAAAGTCGTGCGCCGACTCGAAGTGGATGACTTCGTCCTTTCCCGTGCTGGTCTGCGCTTTTTCCCGCTCGCCGCCCGCCTGCTTCATCCGCTTCAGGCGTACCTGCACTACATCGAGTAACGTGACGTTTACGGTGGATTCGTCCCAAGTCTTCACCATATCCTTTAGGTCGGTGAGCCGTTTTCGGAGGGAGGAGAGATCGGCGTTATCCTGCTCGGGGATGTGGAACGGGTCCTTGCGGGCAAGAATTCTTCCCAGGGTCTCTTCACTTAGCTCGCCTCCCAGTCTGTCCAGTAGCTGATCGTACGTTCCTCCCAAAAGCTCGAGGGAGTTAGTGGGGGCGCCGAAAACCAGAGCCGCAAAATCCTGGAGGCACTGGGGCGTGGCCGCGAAGAGTGTCGTGGATAGGAACCATCCGGCGGCTAATGAGCGAAGACGGTGCATCGCTCAATGATATCAGGTCACCGTGGCGTCGAGTTGACGGCCAAAAACTTTCTCAAAGAACGCTTTTCGCTGCTGCAACCTCATCAGCGATAGCTCCGCGCTTTTCCCCCTGGGTACGCGCAGGTGCAAATGGCGCGGGGCCATCCGCGCGCGCAGTCCGGCGGGGACGGTGACGCCGCCCGGATGAAGGGCGTCGGCGATCTGAAAAAGGGCGAGCATCTTCGGAAACACTTCCTTGGCCTGTGGACTGAGCGCCATCAAGTTCGCGGCGTTCACCTTCTTTTGAAACTGGTGCAGACAAAGCTGAGCCACGAACTCGACCTCCCAGCCTTCGTAGAGCGGCAGGTCCGCGTGCCGTACGATGTAAGCGGTGTGGCGCTCCGTCTCGAGCGGGGAGATCAGCTTGCCGGCGTTGCGGTAGAGCAGGGCGAGCTTCAAATAGGTCAGCCATTTCTCGGGCAGCCGGTGTACCGACTCCAGCTGAAAGAAAAGGCGTTCGCCCAAGTGAACCAGCGATTTCAGCTCCCTCACGTCGTCGCCCAGGCGTGCGGCCTGGCGAAAGAGCGGTTCTAGATCCACTTCGGTGGGGCGCTGGTGCTCGAGCTCCAGTCGTTGAATTTCACGCGCGAAGATTCCGTCGCGGAGTGAGTAGTCGGTGGCTACCGCCACGTCGACGTCCAACGCCTTGAGACATTCCTCAAAAACGAGCGAGCCGGCCAGAATGAGATCGCTTCGCCGCGGCTCCATGCCCGGCAGGGCCAAAAGCTCGTCCTGCGTCATGTCGGCCATCCGCTTGGTGAGTTTCTTCAGCGAATCGAATTCGATCTTTTCGCTGCCGGACATGCGCTTGAAGATTCGCGACAGCGCGCGCACGGTTCCGCTCGACCCGCAGACGAGGTCGAGGTCGAGATCGAAATGCTGGCTTTCGGGCTCGAGCAACCGGCGGATTTCTTTCTTTGCCGCGCGTACGGGGTCGTGCCCCTTCTTTTTCAAGGGCGGTGTGGCTTTTAGATAGACCTGCTGCAGGCGCGCGGCCCCCAGCGGAAAACTTTTGCTGTAGATGACCTTGCGGTCACGGCACACGCTGATCTCCATGCTGCCGCCGCCGATATCGACGAAGGCAAAATTTCTCTTCAGCCCTCGCTCGTTGGCGAGGATTCCGCGGGCGATGAGACGGGCCTCCTCTTGGCCAGAGATCACTTCGATGGTGATACCGAATTTTTTCTTCGCCGGAATGAGCAGCCGGTCGCGATCCTTGGCCTCGCGCAAGGCGCTCGTGGCGAAGGCGACCCACTTGTGTACCTTCAGCTCGACGGCGGTCTTTTTGAAATTCCCCAGCGCCTGCAGGGTGCGGCGAATGGCCTGCGAGTCGAGGCGGCCCGTTTCGAAGAGTTTCTCTCCCAGGCGCACCATCAACTTTTCGCGATGGATCAAGCGTGGCGCCCGTTTGTCGGCGACCTCGTGGATGTCGAAGCGGACGGAGTTGGTCCCTAAGTCCAAAATCGCGAGTCGTGTCGCGCCCCGGCTTTCCCTTTTAATCGCCATTCGCTCCGGCTTCGAAAAATGTAAAAGCTAACTCCCTGCCCCTTAACTTCATAGCATTTATTTGGTGCAATATGGCGAGGCGTAAGAGATTTTGATCTAACCGAATCCGAACCGAACCCTAATGAGCCGTTGAACCGATGAAGCTACGATTAAACTCAATGAGAGAAAGTTCACGGCCTCTACGGACGATTCTCGGTCAATACGCCAACTACGTGCGCTCAGCCGTTCCGCTGAGAAATTTCCTCCCTAAGGTGACGATGTCGATCACCAAGGGCGATTTTCTCATCCGAACCGCGGAGAGTTGGAAGGACGTCGAAAGTGTCCTGAAGCTGCGCTACGAAGTCTTCTTGAGGGAAGGGCTCAATCTCAACTTCCCGCTCGGGATGGACGTGGATCGCTGGGACCCGCTGGCCGATCACCTGATGGTGATCGATCAACGCAACCACCAGCTCATCGGCACCTACCGCCTGATCTCGTCGAGCTTCTCCAACGATTTTTACTCCGCCAGCGAGTTCGAGCTGGCGCCGTTCCTGACCAAGACTTTGGGCGGAAAGCTGGAGCTGTCGCGGGCCTGCATCAAGGCGGAGTACCGCAGCACGGCGGCGATTAGCTTGCTGTGGCGCGGGATTGCCGCGTACGCGAATGCTGTCGGGGCGCGTTATCTTTTCGGCTGCGCGAGCATCAAGACCATGGATCGCGGCGTTGCGGACCAGCTCATGGACTATTTCCGTCAGGAAGGGCTGTTCGAGAACAAAGAGGGGGTCTTCCCCTTGCCGAACTACCGGATGCCCGAAGCCACGCCGCGCACCGAGCCACTCGCGCCGCTCAAAGTGCGCGAAGCCATTCCCCCGCTGCTCGGGTCGTACCTGCGGGCGGGGGCCAAGGTGTTGTGCGAGCCGGCGCTGGATCGGTCGTTCAAGTGCCTCGACTTTTTGACCGTGCTCGATTTCACCAACATCAATGCGGCTTTCGAGCGGCGCTATCTTTCATCGTAATCAGGCGCGATAATGATCGGATGCATCTTTTGCGTTTCGATCCTGCCATGAAACGGGAAGGACTCCTCTCCCGCCTTCCCGAAATGTACGAGCTCGAGAAACTGGCCGAAAAAGCCGCGAAGCTCGGCCGCGTGGACAAGCTCACTACCGTCAATATCAACGAAATGTCGTTTCCCCTGTACTGCATTCGTTTCGGCAGCACCGATCCCACCACACCGGTGGTGGCGATGTTCGGTGGCGTGCACGGCCTCGAACGAATCGGTACGCACGTGCTGTTATCGTACCTAAAGACCACGATCGAGCTACTCGAGTGGGACGTCACTTTTCAGAAAAGCCTAGAGAATTGCCGCCTCATCTTCGTTCCGCTCGTCAACCCGGCCGGCATGTACCTGCACCGCCGCAGCAACGCCAACGGCATCGATCTCATGCGGAACAGCCCTACGAACGCTGAGAAGATGAGTAAGCTCTTCATTCCCGGGGGCCACCGCATTTCGCCCCTGCTGCCGTGGTACCGCGGTAAAGAGGGAACGGAGATGGAGGCCGAGGCGAAGGCGGTTTGCGATCTCGTGCGCAGCGAGCTTTATCACTCCAACACCGCCATCTCGCTCGACGTGCATAGCGGCTTTGGCGCCGTGGATCGCCTGTGGTTTCCCTACGCGCGCACCAAGCGCCCCTTTCACTCGGTAGCCGAGGTCTTTGGGCTCAAGATGCTGCTCGACCGCACCTACCCGAATCACATCTACCGGGTCGAACCGCAATCGGTGCAGTACCGCGCCCATGGCGATCTTTGGGACTTTCTCTACGATGAGCACCGCAAGCAGGAGCCCGAGAAGCTGTACCTGCCCATGACTCTGGAGTTGGGTTCTTGGAACTGGATGAAGAAGAGCATCCGCCAGATGGTGTCGGTGATGGGCACGTTCAACCCGTTGGCGCCCCACCGGCTGTCGCGTACGCTTCGCCGTCACATTTTGTTTTTCAATTTTTTACAACGCGCGATTCTGGCGCCGCAGCAGTGGGCCGTGATCTCCAAAGAGGATCGCGACCGCTATCGCCGGCGGGCTTTGGAGCTTTGGTATGGCTGACAAGAAAAAGCCCCGCCCGAAAGCGACCTCCGCCAAGACCCCCAAGCGCCGCTGGCTGCTACTACGCGGCCTGGCGCGCGAAGTGCGGCACTGGGGCGAGTTTCCCGCGCTACTGCAAAAAGCCTTTCCGAAAGACGAGGTTCATTGTCTCGATCTTCCCGGCGCGGGAGTGCACTTCGACAAAGCCTGTCCGGTGGGGCTGGGGAAAATGCGTGAGCACGTGCGGAACGAGTGGCGCGCTTTGGGGGAGGGGTCGGCCGACGACGTCATTCTGGGGCTTTCGCTAGGCGGCATGGTAGCGATGGACTGGGCGCGTGAGTACCCCAAAGAGTTTGGGACGGTGGTGCTCATCAACTCGAGTGCGTCGGCGTTGAGCCCTCCATGGAAACGGCTGCAGCCCCAGGCGTTGAAACTGTTTTTGCAGGTGGCGCGGTCGCGCGATCCGCTGACGAAGGAAAAGCGGATTGCCGGCCTTACCAACGCCCGCAAACTTTCCGCCGCCGAACTAAAAGAGCGAGTTTCTTTCTACGACGATCGCCCCATCTCATTGCAAAATACGCTTCGCCAGCTCTACTCCGCCGTTTCGTTTCCCGCGCCCGAATTCGATCCGAAGACCCACCTGATCGTGGTGCGGGGCTTGGGCGACAAACTCTGCGATCCGGACTGTTCGGAGAAGTTGGCGCGTCACTATCGCGCCACTTTGCAGACCCACCCCACCGCGGGCCACGACCTACCTGTGGATGAGCCCCGGTGGCTCGTCGAACGGCTCAAAGAAAATCTGTAAGCCCTCGTAATTTTGGCGAATCTGGGCCAGAGCGAGCTTAACGCTATCCTAACACGACGGCTTCTCCCCCCATTTGCTACACCGTACCTAATTTTCGATAGTCTCAATAGGAGCGGCAATGAAGCGTTGGACATGGTTCGGTGTTTTCGCGGTGACTTTCCTTTCGGGTGTGGCGCAAGCGTCCACCCTGGTGAATGGCGCCGGAGCGACGTTCCCTTACCCGCTCTACTCGAAATGGTTTTCGCAGTACCAATCGGTGGATAAAGACGTTCAGTTCAACTACCAGTCGATTGGCAGCGGCGGCGGTATCCGCCAGTTCAGCGAAAAGACGGTGGACTTCGGCGCGACCGACGCCCCGATGACCGAAGAGCAGCTGAAGAAGGCCGTGGGCGCTTTGCACATTCCCACCGTGCTCGGGGCCGTAGTGGTGACCTACAACCTGCCGAACGTGGGTTCGGGGCTCAAGCTGACCGGCCAGGTCATTGCAGAAATTTTTCTGGGAAAGATCACTAAGTGGGACGACGCCCGCATCGTGGCGCTCAACAAGGACAAAAAACTTTCGGGCGACATCATGGTCGTTCGCCGCAGTGACGGTTCGGGCACTACCAACATCTTCACCGATTACCTCTCCAAGGTAAGTGAAGAATGGAAAGCCAAGGCCGGAACGGGCACCGCGATCTCTTGGCCGGTGGGCTTGGGTGGCAAAGGCAACGAAGGCGTTGCGGGTTTCGTGAAGCAGACCCCCGGCAGTATTGGTTACGTGGAGCTGATTTACGCGAAGAGCAATGGATTGCCGTACGCCACGATTCAGAACAAAGCCGGACAGTTCGTGGAGCCCACGCTGGAAAGCGTGACCGCGGCTGCCGATGGCGCGCTGAAAACGATGCCGGCCGATTACCGTGTGTCGATTACGAATGCGGAAGGCAAGACGGCGTACCCTTTGTCGGCTTTCACTTACCTGCTCGTGTGGAAGACCATGCCGGATGTCAACAAGGGCGCGAAGCTCGTGAAGTTCCTGAAGTGGGCCGCCACCGAAGGGCAGAGCCAGGCGGCGGCGTTGCATTATGCGCCACTTCCGAAGTCCCTCGCCAAGAAGATTGAGACGACGGTCGGCACCATCGAAGTTCCGAAAATCAACTAAAGTTGGCTAGCGATCATGAGTCAGGGGATGCAAATCAGTTGGGAAGCCGAGCATACGTCTGTAAGATCCGGACTTTCGTCCAGGCTGAATGACATGCTACTCGGCAGCTCCAAGTTACCGGCGGATTTGCACAAAGGAGACCGCCGCTTCCGGATTTTAGTTACGCTCAGCGCGCTGTCGCTGTTGGCGTTGCTGGTCGCCATTGGTTTTTTTCTGCTGAAGGGCTCGTTGCCCGCTATCCAGAAGTTTGGATTCTCGTTTCTGTGGACCTCGAAGTGGGATCCCATCCAAGAGATCTTTGGCGCCATGCCTTTGATCTACGGCACCGTGATTTCATCGCTGCTCGCGATGATGATGGCCGTACCCGTGAGCGTTGGCGTGGCGTTGTATCTAAACGAAGTGGCTCCCCGCTGGCTCGGTAAGATTGCGGGCTTTCTCGTGGAGATGCTCGCCGCGATTCCCAGCGTAGTTTATGGCCTTTGGGGTATCTTCGTTTTGGCGCCACTCATTCGCACCGTGGTTCAGCCATGGCTGCAAGCCCATTTTGGTTTCATTCCGTTGTTCCAGGGGCCCGCGTACGGCGTAGGTATGATGACGGCCGGGATTATCCTCGCCATCATGATAACGCCGACGATCTGCTCGCTCTCGCGCGAAGTGTTTCGCGCCATTCCGCGCGGCCAGCGCGAAGCCGCGATGGCTCTCGGGGCCACTAAATGGGAAACGATGGTGATTGCGGTTCTACGTTCATCCACCACCGGCCTTTTCGGGGCCTCGTTGCTGGGACTGGGACGCGCGGTCGGTGAAACGATGGCGGTCACGATGGTGATCGGAAACCGTGCGGAAATTGCCGCTTCGCTCTTTGCCCCGAGCCAGACCATGGCTAGCGTACTCGCGAACGAGTATGCCGAGGCATCGAGCGACCTTCACCTCGCCGCGCTTATTGGCGTGGGTTTGACGTTGTTTGCGGTAACTTTCGTGATGAACGGGGCGGCCCGTTTGATGATGATGGGGCTTGACCGACACCGGAAAGGGCACGGATGAAGTCCGGCTCGCTGCACCGTTATCTCTCGCAGGGGTATCGCCGCCGCAAAGTCGTGGATTTTGGTATGCGCGTGGTGCTGGCCTGCATGGTGGCGCTGGCGGTGATGCCATTGGGCAGTGTGCTCGCGATGGTAATCCAAAAAGGGTTGCCGGCGTTGTCGTTTTCCTTCTTCACTCAGCTGCCCAAGCCCGTCGGTGAAATCGGTGGCGGCATGGCCAATGCCCTCGTGGGCACGCTCATTCTCGTAGCCATGGCTTCGGTGATCGGGATTATCTGGGGCGGACTCATCGGGATTTATCTTTCGGAGTTCGGTAAGGGAAAGCTCGGCTCGATAATCCGGTTTGCCACCGATCTCCTCGGCAGTGTGCCTTCCATCGTCATTGGGCTTTTCGTGTACACGTTAGTCGTCATGCCGATGAAACAGTTCTCGGCGCTCGCCGGAGCGATCGCCCTTGGCATCTTGATGATTCCTACAGTGGCGCGCAGCACCGAAGAACTTTTGAAGTTAGTTCCGCAGCACATTCGCGAGGCCGGACTGGCGTTAGGGCTTCCTCGCTGGAAGGTAATTCTTTTTTTAGTTTTGCGCGGAGCCATGAGCGGCATCATTACGGGCGTACTCCTCGCGGTGGCCCGCGTGGCGGGCGAGACGGCGCCGTTGCTATTCACCGCGCTGGGCAATCAGTATTGGCAGCGCGGGATTACCGAGCCCATCGCGTCCTTACCCGTGCAAATTTACACCTACGCCATTTCCCCATTCGAAGAGTGGCACCGGATGGCGTGGGCCGGCGCTTTCGTGCTGGTGGCCGTCGTTTTTGCCATGAACTTGGCGAGCCGGTTTTTGATGCGTGGTCAGTTGTTGGCCAGAGAGTAGTATGAGTTCACCCCAGCCGATTTTGAGAGTGGAAGAACTAAGCGCCTACTTCGGCCAGTTTGAGGCTGTGAAGAACGTCACAATGGAGGCGATGCCTCACACGGTGACGGCGCTCATCGGCCCCTCCGGTTGCGGCAAGTCGACCTTCATCCGCTGCTTAAACCGTCTTCACGAAGAGGTGGAAGGGGCTAGGGCCGTAGGGCGCGTGCTCTTGAGCGGGATGGACATTTACGGGCACGGCGTTGACCCCGTGGTCATCCGCCGCAAAATCGGCATGGTCTTTCAGAAACCCAATCCGTTTCCGGCGTTAAGCATCTTCGACAACGTGGCGGCGGGGCTAAGGCTTGCCGGCATCAAGCGGCGGAGTTTGTTGCGCGAAGTGGTCGAGAAGAGTTTGCGACACGCAGCATTATGGGACGAGGTGAAAGACAAGCTCGACGCTCCGGGCACCGGCCGGTCCGGCGGCCAGCAGCAGCGTTTGTGCATTGCTCGGGCCTTGGCGGTGGAGCCGCCCGTCCTGTTGATGGATGAGCCAACCAGCGCGCTCGACCCCATCTCGACGGCCAAAATCGAAGAGCTGGTCATGGAGCTGAAGAAGGAAGTGACCATTGTGATGGTCACCCACAACATGCAGCAAGCCGCTAGAATTTCCGACAAAACGGCGTTTTTTCTATTGGGCGAACTCGTCGAGTTCGGCGATACTTCGACCGTGTTTACGGTCCCCAAAGAAGAACGGACCGAACGGTACATTACCGGTAAGTTTGGCTAAGGTCGGATGCAAAGAAACATTGATATTGGCCTGGGGCAGTTGTCGCGAGAGCTGCTAACCATGGCGGGCTACGTCGAACAGGCCATCGAAGCGGCAACGCAGGGATGGCAGAAGCGATCGATGGTCAAAATCAAGGAAGTGTACTCCGTCGAACAAAAGGTGAATCAGGCTCACCTCGACATCGACGATCACAGTATAAAACTTCTCGCTTTGCATCAGCCGATGGCCGCCGACCTGCGCACGATCGTGGCGATCATCAAGATCAACAGCGATCTGGAACGTATGGCGGACCTCACGGTGAATATCGCCAACAACACGGAATACTTCCTTTTGGGCGAGCCGTTATTTGATCTGAAAGAACTTTCGATCATGGCCGACGAAACGCGGCTCATGGTGCGAGAAGTTCTCGACGCCTTCATTCGCACCGATCAGGTCAAAGCGCGCGAGGTTCTGCTGCGCGACGATACGGTCGATGCTTTGAAGCGGAAGATAGTGGACGGGTCGGTGGAGCGGATGAAAACTACCGCCGATTCGATCACGCAGGGGCTCAACTTGATTCTCATGGCGAAAAATCTCGAGCGCATCGGCGATCACGCGACCAACATCGCAGAAGACGTGATCTTCATGGCCTCGGGTAAAGACGTTCGCCACGGTAACGACGACAAACGGGGGAAGTGACAGATGGAAACGGCACGAGTTCTGGTAGTCGAAGACGAACGGGATATCTCTGACTTGATGACGCTTCACTTGAAGCGGGAAGGGCACGAGGTTACCTCGGTGGAGAATGGCGAAGAGGCCCTCCGCAAGATCGATGGAAATGGCTTTCAGCTTTTGGTGCTGGACTGGATGTTGCCGGGCCTTTCGGGGCTCGAGGTGTGTAAGCGCCTTCGTGGGGAGAAGCGGGAAGGGCACGACGACCTGCCGATCCTGATGGTGACCGCCCGGGCCCATACGTCGGACATCGTAGTCGGACTCGAGATGGGGGCCGACGATTACCTCACCAAGCCTTTCGAGATTCCCATCTTTCTGGCCCGCGTCCGCGCCTTGCTCCGGCGGGCTTCGCAGCCGCAGAAAACCTCGGGCAACGAGATGACGGTGGCCAACGTCACCGTGAATCTAGACACCTACAAGGTGGCCTGCTCGGACAAAGAGGTGAATCTCACCCCGTCGGAGTTCAAACTGCTGGTGTCGTTGATGAAGAGCCAGGGTCGCGTACTCACGCGCGAGATGCTGATCGACATGGTTCAGGGCGAAGGCGTTACCGTGGTCGACCGCGCCGTCGATACCCACATTTTTGGACTTCGCAAGAAACTGGGGAAGTGCGCCGATCTGGTCGAAACGATCCGTGGAGTTGGTTACCGCATTAAGGTAAATTGATTCGCTAATGGCTGGTTCCCACGGCGGTCGCCCTTTTCCTTGGAAAATCTTTTATCGCATCCTGGCGGTGCAGTGCTTTATCGTGCTTTTGGCCCTAGTCGGGTCTGGCTTTTCCGCGCGTATCTTCTTCCGCCACCGTCTAGTCTCGATGTCCGAGGGGCAGACGTTGCGCCTTTTCAAGGCGATCGAGCGTAAGCTACCGCTGCCCATCTCCTCCCAGTGGTGCCAGGCGGAGGCCAAAGAGATCGGGCTGGACGTGGTGCTGTTCGACGAGACCGACGCCCTGCGCTGCTCGTCGGTGGACCCGCTGCCGGCGAATGAGCGCGAAGAGTGGGCGAAGCTTCGCGAGCGCCGCAAAACGGGCCGCGACTACGTATCTCGCTTGGCGGATGACTCTTTCTACGCGCTCTATTGGTCCGACGATAACAGCGCCATTCTCGGGCTGCGCATTCCCCTCGATCGCGTGACGGGGACGTTCGCCTTGTTCGACGCCACCCAGATTTTCATCTTCTTCACCACGCTGGTTTTGCTGGCGATGCTGGCTTACTGGTCGGCCCGGCAGCTCGTGTTCCCCCTGGGCCGTATGCTGCTCAAGGCGCAGAGCGTGCTGGAGCCGCAGTCGGCGCCGCTCACCTCGCAGGACCTGCGACGGGAGTCTTCCGACGAATGGGATGAGCTGGAGTCGCACATCGACGACATCCGCCGTGAATTTTTCGACAAGACCCAAAGCCTCACCCGCGAACAGGTGGAGCTGGAGACCATCATGGCCTCGATTTCGGACGCCATTCTGGCGGTAGATCCGGAAGGCAATCCGATGTTCTTCAACAGCCGCTTCGAGGTTCTCTTCGGCGGCGCCGGTATCCGGGGTAAGGGGCTCAAGGTGTGGGGTATCTTCCGGGATCCGGAGATCCTCGAAGCGTTTCGCTCCGCGCTCGAAGAGGGCAAGGCCGGGACCACCAAGATCATTCCGCTCGACCAAGAGGGGAATTTGCGTCGCTACCTTTCGCTGTCGGTGGCGCCGCTCCGTCGACACGATGGCACCGTTTACGGCGCCATTGGCATTTTTCACGACGTCACGGAGCTAAAGAGCGCCGAGCAGATGCGCATCGACTTCGTGGCCAACGTGTCCCACGAGCTGCGTACTCCGCTTACCGTGATCAAGGGGTTCGCCGACACGCTGATCGAAGATTTTAAAAAGCAGGGTGGCCCCACGCTGGACTACCTACTTAGTATCGCGCGCAACGGCGATCGTCTGATGGCGCTGATGAATGACCTGCTAGATCTTTCCTCGATCGAATCGGCGGGGGCCATCCAAAAAGACACGCTCAGCACCGACGACCTCACTCAGCGGGTGATGTCGCAGCTCGAGGGGCAGTTCGCGGAGAAAAAGCAAACGGTGGAGTTTGCCTTCCACGCTCAGAACGTTGTGGCCGATGCCCACCGGGCCGAGCAGGTGCTGGTGAATCTTCTGACCAACTCGCTCAAGTACACCCCCGCCGGCGGCAACATCAAAGTGCTGTGGGAGAACGATGGCCACGATGTGTTGCTCAAGGTTTCCAACGACGGCCCGCCCATTTCGCTGGAGCACCAGACAAGGTTGTTCGAGCGTTTTTACCGCATGGATAAAGCGCGCAGCCGCGACCAAGGCGGTACGGGGCTGGGGCTGGCGATCGTAAAACACATCATGCAGCGCCATGGCGGAACCGTGGGCGTGGTGAGCACCCCGCCGCAGCCCGGCGCGACGTTCGTCTGCCGGTTCCCCGGCCACTTCGATCCGATGGAGTTTTCCGGAAGCGCCTAACGCCGTCGGTGTTAGAATTTCTTCCGTGCGTCCTCTTATTTCACTGCTTCTCCTGGCGTTGAACGCCTGCTCTTTCTCCCCCTTTTCGTCGCGGGTGCGGATTGAGCTGCCCGCGAACCTCCGCGAGAACCCGGACCTCAATCTAATGTCCCGTTTCGCGGTGACGGTTTCGGGAGCCAACTCGGTGTCACTCTCCGACGTAGGCGGGCGCAGCCTGTCCTGCCTTAAGCTCGACGGGCAGGTCTCATTTTCCTATACCTACGCGCAGCTCAAGTCAGGGGTTTCGATTGCGGTTTCACCGGGCTTTCACCAGCTGCGCATCGTTGGTTTCGAGGGCGTTACCGGCAGTCCGTCCACGGTGGGGCAGATGTTTGGCGGCTCGCCCGGTCTGAAGGGTTTTCTCATCGCCGAGGGAAATATCGACTCGACTCAGTCGAGCACGGCGCGGCTGACCTCGAGCTACGTGAAAACGACGGCGACGGACCTCGTGCTGACCTGCCCCTTGCCCGATGCGCAGTTTCACGG
>JBGSST010000082.1:0-35193 GCA_041736915.1 Bdellovibrionota bacterium
CGTCTTTATCTTCGACCACTTCGATGTCTTCCACATCATCGTCGCCGCCGAGGTCATCGACGCTCTCGAAACCAGGCCCGCTGTCCGCTTCATCTTCCGCGACCACGGCAGGAGCCGGCTTTTCTTTCTTCTCCGCCTTCAACGGAATCTTCGCCACTTGCGCGAGCGGTGCCTCATCGAGTTCTACAGCGCATTTGGGGCAGTTAAGCTCTTTCTTGTTGAAATCATAGAATTTGACGCCGCACTTGGGGCAAGTGCGCTTGGTGCCGAGGGAGACCGGAGTCGCCGCTTTTGCCGTACTCTTTTTCATGTTTGCTAAGTCCTTTAATGCTCGCTGAGAAGACTCAAAAATCGCCTTCATCTAACGAGGACCGAATGGCTCGTCAAGGAACTGTTTGGAAGCTACTGCTTAAAGTTTTCCATCCTTCGGGAAATGGGTCAATTTCACAAAGGTTTCAAACCGTTCTTGTAGTCGGGTCGTATTGCACGCCATGAGGGCGTTAGGGCCGAAATCCTGCACGGTAAACGAAGCTACGCAGCAACCCATCACCACGGCGCGGCGCAGGTTGTCCGAGGTGGACCACTCATCGCCCCTAGATGCTAAGTATCCCATGAAACCGCCCGCAAACGAATCACCAGCTCCCGTCGGGTCTTTTACGTCATGGAGGGGAAGTCCCGGGATCGAGAAAAATTCATTTCCGTCGAACAGCATCGCCCCGTACTCACCACGCTTTACCACCAGGCGCTTCACGCCCCAGCCCATGATGGTTTTCGCCGTTTCCACGATGGAGTGGGACTGGGCCAGCAGACGGGCCTCACCCTCATTAATGATGAGCACGTGAGCTTTCTTGATGGTCTCGATCAGCTGCTCTCGCATGCCGGTGATCCAGAAATTCATCGTGTCGAGCGCGATGAGCTTGGGGTTTTTCACCTGCTGCAACACCTTCATCTGCACACCCGGCATCAGGTTGCCCAGGAACACGTACTCCGAATCCTTGTAGCTCTCCGGTAGCTTGGGATCGAACGTCTCGAGAACATTCAGGTGAGTCGCGAGGGTCTGCGCTTCGTGTAGCTCGGTACCGTACTTGCCCGACCAGTGAAACGTTTTGCCCCCAGTGCGCTCCACGCCCGTAACGTCGATTCGGCGTTTGGTGAGCTCGTCGAGGTGGCTTTGCGGGAAATCTTCCCCCACTACGCCCACGCAGCGAACCGGCGAAAAGAGGCTAGCGGCGAGAGAAAAGTAATTGGCGGAGCCACCCAGAATCTTCGGTGCTTTTCCGAAAGGCGTTTCAATGGTGTCGAACGCGAGCGTACCTACAACGAGCAGAGAAGACATCGATGATTACTCCAGAATCGTAGCGAGCGCGGCGGCTCGGTCTTTTGGCCAATGTTCTTTCGGGGTCATTACCGCATGCTCCATGGCATGCCAACAAGTTCCGCAAGGAGCGGGGGGCTCGTTAGCGATGGCCTGAATGAGCTTCTGGGAGTTACCGACATTGGCTTTCAAGATCTTGACGATGGACTCCACCGACACGTCGGCGTCACCCTTCCAGCAATCGTAATCGGTGGCCATGGCGATGGTGTGATAGCAAAGCCGCGCTTCGCGGGCGAGCTTCGCTTCCGGCATGGCCGTCATGCCGATCACGACGGCGCGGCGAGAGGTTCCCACTTCCCAGCCACGGTACCAGTGCGATTCCGCCCGGGTAGAGAACTGCGGCCCTTCCATACACACGTAGGTTCCGCCGACGTGGGCCTTTACCCCAATCGTAGTCACCATTTTGGCGAGCTTATCGCGAAGACTTTGACAGGCCGGATCGGCAAAGTGCGCGTGGCCGGCCACCCCTTGGCCAAAAAACGTGTTGGGACGCCCCTTCGTGAGGTCGAGGTATTGCTCGGGAAGTACGAAGTCGCCGGGCACGATCTCTTCGCGCAGGCTGCCTACGGCACTCACCGACAACACGACCTTGGCCCCCATCTTTTTGAGGGCGTAGATATTGGCGCGCGAATTGAGCTCGGACGGCAGAATCGTATGATGCTCTCCATGCCGGGCAATGAAATAGAGAGTGGTATTTCCTATCTCGGCTTTGTGAAGCGGGCTCGACGGAGTGCCGTACGGTGTTTCCACCGTGACCTTCTCCGTAGGCACACCGAGCTGATACAGGCCGCTACCGCCGATGACTCCCAAAATGTTCTTCATTTTTACTCCGGCAGCGAAAGCTGAATGAACAGCGTCCGTCCCTTACGCTTCACTTCCAAGAAAAGCCGCTTCGCGGAAGCAAGCTGTTTCTTGTACATGGCGTGAGAGTCCACCGACTTGCGGTTGATACGAACGACGATATCGCCATTCTCCAGCCCCGCCTGCTCACCGATGGAGCCGGGTTGAATGCTGTCGACGACCATACCCTCTTTGCTCGGAGAAAGTACCAATCCCAGCTTATCGGGGGCCGATTCATCACCGCCACCCGTTTCCGCTTTGGGCTGCTGGGGCTCGTCCGGAAGTTTGCCAACCTTCACGGAGATCGAGCGGGTCTTCTTGTCTGAGTACGAAGTAATCTTGAGGTTCACGCTCTGTCCCGGCTTGTAGGAGCCGATCTGACGCTGCAGATTGCCCGGTTCCTTAACCGCCTTACCGTCGACCTCGAGCACGACGTCGCCGGCCTTGAGCCCCGCATTGGCGGCGGGACTGTTCTCGATCACTTCACGAATGCCCACCCCTTCTTTCACTCCCAACTCCTTGGCGAGATCGGGATTGAGCGGCTCGATGTAGACGCCAAGCCAACCGCGAACGATCTTTCCGTCGGTAGCGAGCTTCGACGTCACTTCCTTGGCGAGATTCGCCGGAATCGCAAAACCAATTCCCATGTAACCGCCGCTTCGCGTGTAAATGGCGGTGTTGATGCCGATGACGCGCCCTTCGAGGTCCGCTAAGGGGCCGCCCGAGTTTCCAGGGTTAATCGCCGCATCGGTCTGGATGAGGTCGCCGCTGAACTCCACTCCGGTAAGGCTGGAGTTACGTCCGCCTTTGGCGCTCACGATACCAACGGTCACGCTTTGGCCGAGAGCGAACGGGCTGCCGATCGCGATCGCCCAGTCGCCTACCTCGACGGTATCCGAATCGGCCCACTCGGCGGCCGGAAACTCTCTGTTTCCTTCAATCTTGAGTACCGCAAGGTCAGTCTTGGCATCCGTGCCGATGACTTTGGCCTTCATCTCAGTCTTGTCACCCGTGAAGCTAATCAGGATCTCATTGGCGCCGTCCACGACGTGATTATTCGTTACGACGATGCCTTTCTTATCCATGATGACGCCCGAGCCCATGCTAGTTTGCGGCCCCTGTTCCATGAACGGAAACGGCTGTCCGAAGCGCTCGAAGAAATCCGAGAACGGATCGCGTCCGTCGCCGCCTTCTTCCCCTTCCGGAAACGGATTGCGCCCGCGGTTACGCCCCATGCCACGCTGAAGCCGTTGCGGCTGTTTGGCACCCTTGGTGGCTTTGATGTTCACGACCGCGGGGCCAATCTTCTTGGCGACCATGCGGAAACTTTCGGAGGTCTTTTTAAGCAGCCCGCCCTCGGGGCCGAGGGGCTTCTCGTCCGCCGCGTGCACCGGATTGTCCAGTACCGTCGCCGGCTTCTTCGAGGCCGTGAGCTGGAAGAAGAACTGTGCGCTCGCATAGATGAGAACGCTCGTTACCGCGGCCACCACACCGACCATCACGTACAGGGTCCAACGGGGTTTGTCTCTATAGGGGGGCTGTCTGTCGTCCATCATTTATCGGCTTCCTTGAGCGGCGACTGGCCGGGAGGCCGCTTTACCAGCATTGGAGAAACTCATTTTCCCATTGCCGTCGGCGGAAATGCCTACCGTGTCGCCCGGTTTAAACACCCCTTCCAGAAGTTTCTGGGACAAGGGGTTCAACACAACTTCCGTAATCAAACGCTTCAGCGGCCGCGCACCATAAACGGGATCGTAGCCCCGGCGCCCCAGCCACTCTTTCGCTTGCGAATCGACAACCATACTTAGGTTTTTCGCTTCGAGCAACTTAGCCACGCCGCGCAGCTGAATCTCCACAATCTTGCCGATTTCGGCCTGGGTAAGCGGCTGAAAGATGATGATCTCGTCGAGCCGATTGATGAGCTCGGGCCGGAAATGGCCACGCACATCCCCCATCACCTGATTGCGAATCTCATCGGTAAGCGGGCCGCCCTCGCCAAGATATTGGCTTCCCATGTTCGAGGTCAGAATGATGATGGTGTTCTTGAAGTTGACCTTGTTTCCCTGGCCATCCGTCAGCACGCCGTCGTCCAAAACCTGAAGGAGGATGTTGAAGACATCCTTATGGGCTTTTTCTACCTCGTCGAACAGCACGACCGCGTAGGGCCGCCGACGAACCGCTTCGGTGAGCACGCCGCCTTCTTCGTACCCAACGTATCCGGGAGGGGCGCCAATGAGCCGAGCCACGGAATGTTTTTCCATGAACTCCGTCATGTCGATACGTACGAGATTGCTTTCGTCGTCGAACAAGAACTCCGCCAGTGTCTTGGCGGTCTCGGTCTTACCCACGCCGGTGGGGCCCAGAAACAAAAAGCCGCCAATCGGTTTATTCGGATCGCTCAACCCCGCGTGGCTCCGCCGTACGGCGTTGCAAATCGCGCGAATGGCGTCGTCTTGTCCGATGACCCGGCTACGCATCTCCTCTTCCATCCTCAAGAGCTTTTGCTTCTCCGATTCGAGCATCTTGGCCACGGGAATGCCCGTCCATTTGGCCACGACCTCGGCAATGTCCTCTTCGTCCACTTCCTCCTTCAACATACGATTCTCGGAGGTGACTTGTGCCAATCTTTGTTGAGCCTGATCGAGACTTTTTTGCAGTTCGGTCAGCTTGCCGTACTTGAGCTCGGCCGCCTTTCCGAGATCGCCGCTTCGCTCCGCCTTCTCGGCGGCAAGGCGTACCTGCTCAATCTGCTCCTTCATCTGGGAAATCTGGGTAATGACCGCTTTCTCGGCGTTCCACTTGTCCTTCATGTTCCCCGACTGCGCCTTCAGCTCGGCAATCTGCTTATCCAGCATCTGCATGCGGGCCTGGCTGCCGGCGTCGCTCTCGCGCTTGAGGCCTTCCAACTCAACTCCTAGCTGGGTCATGCGCCGGTCGATCTGGTCGATTTCCGTCGGTAGGGAATCGATCTCCATACGGAGCTTGGCCGCCGCCTCGTCGATGAGGTCAATCGCTTTATCGGGAAGCTGCCGATTGGTGATGTACCGATCGCTTAGCTTAGCCGCGGCGACCAAGGCCGAGTCCTTGATGCGAATTCCGTGGTGGACTTCGTACTTCTCCTTGAGGCCGCGCAGAATGGAAACCGTGTCTTCGATGCTCGGCTCGCCGACAAAAACGGGCTGAAATCGCCGTTCGAGAGCGGAGTCCTTCTCGATGTACTGACGGTACTCATCGAGCGTGGTGGCGCCCACGCACCGTAGTTCGCCGCGCGCTAGCGCGGGCTTCAGCATGTTGCCCGCATCCATGCTGCCTTCGGCCTTTCCGGCCCCGACCACGGTATGCAGCTCGTCGATAAAAAGAATGATCGTTCCCTGACTAGCGGTGATTTCCTTCAGCACGGCCTTAAGGCGCTCTTCGAACTCGCCGCGGAATTTAGCCCCCGCGATGAGCGATCCCAGATCGAGGGCGAGTAATTTTTTATTCTTCAAACTCTCGGGCACGTCGCCCGCGATGATACGTTGGGCGAGCCCTTCGGCGATCGCCGTCTTGCCCACGCCGGGTTCGCCAATGACGACGGGGTTGTTCTTCGTGCGGCGAGACAGCACCTGCACCACGCGGCGGATCTCTTCATCGCGCCCAATCACGGGGTCGAGCCGTCCGTTGCTCGCGGCCTGCGTGAGGTCCCGGGTATAACGCTGCAGCGCCTGGTATTTCTCTTCCGGATTCTGATCTTCCACCCGTTGGTTGCCACGCACGCGGGCGAGCGCTTGAAGAAACGTCGCCTTCGAAAGTTTGTTTCGCTGGAAAAGGATCGGTAGCGATCCCTCCTTTACGTTCAGTAGAGCGAGAAAGAGATGCTCCGTGCTGATGAAGTCGTCTTTAAGCGTTTTGGATTCTTCTTCGGCTTGCACGAGCACGCGGTTGGTCTGCGCATTCAAATAGGGCTGAACGTTACCGTGTACCTCTGGCTTCTTTTTGAGCTCGGTCTCTACGTCGCCGAGTAACCGCGCGGTGGTGCCGGCGTTGATGGCTTCCAAGCAAGGGGCAATCAAGCCGTCCTTTTGTTTCAGTAGGGCATAGAGAATATGCTCGGGGTCGACACTTTGATGGCTGCGTTTTACCGTGGCGGCTTGAGCGTCAACGACTGCTTCTTGAGCTTTCACCGTAAATTGGTTTAAATTCATCTGTTACCTCAATAACTTAGCGGTTGTCGTTAGTATGGAGTCCTTTGGCTGAAAGTCAAAAAACCAATCGTGTTTCGGCAGCGGCCGACGCTACCAAAAAACCTCTGATTTCATTGGGGTTCTGGTCTCTGATCTGGGAGTTTCGCGGGGCCTACGCGAAAGGAATTCTCACTCTCTTTTTAGTCGATGCGGCAAACGTGGGAATTCCGCTGATGCTGAAAAAAGCGATCGACGCCATTTCGCTCTCGGATCGTGATTCGGTCACCCGTAACGCGCTCATCATACTGGCTCTTTTCCTTTTCCAGGCCGGTGGCCGCTACCTGTGGCGCGTCTACCTGATGGGGGCCTCGCATCGCGTCGCCGCCGTGTTTCGCCGCAAGTTTTTCGATCACGTCCTAAAGATTCCGATGTCATCGCACCGGCTCATCGGTAGTGGTGATCTTCTCGCGCGCGCCACCCAAGACATCGAAGCCATTCGCATGGCGCTGGGGCCGGGCGTGCTCGTCATTGCCGACTGCGTAATCCTCTTTCTGCTGATCCTGCCGGCCATGTGGAACCTGTCGCCGCGCCTCACGCTTATCTCGCTGGCGATGTTGCCGCTTGTTCCGCTGCTAACGTACCTCTGCGGCAGCCGCATCGATACGTTGTTTGATCGGATGCAGGGGCAAACCTCGGCCATGACTCAGTTCATCCGTGAGAGGTTTACCCACGTCCGGTTGCTCAAGGCCTTTTCGGCGGAGCCGTTCGCGGCGGAAGAGCTGGAGAAGCTGAGTGACGGTTACCGCCGCACGGGTAAGCAGCTGGCCCTCGTGGAAAGTTTTTTTTCGCCCGGGCTAGTGCTTTTCACGAACGCCGGTACGTTGCTCATTTTGTACTTCGGCGGAGAACTTGTGCTCGAAGGGGCACTCACGGTCGGCGCCTTCATCGCGTTTCAGCGCCTGATCGTTCAGCTGGCGTGGCCCATGGAGGCCATAGGCTGGGCCGTAACCTTAACGCGCGAGGCGAAGGCCTCGCTCCGCCGCGTAAACCACATTTTGAATATTCCGAGGGTAGACGAGCAGGGGGTTATACCGGCCCCCGTACCGTCGGCGCCCTTGCTCGAAATTCGTGACCTCAAGGTAAGCTTGGGGATGCCCGGCGGCTCGTCGAAGCTCGACTTGCAGGCGAGCGGGCTCACATTGCGTGGCGGTCAGTGGGTGGGGATAGTCGGGCCGATTGCATCGGGTAAGAGTACTTTTCTCGATGTGCTGTTGCGCGTTTTTGACCCGCCGGCGGGCGCCGTGTATCTCCACGGCGTCGATTTGACGAAGTATCCGCTAAACGACCTACGCAAAAGGCTACGCATCGTCGATCAGCCGGTCACGTTGCTCGGCGAAGACCTATCGTCGAATGTGTCCTTGTCGCTGCCCACCGCGGTCGACAAGTCTACCCTGCACGCACTGAGCGATATCGCGTCTTTCGATCCGAATACCCGTTTTGGCCTGGATGTGGACGACACTCTGATTTCGGAGAAGGGGGCCGACCTTTCGGGCGGCCAAAAGCAGCGAATCGCCCTGATGCGAGCGTTGAGTACTGGTCCCGAACTCTTGCTGCTAGACGATCCGTTTTCCGGCGTGGATCTCGCAACGGAGTCGGCCATTTTTTCGTCGTTGCGGAAAAACTACCCTAACCTCAGCGTACTGTTCGTAACCCACCGGTTCGAGCTAATGGAGCAGATGGACGAGATCTGGGTGATGGAAGGGGGACGGTTCGTCGCGCAAGGTAAGCACGAAGCGCTCGTGCAGGCGTCGGCGCTCTACCGTGGCCTTTCCCAAACCGAGCTCGTAGGGGAGGGGTTGTGAAGGTAGACCTCCACTGGAAATTTTGGCCCGAGCCACTAAAGCTGGCGCTTTTCTCCATGCATCGGCGTTTTTCGGTGGCGGCAGTTTTACTCGCCGTCTCGACGGCGATCGAAGTGGCTATTCCGCTGTTACAGGGGAAAGTCGTCGACCTACTCATTAAGGATCTCGGCAAGCGGGCGCTTACGGAAGTTTCGCTTTGGTTCCTCGCCGCCATCGCCCTGAAGGGGGTGGCCGATGCGCTGCAAGCTTACGTCGTGCAGGGGATTGGGCAAGACCTCACCCACCGGCTTCGAATGGACCTGTTCCGTCGGATGCTGAACTTTCCGGTGAGGTACTTCGACAAGTTTTCCTCGGGACGGCTCGTAACGCGGGTCATTCACGATTTGAAATCAATCGGTGAGCTGTTCTCGGCCAGTATTTGTGTGGCCGGCCTCGACGCCATCATCATCGTGGCCTCACTCGTTACGATGTTTTGGCTTCAGGCCAAGCTGGCGCTGTTAGTGCTGATTCCGATGCCGTTCGCTTTCTACCTCATCCACCGGTATGGCGAGAAGGTAGCGGCGGCCTATCGAATCGTACGGGCCAAGCTGGGGGCCATAAACGGATTCCTCGGCGAGAACTTTTCGGCCCTGGCTTCGCTACAACGCTTATCCGGCGAAGAGAATCAGAATCGGAAGTTTACCGCCCTCGTCGAGGACCACCAGAATGCGCAGCTGGAAGGCCTCAAAGTTTTCGCGATGGCGCAGCCGATTATCAATGGTGCGAATGGCCTCACCTTCGCGTTGCTTATTTTCTTTGGCGGTATGGGCGTCATCGAGGGGCAGTGGTCACTCGGAGTCTTGGTGGCTTTTCTGGGCTACATCAAAAACTTATTCCAGCCGCTGCGCGACCTCATTGAGAAATACAATACTTTCGTTTCGGCGCGAGTAGCGCTCGAGCGGGTGTTCGAAATCTTCGGCCAGTCGCTAGAACATACGGGAACCGTGGAGTTTCCGCAGGGCGCACCCGCGATCGAGTTAGAGGACGTCACGTTTCAGTATCCGGAGGGCAAAGCGCCGGTACTTACCAACGCCAGCTTGTCGATAAACTCGGGCGAAACCGTGGCCTTCATCGGCGCGACCGGAGGGGGCAAATCCACTCTCTTTCGCTTGCTGCTGGGATTTTACTCGCCGGTATCCGGTACCGTGAAAGTGGCGGGCCGTCCGCTGTACGAATGGGATGCCCATTCGTTGCGCGGGCAGATTGGGCTTGTCGCACAAGAACTTTTTCTATTCCGCGGCACGGTCCGTGAGAACATGTGCTTGGGAAGCAAGGCGTGGGACGATCACCTGCTAATCGAATCACTCAAGGATGTTGGTCTGTGGCCGGCGTTGCTGGAACGTGGCGGCTTGGACCTCCTGCTCGAAGAGAGTGGAGGAAATCTTTCCTTGGGCGAGCGGCAACTGCTGGCCATGGCGCGGGTTTTCCTCCGCAATCCATCCATTCTGCTATTCGATGAAGTCACCTCGCAGATTGACGCTCAGACTGAAGAGCGGATCCTGGTAGCCCTCGATCGTTTGCGTAGAGGCCGCACGTGCCTGCTGATTGCGCATCGGCCAAAAGCTGCGGCGTTGGCTCAGCGCATTTTCGAAGTGAAGAATGGGAAGGTTTTTTCTTCCTCGGTCCGGGCGTTCGTTGCCACGGGGGAGAATGTCGCTCGTTCCCCCGACTTCCCCACACCTTGAGGCACTATGCTTTCTCTACTGGCAGCTACCTTGTTTTGGTTCCCCTCCCTCGTGGGATGGGGAACGCTGCTCCCGCGCCTGCTTCGGCGGCTAAACGTCTCGACTACGAGTCATTATGGTCCCGGGGATCTTGGCCTGTTTGGCATTGCGATCCTGATCTGGCTGGCCATGATGGTAAATTTTTTCGCGCCGATTGGAATTGAAGTCAGCGTTGCGGCCTTGGTGATTGGCTGGGGGCTGGTGTTCTGGCGGCCCGCGGAGCTATGGGCCAAGTTTTCGGCTCCGGAAGCCGCGGTCTTCGTAGTTTTAATTCTGGTACATGCGTACGTGGCGGCCGTGGCTCCGTTGAACTTTGATACGGGCTACTACCATCTGCCGGCCGTTACCTGGGTTCGGATGTCGTCCGCCGTACTCGGGCTTGCGAACGTCAATCCTTGGATTGGTCACAACTCGTCGCTTTTCCCCTTCGAAGCAATGCTTTACCTTCCCGAACTGAAATTTGCGGCGGTATTCGCAGCCGGGACTTTGGTCAGCTCGTTTTTTTATCTCGTGCTCTTCGGAGAACTGTACCGCCGGGCGCGGCAAGGTTCCGCTCTGACGTTCTTGACGGTTTTCGCGACGGTGGCCTTTCTGATGAATCGTCAGCTCGTTCCCGATGTAGGGCTTATCCGACCGGATATTTTTGCGCGGCTGTTCGTGCTGTACGCGTGGCTACAGATCTTGAAACTCAATGAAGCATCGCGGACCGAAGTGCCAAGGTTCGTCGTGGCGTTACTGTTTCTCGTTGCCGCCGCTTCGGTGAAGTTGTTCGTCGGAGGGATCGTTGCGGGCTCGGTAGGCCTTTTGCTCGTACTAGCCTACCGGCGCGAAGGGCGGGGGCTGACCCTAAAGCTGATTGGGTATCTGGCTATCCTTATCGTAATTTACGCTACCCCATGGCTGGGGCGCGGTGTGCTGACCTCGGGCGCGCTTTTTTTTCCCAGCCCGACTTCGTTGTTTTCCGGCCTGTCGTGGGCGGTACCGCGGGAGCAGGCGGCAAACATATACCTCAGTCTCCGTAGTTTTTACTCAGCCGTGGACGAGAACGGTAAGATGACTTTGGCGATCGTACTCCGCAATGTCTCGGTCTTGTTGTCGTCCCCCCTTTTACGGGCGACGGCCCTGCTTGCGGCGTTCGCCATATTTTTTTCGGCCTGCCGGCGACGTGTTTTTTCCGACGGGCAGGTCAAGTTCGGATGGCTATGCTTTCTCGCGCAAGCGATGGGCTACGGGTACTGCGCGTTGCTCGTGCCGGGTGCTCAGTTCATCACCTGGATAACGGTATGTACGATATCCACCGGCGTAGCATTGCTGCTAATGGGAACCAAAATGGTCCGGCCGCTATCGGTGCGTGGTGTCTATATACTATTCGCCATTGTCACTTTGCTGGTCTGTCGCATGGGCTACAGAACTAGGGACCCAAACGCTTCGATTTGGAGGTGGGACAAGATCCCGCAGTTTGTAACCGGCATCACCACGTTACCGAGCGGTCTGCCATTCCATGTCCCGAAACCTCCCGACCGCAGTTGCTGGACGTTGGAGGGAATGTGTTTCGAGTCGAAGCAGAATGGGCTCGATGCGGAGGTGTTGTCGGGTGGCCGGTACCGCATCTTCGTGCGTGCGACGGCCCACTAGTGGCCTTATAATGAGACGACCACCAGCGAGGTTGCCCCATGCTCTCGATGATTCTTGCGATCTTAGTTTGGCTGCCGGCGCTGGTAGGGCTGGGAAGTATCTTACTGCGTTCCGATAGATCCTGGGGAAAGCTCGGGCTGACGGGGCTGCTTCTTCTCGCGTTGGCGGGGCTCGTGCTCAATTTTTTCATACCGCTATCTACGCCAGTAGGAGTGGTGTTCCTCGCTGTCGGTTGGACATCGTTCGTTTTCAAGCGGAAAGTGCTCTCGGGCGCGATGGGAACATGGGAATGGGCAGGGCTCGGGTCGCTCGTCGTGGGTTACGCTTTTTTCGCCGTGTGTGTGACCCTAAACTTCGACACGGGTTATTACCACCTGCCTTCAGTTACGTGGAATCGCCTGAGCGCCGTGCCGTTCGGTTTGGCCAACGTCAGCGCCTGGTTTGGATACAACTCGATCTCCTTTATTGCGGAAGCTTTGCTTTTTCTCCCGGGACTCGAGCATACGGCGACTTTCGCCTTCAATCCGCTGCTGGCGATTTTCTTTTTTCATCTTCTGTTTTGCGAGCTGCTCGAATGGGGAAAGAGAGATCGCAGGGTTACCTGGTTGACGGCGCTTTGCGTGGTTCCTTTCATTATAGGCGGTCATTTCTCGGCGGATGTAGGGCTGATCAGTCCAAACTATGCCGCGAGGATCTTTCTGCTTTTCGCCTGGTGTTTGATTCTGAAAGGAAAAGAAGAGGAAGATCTATCCACTACGGACGTGGCGCTGATCGTGGCCGCATCGCTGGCGGGAACCATGGCGAAAACGTTCGGTCTGGTGACTACGGCGGCCAATCTCGTGCTGCTGACTTGGGTGGTGTTTCGTTATACCCCAGCGTCCGGCCGAACAACCCTGGTGAAGGCCGGCGTGGTGGCTGGTCTCGCGCTGGGACTGCCGTGGGTAGCGCGGAACTTCGTGCTTTCGGGTTGCGCTATCTTTCCCCAGGACTGGCTCTGTTTACCAAATGCAGCGTGGCGGGTGCCGAGCGGTGACATTGCGGAAACCGTATCCAACATCCGTTCGCTGAACGAGTCGACATTCAACCAGAGTTCCGGGTTGTTTACTTCGTATCTCGCGGTTTTGAAGATTCACTGGACCAGATTCTATACTTCTGTAGGGTGCCTGATCGCCATCGGGGTCGTGTCCGCTATCATTCGCCGTGCGATCACTAAACGCGACCTCATCTTCGGTCTGCTAGCTTGCTTCCTCCACATACTGGGTTTTGTGTTTTGGCTTTCCTTTGCCCCGAGCTTTCCGTTCATCGTGCAAAACATCGTGGCCATCTTGGCCTTGGCGCTCGGCGCGGGCTTTATGGGCGGACAGTGGATGAAACGATTTCCGGCTCCGACTCTGGCTTTGGTGGCGATTTTGTTTTCATTGGCCCACAACACCAGAACGGCGTGGGGAACCCACACCAATGCTCTCGCTTGGATTCGCTGGCCCACAATTTCGGAGCCGGCGCTGGTAGAGAGAAAGTTATCGAGCGGCCTTCCGTTCTACGTCGCCACGGAAAGAATGTGTTGGAGTAGCCGGCAGCTGCCTTGCTCGGAGGTTGAGCCGCCCCGGCTTGCGGGGAGGCGATCTCCATCGGGGCGGTTTCATTTCAGCAAGACTCCCATTTCGCCTTAGGGACTAACGCGTTGCGCGTACCGGCACGGCTGCGCTTCGCTACCGTAAAGTGAAACTTCTAAAGGAGCTCCTGCATGAAACTGTTCTTTTTGATTCTTGCCGTCCCTACGATTCTATTCGCGACCGACGTTCAAAGGTCCGCGGCGGAGCCGGAGGATCGAGCCTACTGCGATGTAAATCTGTTGGGCGGTCTCAATGTAACCGGAGGACGCTGCCGCTTCTTCGATGAAGTGATGACCGGCATCGTGTCCACCGACCCCCTCACCGTTCGTTGCTCGCGCATTCGGGTGACCTGCAATCGGCAAGGAAATCCGCTGGAAGTTAAGCTGGAAAAAGAGACGTCCGCGGACGAAACGAACTAACGGCTCTTTTCTAGAGCAAAGAATAGCCGTTCCATACCGATGGCCACGCCGGACACCACGCCAATCTCCTGGTGGGCGGCCGTGATGAGTTCCTTTGGGTATGGGTGCTTCGGCTTCCCGGCGGCTTCCCGTGCCCGGGACTCTTTCTCGTAACGGCGCTCTAGCTCGGCTGCGGACCACAACTCGGTGCAGCCGTTCGCGATCTCCATTCCGTGCCAGTAAATTTCAAAACGTTCCGCCGTGCAGCCGTCCTGACCCGCGCGCGACAAAGGGGATACGCGAACGGGGTAGCCCGTGAGCACTACTGGCCGATCGGGGGGAAGGGCCGTCTCCACCTCATCCAGCACCATTTTGAAAAACAGATCCTCCCACGTATCGGATCTCTCCGCCGACCCATAGCCCGCCGCCTTTGCCGCGGCATAAAGCGATGCCACCTCTTGGTGCGCCAGAACATCGACCCCGGTTTTTTCCTTCAATAACTCCGTTACCGAGGCGTGCACGGGAGCTGGAAACTTCGCGCCGGCCAGCTGGGAAAATAGGGCGATCGTTTCCTGAATCAGTGATTCGAGTCTGAATCCCATTCGGTAGAACTCGAGCATGGTGAACTCGATGCGGTGGATAGGGGTGGCCGGATCGTCCCGAAACGATCGGCAAATCTGGTAGATCGAAACGCGGTGGGCCGCGAGTAACCGCTTCATCTCGATCTCGGGGGAGGTATGAAGCTCGCCGTGACCGCTACTCCAGTTAACCTTCAGACAGTCGAGCGTGCTCTCGAATGCCCCGGCCGGAACCAGATGATTCGTCATTACCTCAATGTAGTCGCGCGAATCCAGAAAGAGCCGAATATCCTTCAGGAATTTCGCCCAATCGCGAATCTTTTGGGGGCCGTCCATGGGCGCGTTATAGCCCAATTTTCCTGTGACAGGGGATCTTTTGCGGCGATACTAATCGCACTAACACCATGGGCGCCACCAACCAAAGACTCGACCAATTTTTACGGCAAAGATTCCCCTCGCTCACGCGGCGCCAGGCGGAAGAGGCGGCCGACGGCGGCCTTGTGAAAACCGCGGCCGGGGCGAAGGTAAAAAAGGGCCTGCGCGGTTTCGCACCGGAGAGTCTCGATCTCGCCCCATTGGCGTCGCATCTCGAGGCTTTGCGGAAGGGCAACCCCGCGTTGAAGATTGTGGTCTTGCAATCCACGCCGGAGCTCTTCGTGATCGACAAGCCGGCGGGAATTCACTCCCATCCGTTGTCGCTGTTCGATCGCGATACGGTAACGGGCTGGGCCTTTCAACACGACCCGCAGATCGCAATTGAATTTCCGGAGATTCAGCCAACCGTAACGCCGCACCGTTTGGACAAAGAGACTTCGGGGATCCTTCTAGTGGCGCGCACGCAAAGCGCGTTTCAAAAGTGGCGCGGGATCTTCTCCGGCCATGCCGCCGCCAAGGAATACCTGGCTTGGTGTTGGGGCTCGCCCGGTGACAAAACCTACAACGTCGAAAACCAGATCGGTCACGATGCCCGCGACGCCCGTAAAATGCGCGTGGGCTGGGATGGCGATCCTGGACTGCGGGGCCCTTTTCTGGACGCGGCAAGCCGCATCGAGGTGTTGGAGGTGCGGAGCGACAAGTTTTTGGCTCGCGTGTCGTGCGAAACGGGCGTAACGCATCAGGTGCGCGTTCACTGCGCCGACCTGGGTTTTCCCTTGGTCGGTGACGAGCTTTATGATCCGGCGCATGCCGAGCGGCCGGTCTCGGTAGCGGGCCACCTCTTGCGGGCGGTCAAACTGATAGCGGGGGGACAAACCTTCATGGCCCCCGATGCGGAATTCCGCGCGAGGTTTCCCTCGTGAATTCGGCCCCGCAAAAGGTCGATAAGCAGATTGTGCTCATCGGCGCGGGGAATGCCCACCTGGTTTTTTTGCGGAAGTGGCGGATGAAACCCGTGCCGGGTGTGTCGGTGTTGCTCATCAACGAATCCGCAACCATGCCTTACTCCGCAATGGTCCCCGGCTACCTGGCCCACGAGTACCGGCGGGAGGAAATCGAAGTCGACCTGCCGCGCTTTTGCCAAAGTGCCGGCGTGCGGTTTTTGCCTTCTCAGGTTTCTCTTCTCAACGTTCATCAACGCTCCTTACGCATCGCTGGACGCCCCTACGAATTGAGCTACGATTTGCTCTCACTGAATCTTGGCGCCGACGCGGTAGACGCCGAGTTCCCATCTCATTTTTCATTGCGGCCCATGGCAAGGTTTCTCGACCGGATCAGCGCGCTGGATGAGCTGATGACGACGGGTAAGCATCCCAAGAACCTCATCGTTCTGGGCGCTGGCCCGTCAGGTTGTGAGCTGGCCGTGGCCTTGTCCCGAAGGTACGCGGCGCAGAAACCGGGAATTCACGTTTTTGAGAAGAGGTCGGAGCTACTACCGCAGTTTTCCGCCGGCGCGGGGCGCTGGTTTCTCGACCGCTTTTCCGAACGCGGGATTTACTTTCATTCGGGCACCGAACCAATCGTAAGTGCCACGCACGTTACGTGGGATGACAAAAAGATTGAGGCAGATGCCGTAATGCTGGCCGTCACGCCGCGGGCACCGAGGCTATTGAAGAACTGCGGCCTAAGCCTTAACGACAAGGGCTACGTCATCGTCGGCGCTTCGTTACAGTCGGTTTCTCACGAAGACGTTTTCGCGGCGGGAGATTGCTCGCATTTTTCTCCTAGGCCCACCATTGCCAAGAATGGAGTGTATTCCGTTAGGATGGGTGAAGCCTTGTTCGCCAATCTCGCAAGCCGGCTGCAAGGGTATACCCTCAAGCCTTTCCGTCCTCAGTGGCGCTATTTGGCATTGTTCAATGGTGGCTCCGGGCAGGGGCTACTAGCACGTCACCGCCTGTCGCTTGCGGGACGGTGGACTCGCCGGTTGAAAGACAGAATCGATCGCGGGTGGATGCGGAGCTTCGAGACCATGCCGCTCCCCAACGACTCCATTCGCTGCGCCGGTTGTGCTGCAAAGGTTCCGGCGGCGGTGCTGCACCCCTCGTTAGAAAAAACGGGAGTGGTTACGGGCTCGGACGCGGCGGAAGATTGCGCCATACTCGACGCCGGCGACGACTCGGTGACCTTGTCCACGGTGGATTTCGTTCCGGCCTTCCTCGATGACCCGTATCTGGTGGGAAAGATCACGGCATTGCATTGCTTAAGCGATCTGTACGCCATGAACGGAACTCCCGAAACTGCCCTCGTCACGCTCATGCTTCCCTGGGCCAACGGACGATTGCAGAAAGAATGGTTCGAAGAGGTTATGGCGGGTGTCCGTGAAATCACTGCGGCCCACCACACTCGAATCCTCGGTGGGCATACGGGAGAGGGAGACAAGATTTGCGTAGGACTTGCGGTAACGGGCCGGGGAATGCGCCACCAACTTTTTTTGAAACGAAACCTTGAGGAAGGAGATCGTCTAGTTCTTACGAAACGTCTCGGCACCGGTATTATCCTGGCGGGTCATATGCAGCGGCTGGCGAAGGCCCCAGAGCTTCAAGGCGCCGTCGCCGAAATGCTTGTCTCTAATTCTACGGCGGCGAAGGTACTGGCCGAGGCCGGAGTAAAAGCAGCTACCGACGTGACGGGATTTGGTCTTGCGGGGCACCTTTCTGACCTGCTTCGTGCTAGTTCAAAGTCAGCCGAGCTTTCGGTGGAGAAACTCCCCTTGCTCGAGGGTTGCCTGAGGCTGTCGGATTTGGGGGTAAGAAGTTCTCTTCATCCCGAAAACGCGGCCTCATTTTGCTCCGGCGCGCGAACCCACCCCGCACTCTACGATCCGCAAACTTCCGGTGGTCTTTTGGCGGGGATTCCGCCCAAAGTGTGGGACGAGTTCACGGAACGTGCGAAGAACGCAAACGTTGCTTACTGGGAGATCGGTCGCGTAACCGCGCAAATGTCCACGGCCATCAGCCTCGAATAGGTATCACTTTCAAACGAACACGTTACGGGAGAACGAACTCCGCCACGCCGTAGAGGCCCGACTGTTCGACCGGGAAAATGAGCGAGTTGTTTACTGGGTTGTGAACGATGCTCAATCCGCGGCAGTGCATGGACGGAACCCGCCAAGGCAGAGCTGACTCTATTCCGGTCGTTAGGTTACTTACGTAGAGTCGGCCAGCGGTACTACAGAAGTAGACACGCTCGCCGTTGGCGTCGTTTACGTAGGCGATCGATTTGGGGTGAACGGGAAGGCCAATATTCTTCAACGTGCCGATGGTGGCATTCACTTCACGCGACATGGTAACCACCCTGGTTGAGCCGGACGACGCCGCCATAATCCATCGATTGCGCGGAGCATCCCAGGTAGCTCGCCCCACCGCCATGCCGATGGATTGCGGAATGAGACAGTTAGTCAAAAGGGTACCGTCCGCGCAAAAGGTGCTCGGATCTACCGATGTATCGGGCAAACCAGCATAACGATTTGCGGGAGCGGGATCGGAAATCGAGCCGCCGATGTTTACGTGACGTAAGAAGCCGTCGTAGTGCCTCAAGGCGGGCGTATACATGTTGGTGTGCACTAAAATATCTTGTCCGTCGAACCCCAGTACGTTTGGGGTGTAGCCCGCATTTACGTTCAAAATGGGTTCCCAGCGCCCGGTCGATCTTCTGAGGCGAACGATCATTCGCGCAGACGTGGTGAAGATGTCGCCACTGGAACGGTCCATGCTGAACACCGCACTCTGTCCCACGGTTGCGACCGAGAACGGCTGCTGATTCGCCGGGGGCGCGGCAATGTCGTAATTCGCGACCGTGGCTACGGTACCGGTACCCGCCAGCGTCTGAATGGTACCGCCCGGCATGAACGCTCGAATGCGAGATTCTTCGGTATCGATCACCACCACTTCGCCGTTATTTGCCCGCTCCAGCGACGGAACCTCGTTGAAACGCGCAGACTGCGCGAGGCCCCCATCACCAAAGTAGGTGGATTGACCGTACACCGTAACGACTTTGCCGTTGTCGAGGGTGCGAATGGCGCCACGATCCACGAAAAACAAACGGTTCTGCGGATCCACGAATAGGTCCGAGGGTTGAATTTCGCAGCTCATTGCTGGCGTTCCGTCCGGGCACGCCCCCGCCCTGGTCGAACCGATAATGGGAATCCACTGACCGCCTTCGGTGGCGGGTTCTTTATCGAAAACTGAAATTTTTCCGTGGGTGCGGTTAATGGCATAAAGGCGACCGTTGCGCCCTACCGCGCGGCTGAACGCATAGTACGAGCCATCCACGTAGGGAGGATGGGGGGCTTGGGAGGTACCCGCGAGCGAGCCGCTGGGGATTAAGTTGGCGAAGGCTTGCAAAGTGTTACCCGTTAAAACGTGGTTGATACTGAGGTGCAAGGTCAGCAACGCCGACGTGATGGGGTTAAACTCCATACTAAATCCGGTGCGCTGACACAGAGTGTCAACGCCGTAAGAGGTCGACGAGCATTGAGATAAGTCTTCAGTGTCAGAATCGGTCTCGTGGCCCGACTGGAGGGGGCTGTGGCCGTTGCCCTTCACGGTGATGCTGGTCACTTGGCCATTGTGACGCTGGTAGATGCGGAGTCGGGTTTGATTGGTACGCTGGGCGTCTGACTCGAATAGTAAATTGCCGTTGGGCAGCGGAACGAGCTGGGCCAGTACTGAAACAGAGGAAAGACCTTGGGGCGTAAAGACGACTTTTCGGGCATCGACTCCGTCGGCAATTGAGCAATCACTCGTGCAACCGCCGACCAACGTAGACACGGTCATGGTTCGCAGGTCGATCCTACGAATTCGGTCGTAGTCCCAAAATACCAAACCGTTGCTCCAGTCGAGCGCGATGCGCAGCACGTTTCTAACGGTCGCGGAGGGACTAGTGAGCGGGCCTTCGAAAACGTTGGCGTTGGCGGCGGCGCTAATGGGCATCAGCACCCGGACGATACCGTCCGAGGGTTTAACCATGATCAAGCCCTTGAGCCGGTCACGAAAGAAAATATGCCCCAAGCTACTGACCGCGAGCGATCCGGAATCAGGAGGGATCAGACCGAAATTGGGCGAACGAAAAATGGCGGCCCGAGCACTCGAACCCACCCCCGCGTCGGTATTGCCCGCGATAAGTGAAAGTCCCGCACCGTTCATCGGATTCGTACTCGACGCGGTCACGAGGCCATTCAAATCTTCAACGGCCACGCGAATACGGAAATAAGTCGCCGCATTTACTGAAACGCCGGTTTCAGGAACAACGCCGTTCCAGACATAACATCCGCTGCTCAAGTTGACCGGAACCGCACAGCCGCCGTGCGCGGTGTCCTGAAGACCCGATGCGATGAGCGTAAAAGTAACGTCATCGTTGGTGACGTACAGGGAGACCGGGGCTGGCTTTAGCTTGTCCGGCTGGGGTGAAACAATCTTCCACCGAATATAAATTGGATTTCCCGAATCGGCGCTGAGATCGGCGGGAATGAACGGCAGGGCCGGTGGATCGGTGCGCGACACCAGAACATTCACCACTACCGGTGGCACGGGTGGCTCAAAGAAAGTGTTGGCGGTGACGGGGGCGGAAACGTTCCCCGCCGCATCTCTCGCCCAGGTGGTCAGGTGGTAATCGCCACGTAAATAACCCAAGCGATAGTAAAAATCCCTTAGCCCCATCGTAAAGAAAAAGCCTCCGGGCGCCAAAGTGGGGCTAGGAGTAAGGGCTGGCTGCTCTGGATTGTCGACCGAGATCCAACACTCGGGTGTCGGCGAAGGGGTTGGCTCATCACCCACTGCATAGGCCATGCAAAAATGGGTGATTTTGGTGGCTTCGTCGCCGGCGTCGAGGCGGGTCGGTACGTAGTTCGAGGTCACGATCGGTGCGCCCTCGGCTATTCGTAAAGATCCCGACGCAATAACCGGGGCGATAGTGTCGCGGGTCCAGGAAGCGGTTACGTACGTGTCGTGGCCCAAGCTGTCTCTGGAGGTAAAGCGAAATGCTAGCACGCCATCCACAGTCGCGGCGGCCGAATACTCCCACTGGTTTCCGGTACAAGCGACCGTCTGTAGCACCTCGCTTGAGTTTTGCCGAGTGACGGCAACCGGGAACGGGCTCTCGCAGGCCCCCCAAAAACCGCTAAGTTTGCGTTGCTGTAGTGGGCGAAGGGAAGTCTCGTTTGCGTCAACACCGGTCCGCTCGATCGGATCTCGAAAATCGCAGACTGCGCCACCACTTCGATGCTGGCGCCGGTTTGCAAGGTGATTTGCACCATCGCCGTCGTCGTATCCGTACGGGGTACTTCCCATTCCATGTACGATTGGGTAGGCCCGAGTGCCTCCATGAACTGATAGTTCTGTCCACCGTCGAGCGTGTATCGCATGATCCAGCTACCGGAGGTGTTCATTGCGGCGGCGCTACGCGCCCGCGCATTCAAAATGCTCAATCGGTCGAATTGAATATTCAGTACGATGCCGCCGGGAACTACGGGGGGAATAGAGTCGAGCAGGCCTATACGGGACCATCTAGTAGCGGGAATGCTTTCCTTCGCTTTATCCGCGTATTTGGTGCAGCCCACTGCCACTACCAGCAGGAGAAAGGCTACAAAGTGGAATGGGCGATTTAGCATAGAAAGTCTTTAAGGAAGGCGAACGGCGTTTCTTCCCTAATACTTCAAGAATCGTACCCTTTTTTGGCAGCTCATCACTTCTTCGACAGTTGCCTAAGAAATTTACAAGTGGGCGGCAAATCCAGGTAAACCACCGAAAAGTAAGCGGTTCCTCCGTCTTGAACTTGGGCACTGACTAGTCTTTTCGCCGCTTCAGCGCAAGTCCTTGGACTCACACGCAAAAGTCGCCACGGCCGAAGTCGCCTTTCGCAGAAAATGTAAAAAAAAGGCCCGGAGGCAGCGCCTCCAGGCCTTTCGAATCTTTTGCTTCTCCGCTCGGCCTTACAGCTTCGCTTCGGCGTTCAGCGCATCATCGTCTTCCTGAGCGGTCGGGACTTCGAGGAGTTCCTCTTCGGTCTGTTCCGCTTCTTGGACATCGATCTGTACGCGGCGGTACATGTCGATACCCGTACCGGCCGGGATCAAGCGACCCATGATGACGTTCTCTTTCAGGCCACGCAGACGGTCGACCTTTCCTTGGATAGCCGCTTCGGTAAGAACCTTAGTGGTTTCCTGGAACGACGCCGCGGAGATGAAGGATTCCGTCGACAGCGAGGCTTTGGTAATACCGAGGAGCAGAGCCGCCGCTTGAGCCGGCTTTTTGCCGAGCTTCTTCACTCGCTCATTCTCTTCGTCGTACTTCCAACGCTCAATGTGCTCGCCGAGCAGCGTATCCGTGTCTCCCGGATCCGTAACGCGAACGCGCTTGAGCATCTGACGCACGATAAGCTCAATGTGCTTGTCGTTGATACGTACGCCCTGCAGACGATAAACTTCCTGCACTTCGTCCACGAGGTACTTGGCCAACGCCTTTTCGCCCATGACCTGAAGAATATCGTGCGGGTTAGCCGCGCCATCCATCAGAGCTTCACCCGCGCGAACGTGATCCGTTTCACGTACGCTGATGTGCTTGCCCTTCGGGATCAGGTATTCCTTCGGCTCGCCGTGCTCAGGAGTAATGATGAGCTTGCGCTTACCTTTACTATCCTTACCAAACGAGACCACGCCATCCACTTCGGCAATCGCCGCCGTTTCCTTCGGTTTACGGGCTTCGAAAAGCTCGGCCACACGAGGGAGACCGCCGGTGATGTCCTTGGTCTTGGTGGTTTCACGCGGAATCTTCGCAATCGAGTCACCCGCCTGAACGTCCTCACCGTCAGTAACGACGATGTTAGCGCCGACCGGTAGAAGATAGGTCGCCCGAGGCGTCTTCTTCGCTTCCTTATCGGAAAGCGCCGGATCGACCACGAGGATACGCGGACGAAGATCGGAATCACGAGAGTCGATGATCACCTTACGGCTCAAACCGGTCACTTCGTCGACCTGCTCCGAGACGGACACGCCGTCCTGGATATCAACGTAAGTGATCTTACCGCCTTGCTCGGTCAAAACCGGCACGGTGTAAGGATCCCAGTTCGCCACGACCTGGCCACGTTTCACCTTCTCGCCGTCCTTAACGGTCAAGCGGGCGCCGTACACGATCGGGTACCGTTCGCGTTCGCGACCAGTGTCATCCAACACGGCTAGTTCGCCGTTACGGTTCATCGCCGTGAACGTTCCATGACGGTCGGTCACGGTGTTGATACGGAAGAATTTCACCGTACCATCGTGACGGACTTCAAGGCTCGACTGCTCGGCACGCCGGCTCGCCGTACCACCTACGTGGAACGTACGCATCGTCAGCTGAGTGCCGGGTTCACCGATACTCTGCGCGGCGATGATGCCGACCGCTTCGCCAATGTTCACCAGATGTCCGCGCGACAAGTCACGGCCGTAGCAGTGAGCGCAGATGCCAACCGGGAGACGGCAGGTAAGTGCCGAACGAATCGTAACCCGTTCAATGCCGGCCTCTTCGACCGCAAGCATCTTCTCTTCGTCAATCATCTCGTTCATTTTCACGAGAGTATTGCCGTTGAACGGATCCTTGATGTCGTCCAGAGCCACACGGCCCAGGATACGGTCGCCGATCGCTTCGATAACTTCGCCGCCCTCAACGAGCGCCGAAATTTCGAGACCATCGGTCGTCTTACAATCCGGAATCGCGACTACGATATCCTGCGCCACGTCAACCAAACGACGGGTGAGGTAACCGGAGTGCGCCGTTTTGAGCGCCGTATCGGCCAGACCTTTACGAGCTCCGTGGGTCGAAATGAAGTACTGCAACGCGTTCAGACCTTCACGGAAGTTCGCGGTAATCGGAGTCTCGATGATTTCGCCCGACGGACGCGCCATCAAACCGCGCATACCGGCCAGCTGACGAATCTGCGCCGCGCTACCGCGAGCACCAGAGTCCGCCATCATGTAAATCGAGTTCAGAGAGGTAACGGAAATCATTTTTCCGTCTTTGTCTTTGATCTTCTCCGTCGACAATTCGTCCATCAGCTCACCGGCAACCTGCTCGGTGACCTGCGCCCAAATATCGATGACCTTGTTGTAGCGTTCGCCGTCGGTGATGAGACCTTCCACGTACTGGTTCTGGATCTCTTTCACTTCGGTGTACGCCGCGTCGACCAACTCGTGCTTGCGCGCCGGAATTTTCATGTCCTGCATGCAGATCGAGATGCCGCCCTTGGTGGCATAGGTGAAGCCCATCGTACGCAACTTATCGGCCAGCATGACGGTACGTTTGTTGCCCGTCGCGCGGTAAGCCGCATCCATCAACGCCGAGAGAGACTTCTTGTCCATCACGCGGTTGTAGCTATCGAACGGAATCTCTTCCGGTACGATCTGGCGTAGAATCAAACGACCAGCGGTCGTTTCGTAACGCTTGTGCGCACCGTTTGGCTCACGAACGCGGCAGGTGATCTTCGCATGAAGATCCAGCTCGTCAATCTCGTGAGCGTAGATCGCCTCTTCGGGATTACCGAAGGTCTTGCCTTCGCCCTTCTGGTTGTGGCGCTGCTGGGTCATGTAATAGATGCCCAGAACGATATCCTGCGTCGGATCGATAATCGGCTTACCGAATGCCGGCGAGAGGATGTTGTTCGTCGACATCATCAGTACACGGGCTTCCAGCTGGGCTTCCACGCTCAAAGGAACGTGAACGGCCATCTGGTCACCGTCGAAGTCGGCGTTGAAGGTGGAGCAGACCAGCGGATGAAGCTGGATCGCCTTACCTTCAATCAAGACCGGCTCGAACGCCTGGATACCCAAGCGATGCAGCGTCGGAGCGCGATTCAGCAGAATCGGATGCTCTTTCACCACTTCGTCCAGGATGTCCCAAACTTCTTCTTTTTCTTTCTCCACCATCTTCTTCGCAGACTTGATGGTAGTGACGTAACCGCGTTCTTCCAGCTTGTTGAAGATGAACGGTTTGAAAAGCTCGAGCGCCATCTTCTTGGGAAGACCGCACTGGTGCAGTTTCAGCTCAGGACCGACGACGATAACCGAGCGACCCGAGAAGTCGACGCGCTTACCGAGTAAGTTCTGACGGAAACGGCCCTGCTTACCTTTCAACATGTCCGACAGGGAGCGCAACGGGCGCTTATTCGGGCCAGTGAAGGTACGGCCACGACGGCCGTTGTCGAAGAGAGCATCCACCGCTTCTTGAAGCATGCGCTTCTCGTTACGGATGATGATTTCGGGAGCATTCAGCTCCTGCAGACGCTTCAAACGGTTGTTACGGTTGATGACGCGACGATAAAGATCGTTGAGATCCGACGTCGCGAAACGGCCGCCATCCAGGGGAACCAGCGGACGCAGGTCCGGCGGAATCACGGGGATCACGTCCAGCATCATGTTCTCGGGACGGTTGCCCGAGTTCTTGAATGCTTCGACCACTTTCAAGCGCTTCGCGAGCGCCTTCTGAATGGTTTCGCTCGAGGTTTTGGCCAACGCGGCACGGATGTCGCGGGCAAGAACTTCGACGTCGATCTCTTTGAGCATCTCGCGGACGGCTTCGGCGCCCATGGCACCTTTGAAGTCCTGGCGGTACTCTTTACGAGCTCCGGCGTACTCTTCTTCGGAAAGGACTTCGCCCTTCTTCAGGGGAGTCTTACCCGGGTCCATCACCACGTAAGCTTCGCAATACAGCACGCGTTCCAGGTTTTTCAGCGAGATGTCGAGCATCGCGCCGATACGGCTGGGCAAGCTGCGCAGGAACCAGATGTGGGCGACCGGGGTCGCCAGTTCGATGTGACCGAGACGCTCACGGCGAACTTTCGACTGAATCACTTCGACGCCGCACTTTTCGCAGACGACGCCACGGTGCTTCATGCGTTTGTACTTACCGCAGATGCATTCGTAGTCTTTTACCGGTCCGAAGATCTTCGCACAGAAGAGTCCGTCCCGTTCCGGTTTGAAGGTACGGTAGTTGATCGTTTCGGGTTTTTTTACTTCCCCGTACGACCACGACCGGATTTTCTCCGGGCTCGCTAAAGAAATCTTAACGGCCTTAAAAGAAAGCGGATCCTTCGGTTTGTCGAAAAAGTTTAGAAGGTCTTTCATAGGGCTCCGTCCTCAATAAGCTCAATATCGAGTGCCAAACTCTGAAGCTCTTTCACCAAGACGTTAAACGACTCAGGCAAGCCTGGTTCGAGCACGTTCTCACCCTTAACGATGGTCTCGAACATGCGGATACGGCCCGCAACGTCATCCGATTTCACCGTTAACAACTCCTGCAGACAGTAGGCGGCTCCGTACGCTTCAAGCGCCCAGACCTCCATCTCTCCGAGTCGCTGTCCGCCGAACTGAGCTTTACCGCCCAGAGGCTGCTGAGTGACCAACGAGTAGGGTCCGATGCTACGAGCGTGAATCTTCTCATCCACCAAGTGATGGAGTTTGAGAACGTACATCACGCCGACCGTGACATCATGCTTGAACGGTTCGCCAGAGCGGCCATCGAAGAGGATCTGCTGGCCGTTGGTGTTGACACCAACCGCTTGCAGCGCACTTTCGATTTCCGATTCCTTCGCCGAGTCGAACACCGGGCTAGCCAGGTGCAGTCCGCGGCGCATGCTCCAGGCAACCTTCTTCAGGTCCTCGACGCTGAGATTGTCGAGCTCCGCCTGCTGAGTCTTCGTGACGAACATGCGCTTGAGCATTTCCCGAATCGATTTCGCATTCTTCTCGTTCCAAGCACGAAGGGCTTCCGTGATCTGACGGCCCACTTCGTATCCGGCGCGACCCAAATGCGACTCCAGAATCTGACCGACGTTCATACGAGACGGTACGCCGAGCGGATTCAGAACGATCTGAACCGGGCTGCCATCTTCCATGTACGGCATGTCTTCCATCGGGAGAATGCGCGAAATAACACCCTTGTTACCGTGACGGCCGGCCATCTTGTCGCCCACCGCGATGCGGCGTTTGATCGCGACGTAGACTTTGACCATCTTGATGACGCCAGGGGGCAGCTCATCGCCTTTTTTCAGCTTCTTGATCTTCTCGTCGAAGACCGTGCGAATCGTCTGAATCTGGGCGTCTACCGCGGAAAGCGTCGTTCCCACCTGGTATTCCGAGTCCGAAGACAGCGGAATGTGGCGGAGAAGATCGTAGGGAACCGCGTCGTATTCCTCTTGAGTGATCGGCGTGCCTTTTTTCAGCAGCTGATTTTCTCCCGACGAATCGAGCAACTTACCCGTCGTGGTTTGACCCACGATGAGATGTTCCACTTTCTTCTTGGCGGCTTCCTGAATGATGCGGACTTCCGTCTGCTCATCTTTGCGAATACGGGTCTCGTCTTCTTCGATGAGGCGAGCGGTACGCTCGTCCTTATCCGCGCCTTCGCGCGAGAAGACCTGAGCTCCGATAACCGTTCCGACGATACCCGGAGAAACGCGTAGCGATGTGTCTTTAACATCGCCGGCCTTTTCGCCGAAGATAGCGCGCAAGAGCTTCTCTTCGGGGGAGAGCTGAGTCTCGCCCTTCGGAGTGATCTTACCGACCAGGATGTCGCCAGGCTTCACTTCCGCACCGATGCGGACGATGCCCGAGCTATCCAGGTTCATCAGCTGTTCTTCGCTGACGTTCGGAATGTCGCGGGTGACCTCTTCTTTACCAAGCTTGGTATCGCGAGCGACACATTCGAACTCTTCGATGTGAATCGAAGTGAACGTGTCCTTCTCTACGAGCTCTTCGCTCAGAAGAATGGAATCCTCGAAGTTGTAACCACCCCAGGGCATGAACGCGACGAGGATGTTTTGGCCAAGAGCCAATTCGCCCATGTCGGTTGCCGGACCGTCGGCTAGAACCTGGAACTTCTCAACCTTTTCACCGACCTTCACGATCGGCTTCTGGTTTACACAAGTGTTCTGGTTCGAACGGCGGTACTTGATGAGGCCGTAAATATCGACGCCGGGACCCTTGGTTTGTACGACGCCTTCGGTGCGCACCACGATACGGGTGGCATCGACGAAGTCGACGATTCCAGGATTCTTGGCGACAACGGTCACACCCGAGTCACGCGCTACCAGCTTTTCCATGCCCGTGCCTACGATGGGGGCATGGGTACGTACGAGCGGTACGGCCTGACGCTGCATGTTCGAGCCCATCAGCGCGCGGTTCGCATCATCGTTCTCGAGGAACGGGATCAGCGAGGCGGCAATGGACACCAACTGGTTCGGAGAAACGTCGAGCAAGTCGACATCTTCACCGCGGGCCAGAATGGTTTCGCCTTGGCGGCGGGCCGGGGTGTACTCAACGGCAATCTTGCCGTCTTTCGTCGCGATCGTTGCCTGGGCGATAGTGTGATTCTCTTCTTCGAGAGCGGAGTAGAACACCACCTCGTCAGAGATCTTACCTTCTACAATTTTGCGGTACGGTGTTTCGATGAAGCCGTAGTCGTTCACCCGACCAAAGGTCGAGAGCGACGAGATCAGACCGATGTTCGGACCTTCAGGGGTCTCAATCGGGCAGATGCGGCCGTAATGGGTCGAGTGAACGTCGCGGACTTCGAAACCGGCACGCTCGCGAGTCAAACCTCCGGGTCCAAGGGCAGACAAGCGACGCTTATGCGTCACTTCGGACAGCGGGTTGGTTTGATCCATGAACTGCGACAGCTGCGACGAGCCGAAGAACTCTTTCACCACCGCCGAAACCGGCTTGGCGTTAATGAGGTCATGCGGCATCAGTGTCTCGACATCCTGCAAGCTCATACGCTCGCGGATGGCGCGTTCCATACGAACGAGACCAATGCGGAACTGGTTTTCCAAGAGCTCGCCCACCGCGCGGACGCGGCGATTGCCCAAGTGATCGATGTCGTCGATCTGGCCTTTTCCGTTTTTCAGGTCCACCAGGTACTTCACGACGGCCAGGATGTCTTCCTTGGTCAAGGTCGTGAAATCCAGAGCGGTGGTGAAGCCGAACTTGTGGTTGATCTTCAAGCGACCGACACGAGAGAGCTCGTATTTGGTCGGGTCGAAGAACAAGCCATCGAACAGCACCTGAGCCGTTTCCAGCGTCGGGGGGTCACCCGGGCGGAGGCGGCGATAGATCTCGATGAGGGCTTCTTCTTTCGTCGAGATCTTGTCCTGTACGAGAGTGTCGCGCAGGTAAGTTCCGACGTTGATGCGATCCGTGTACAGGATCTTGAAGTCCTGAATCTTGCGATCGGCGAGAAGGTCGAGCTTCTCGTCAGTCACTTCTTCGTTGCACTCGAGCAGAACTTCACCGGTCTCGAGGTCGACGACGTCGACCGCGCAGAACTTACCAATGAGGTGCTCGCGTTCCATCGGGAAGCGCTTAATCTTCTGCTCTTCGATTTTCTTGAGCAAAGACTGAGTGAATTTCTTGTTCTTCTCGACGACGACCTTGTCGTTCTCGTCTTTCCAGTCGTAGTTGGCGCGCTGGCCGGCGTACAACTTGGGTTCGAAGTTCAAGAGCAGCTTGCCACCCTTACCAATCGTCACGGTCTCGTGATCGTAGAAGTAAGAAAGTAGCTCTTCCACTGTGTAACCGAGGGCTTTGAGCAGCACGGTAACGTGCAGCTTGCGGCGGCGGTCGATGCGGACATACAGAATGTCTTTGTGGTCGAACTCGAAGTCTAGCCACGATCCGCGATACGGGATGATACGGGCCGAGTACAGAAGCTTTCCGCTGCTGTGCGAGGCACCCTTATCGTGGTCGAAAAATACGCCGGGCGAACGGTGCAGCTGGCTCACCACGACACGCTCGGTGCCGTTGATGATGAAACTGCCGCGGTCGGTCATCAGCGGGATTTCACCGAGATAAACTTCCTGCTCTTTGACGTCCTTGATGGAACGAGTCTGCGTCTGCTCGTCTACGTCGTAGACCTCCAGACGAACCGTAACTTTGAGAGGAGCGGCGAAGCTCATCCCGCGGCTGCGGCACTCATCCACATCGTATTTTGGAGTTTCCAGAGTGTACGATTCGAACTCTAGGCTCGCCGTATTGTTGAAGTCGTGAATGGGGAAAACTGACTTGAACACACCTTGCAAGCCCGTGATCTCACGTTTTCCGCCAACCGATTCCGATTGTAGAAATTTCTCGTACGACTTCTTTTGGACTTCAATTAGATCCGGAATTTCAATGCGGGGAGGGAACTTTCCATACTCTTTGCGAAAACGCTTTTGGTCAAAAAAGCGTGTGGTCGTCGACATGCGTTAACCCCATTTCAGTGACCAGCCGTGTGCGAAAGCACCGGGCCAATTAAAATGCGAAACAAAAGCGAAACAAAAGCGAAAAAGGAGAACCAACTTAGATCTATCCCTCGCTTAAGGAATGGATAAATTGGTTCTCCGAATATGCGTAACCAAGGTCCGAGTTGATTACTTCAACTCGACTTTGGCGCCGACGGCTTCAAGCTTCTTCTTGATTTCCTCAGCTTCTTTCTTGCTGATGCCCTCTTTCAGAGTCTTCGGGGCACCTTCCACGAGGTCTTTGGCTTCTTTCAAGCCAAGCGTCGTGAATCCACGGATTTCTTTAATGACCTGCACCTTTTGGGCGCCGCCATCCGTCAAAACCACGTCGAACGCCGTTTTCTCTTCAGCAGGGGCGGCCGCGGCCGCACCGGCTCCAGCACCAGCAACCGCGACAGGCGCGGCAGCGCTGACACCGTAACGGGTCTCGAACTTCTTGATGAACTCGGAAATGGTCAACAGGTTTGCGCTATCGAAAAACTCAAATACCTGCTCTTCACTGACTGCCATGGACTACTCCTCTTAATTAAAAAATTAACCTTGGTTTTCTTTTTCTTTTTTAGCCTTTAGGTCACCGAGCACGTATCCCATGCGTTGCGGTGCGTCCTTAAGAGCGTAAAGAAAGTTGGTCGGGGCGGCTTTGAGCGCCCACAAGAACGTAACGTAAAGCTCGTTACGACCCGGCAGTTTAGACAATGCCGTAAACTGCGTGTCGGACATGACTTGGCCCAAGGCGGCACCAGTCTTGACCTTTAAATTGAATCCTTCTTTGCCCGACCATTCTGCAATGGACTTGGCCGTCAGAACCGCGTCACCTTCGCCGTAAACGACGAGAGTGGGGCCCGTGAGGTGCTCGCCCACCGCGGCAAACGGGGTCTTGTCGAAAACCCGTTTGGCCAGGGTGTTCTTCACAACCTTGACCCGAACGTTCTGCTTCGCCAAACTAAGGCGAAACGAGGTCATCTGCTCTACAGTGAGCTTGCTAAAAGAAAGAACCGCAAACGCCTGAGCGCTTTCGATTCCACCTGAAAATTCCGAGACGAATGTCTCTTTTTGAGCCCGGTTCAACGCAAACTCCCCGAAATGTAAACCAACATTTAAAGCCTCAAATAAATTAACCGTCAAGCCCTTTAAACGGCTTGAGAGCTGTTCACTAACGCATTGGAATCCAAAATGATTCCAGGACCCATCGTAGGAGCAATCGCTACCTTACGAATGTAGACACCCTTCGACGTCGACGGCTTCGCCTTCATCACGGCATCGAAGAAGACCATGAAGTTTTGCTTCAGCTTGTCCGGGCCGAACGATTTCTTGCCGATAATCGCGTGAAGTACGCCGGCCTTCTCGACCTTGTACTCAATCTTACCGAGCTTCTGTTCCTTCACCGACTTACCGATTTCGGTAGTCACGGTGCCGGTCTTTTTGTTCGGCATCAGACCCTTGGGGCCCAAAATTTTCGCCAGCTTCGTCAAGTCTTTCAAAGACTCAGGAGTGGTCAGGAGGCGATCGAATTCGAGCCAGCCGCCCGCGATCTTCTCGATGATATCGTCGTTACCGACGTGGTCGGCACCGGCTTCACGAGCCTCTTTTTCCGCATCGCCGCGAACGACGCAAGCCACGCGTACGGGCTTACCGAGACCGTTCGGCAACGTAGTCGCACCACGAACCATCTGGTCGGACTGCTTCGGGTCGACGCCGAGGTTGATACAAACCTCGATCGACTCGTCAAACTTACGGTTTTGGAAGGAATCGACGATCTTCAGGGCGTCATCGATGGAGTACTTTTTGCCCGCTTCGACCTTAGCCGCATTCGCTCGGTAGATCTTTCCTGCATTTGCTTTCACTACTTACCTCTATCGGGTTCAAGCGGCTTATTAGGCCTCCCCGAGATGAATTGACCCGGCACAGTCGGTTAGACTGGGCGCGCGGTCAACAATTACATTCCCGAAACTTCGAGCCCCATACTACGGGCCGTGCCCGCAACTTGGCTCATGGCCGAGGCCAGATTGATCGTGTTCAGATCCGGCATCTTGGTCTTGGCAATCTCTTCGACCTGCGCCTTGGAGACCGTTCCGACCTTGGTCTTGTTGGGCACGCCCGAACCCTTTTCGATCTTGGCCGCTTTTTTCAGCAGCTCCGCGACCGGAGGGGTTTTGGTGATGAACGTAAACGAGCGATCCGCGAAGATGCTGATTACGACCGGGATGACCATTCCGCCAGCATTCTGAGTGCGGGCGTTGAAGGACTTACAAAACTCCATGATGTTGACGCCGTGCTGACCGAGCGCGGGACCAACCGGGGGCGAGGGATTCGCCTTTCCACCGGGGATCTGCAACTTCACCATTGCGGTTAACTTTTTCATTTCTACTACTCCTCAAAAATCCAACGGGCCCGCAAAGCGAACCTTCGAAAAACTCAGTTCTTTTCCACCTGAACGAAATCGAGCTCGACCGGGGTCGACCGACCGAAAATGCTCACCATCACGCGCAGTTTGCCTTTATCCGGCTTAACTTCTTCCACGACACCGTTGAAGTTCACGAACGGTCCATCGATTACGCGGACGCTTTCGCCTTCTTCGAACTGAACCTTCGGGCGCGGTTTGAGCGTGCCTTCGGTCATTTGGTTCGTGATGCGGGCCACTTCTTCCTCCGGAACGGGGGGAGGGGTCAACGCATTTCCGACAAAACCGGTAATTTTCGGCGTGCTCTTCACGAGATGCCAGGTGTTGTCGCTCAAAATCATCTTTACCAGCATGTAGCCGGGGAAGAACTTGCGGCTGGTGGTCTTCTTTTCACCGCGGACCAGCTCAATGACGTTTTCCGAAGGGATAAGCACTTCGGCGAACATCTTTTCCATCTTCTGCTGGCGGACGCGCTCTTTGAGGGCCAAACGGGCCTTCTGCTCGAAGCCGCTGTAGGTATGGACGACGTACCACCGTACTTCATCGCCGGTCGCCGTGCCGATAGTCTGAACTTCGGCATTCGGGGAGCTGGCAATGACTGGGGTCTCTTCCGCTTTAGGCGTTGCCGCGGCGGAGGTCGTATTGGGATCGACTGGATTTCCCGATTCCGAATTCTGTTTGTTTTCCGTGCTCATTTTCTTTCAAAACCTTACGTGTGCAGAAGGAACGTAATGACCTTGCCCCAGAGGAGGTCGAAACCTGCCAAAATGAAGCTGGCGATCAAGATGCAGATGATGACGACCGTGGTCGACTTCATTACATCGTCCTTGCCCGGCCAAGTGACTTTTTTGAGCTCACTGACGACTTCGTCCATTACCGTATTGACCTTAGGGTTACGGAATAAGAAGCCGAACAAAAGGGCACCCAAAATGACGGGCACGATTTCGCGGAGAGTTCCCACGGCGGCGTAGCGCCGAATGGCGTAGAACGTGTGGTACAGCCACTCCAAAAGCGAGCGGGACAGGAACCATAGCACCGCGCTACAGACCATATAGAACGCCAAGATGATTTTCCGATTGTCCATGATTGCGGGCCACTCTGCCCCAGGCTGGGAAAAAATTCAAGAAAATGAATGAGTAAATGCCGAAAAGCGGCCAACTCAGTTCTGCTTTTGCATCAGGCGTAAAAAGTCGGAGTCGGTGGACATGATGAAGCTACCCTTGCCCTTGAGTGTCTTCTTGTACGCATCGAGCGTGCGCGTGAAGGCATAAAAGGCGGGGTCCTGACCTAAGGACCGGGCGTAGATGGAGATGCTTTCGGCCTCTCCACGGCCCCGAATTTCCTGACTTTTTCGGTAGGCGTTGGACTCGATCTCTTTGAGATCCTGGTTCAACTTGCCCTGAATTTTGGCCTGTTCGCCTTTTCCGGTGGAACGGATCTTCTCGGCAATGCGTTTTCGCTCCGAGATCATGCGGTCGTATACCTTTTCCTCGACGCTTTTTTCGTACGCGATCCGCCGCAGCTGAACATCAATGAGCTCGATTCCCAGCTCGTCCAGCTTGTCTTTGGCGCGGGCGTGGATCATGCCGCTCAAACGTTCGCGGCCCACCTGAATGGCCTCGAGCTCCCCGGTTATCTCCTCTTCCAGCTCCAAGCTGGAGGTCTTTAGGGGCTCGTCAACCGGCCTTTTGGCCTGCTGCTTCCGCTTGTTGGCCTGGTCTAAGATGGTGTTCGTATTCCTGACCGCTTCGACGAGATTGTGGTTGGAGATGACGTCCCGGGTGGCACCGTCCAAAATGCTGTCGAGCCGAGTTTGGGCGGCAGCTTCGGTGCGTACCGTCTCGGCGAATTTCATCGCGTCGCTGATTCGCCAGCGGGCGGTAGTGTCGACCCAGATGAACTTCTTATCCTTGGTAGGAATCTGATTCGAGTCGCCGTCCCATTCCAGAATTCGCTTATCGAAGTAGCGAACCTCTTGAATGAGGGGGAGCTTCCATTGAAGCCCCGCCTTGGTGACGGGCTTTCCCACGACTCGTCCAAACTGGGTGATGAGCGCTTGCCGCCCTTCGGGCAACGTATAGGCCGAGCCAAAGACCAAAACGAGGGCCACGACCGAGATGCCGAGATTGATCACGAGCCGCTTATTCATTTTTGGCTCCTTTCGCATCGCTAACTTGAGTTCCCGGAACGGGGACGACGGAGCCGGGGGTGTGCGGATAGAGCGGCAGTACCCCCTTGAGTTTGCTGTCCACGATGACCAGCTGCTCGAGGTTGGAGAAGATGTCCTCCATGGCCTCCACGTAGAGCCGTTTGCGAGTCACTTCGGGTGCCCGACGGTACTCTACCAGCCGCGCGTTGAAGTTGGCGGCGTCGCCTTTGGCGCGGTTGACGAGGGAAACGGCGTAGGCGCCTGCGTCGGCAATCATCTGCTCGGCCTTGCCCTTGGCTTCGGGAATGATGTTGTTGTACTCCCGCTCCGCTACGTTAATGGCCTTTTCCTGCTCTTGTTTGGCCGCATTAACATCGTTGAAAGCGGTCTTCACCAGCTCGGGAGGGGTCACGTCCTGTAGCACTACCGCCGCGACCGTGATTCCCATGTCATACTTATCGAGTACCTCTTGGGTGAGCTTCTTCGCCTCGTCCGCAATTTCAACGCGGCCCGTAGTTAAAATTTCTCCCACCAGCCGGTCGCCAATCACGCGGCGCATGATGGACATCGAGATATCGCGAATATTCTTCACCACGTCGCGCGCGTGAAAGAGAAACTTCCACGGATCGCTAATGCGAAACTGCACGATCCACTCGACGTCGGCGACGTTGAGGTCGCCGGTGAGCATCAGGCTTTCTTCCTTGTACCCGCTCTTGGCGTACTCCGTTTTTACGC
>JBGSST010000085.1:0-8616 GCA_041736915.1 Bdellovibrionota bacterium
CCGGACGGCTGGGGGAAATCGCGGCGCGGAATCGGGTAAAGATCGATTTTTCGAACTCCGAGTCGGGAGCCAAGGGCTGGGTAAAGCGTTTCGAGTACACGGAGCTGAAAGACCTACTGCCGGCGCTCAAAAAAAGAACACGCGCGGTGGTACTGGCCCTCGATCACATTCAGGACCCACAAAACTTTGGTGCCATTTGTAGATCGGCGGAGGCGTTCGGCGCGTCGGCGATCATCATCCCCAAGGAACGATCGGTTTCGGTCACGGCGGCGGTATACACGACCTCCGTCGGCGCCGTGGAGACCGTGCCCATCGTGCGCGTGGCGAATCTTAAAGATGCCATTCGCAAGCTCAAGGATGAGGGCTTTTGGTCGGCGGCGACGGTGCTGGCCGACAACGCCACTTCCCTACCCGCCATGCCGGACTTCGAAAAGGTTTGCTTCGTACTCGGCGCCGAGGGCGACGGCATTGGCCCCGCACTCGCCAGCGAGTGCGACGTCGCGGTGCTGATTCCCATGCCCGGTAAGATCGAATCACTCAACGTGAGCGTGTCGGCCGCGGTGCTGCTGTACGAGCACCTGCGTCGTTCAACGGGCGGAAAAGCCTAGCCGCGTTTAGAAGTTGAAGCCAACGTCGACGAGCAGCAGCGGCTGGAAGCCGACTTCCGCGAACTTAGCCGTATCGAGCGAAGGTACCGGCGCGCGCGTTGCGCCGGCGGAAACGCCGATGTTGATGGAGTTCTGCCAGGTAAAGCGAAGGCCGGCCGTCAGCATGAAGAACGGTTCCGACTTGGATTGAGTCTCGCCGTTACCCTCGAGCGTAAGGCTCGTCAGGCCCGCGCCCGCAGAAAGAAAAAAACCCGTATACCGCTCACCGAAATAGTTGGTGAGGGTCGCTAAGCCGCCAAAGCCCGAAAGGATCGGGCGATTCGCCGCGGAAAAATTTGTGGAGGTGGCGAGCTTCTGTTGGGCAACGGGTCTGCCGTCGTCGGAGACGCTGGCCGAATAGAGCAAGGGCCCTACGCCGAGCACGAGGTGGCGGGTAAGTCCCATTTGAATCTGGACGGAAGGAAATCGGTAGGTGGAGCTGCCGCCCAGCCCGGCCGTTAGGTTGAACAGCCCGCGCGGACGCGAAGCGAAAGTCGTCTTCTCGAGAATCAGCGTATCTTCGCTATCGGAAATGACGTTGCTGACCGAGGCCGGCGCCCTCGAGTTAGAACGGCGGGCCACATCGCCTACGCGAATACGGTACGACGGCTGATCCAATTTCACGACCGCGCCCTTGGGCTGAATTTTGTATACCGTGCCGCAGCCGATGCTGGCGCCGTCCTGAAAGAGGCACAGACGCTCATTGGGGGACCACTGATCCACGCCACGGTGGGTGATGGCCACGTGTCCGCCCCGCGAGCTCAGCGCCAAAACGCGAGCGTCGGTACCGAAGGCGTTGGCGGAGGCCAACGCAAGCAAGAAGGCAACGGGCTTAATGACGGCGGAAACGTGCATCTGAATGCTAATGGAATGCAAAGCGGCTGCCGTATCCTGAGGCTAAAACCGCGCCGGAATTGACTAACTCTTAGGCACTTTTGCGCCCAAAAACAGGGGTCCCGAAAAGCGAAAGGAGTTCCGCCCCTTTGGCCGTTCGAACGGTGTCGAACTTTTGGGCGGAAAAGTCGGCTTTTACAGCGCCCCCTTCGCTTTGGTACGCTTCTAGCGCAAGGGGAAAATGTGTTTCACGCAACGGTGGCCAAGCAGGGATACGGGTTCAAGTCGCTGAACGAGCTCATGGGCAAAGCAAACGAGTACCGCTCGGGCGACGAGGCGGTCGGGCTCGCCGCGCGCGACGAAAAAGAACGGGTTGCCGCGCAGTACGCGCTGGCCGACGTTCCGCTATCGCGGCTCTACGAAAATCCCGCGGTGCCCTACGAAAAATGCGAAGTGACCCGCACGGTCGTTGATGGGTTGGACCAAAAGATCTACCGTTCCCTGCAGGGGCTAACCGTAGGGGAGCTACGCGAAGGATTACTGTCGTGGGACGGCGACAAAATTCAAGGGTTAGCGTGGGGACTAACCCCCGAGATGGTCGCCGCGGCGGTTAAGCTTTGTTCGAACATGGACCTCGTGCTGATCTCCGGAAAGCTCCGCCACACTTCGACCGCCAAAACCACGATTGGCCGGCCGGGCACATTGTCGTCGCGCCTGCAGCCCAACCACCCCACGGATGCCACCGCGGGAATTCTCGCGCTGACGTTAGAGGGGCTGGCGTACGGGTGCGGCGACTGTCTCATCGGCGTGAACCCGGCGATTGACGGCGTCGAAAGCGTGAAGCGCATTGCCAACCTGCTGGCCGACCTCGTGGCGCGCTTCGAGATTCCCACGGTCACCTGCATTCTGGCCCACATATCGACGCAAATGGAGGCCGTGAAAAACGGCGCGCCGCTCGACATTTTGTTTCAGAGCATCGCCGGTACGCAGAAGACCAACACCCAGTTCGGCGTGAACGCCCAGATGCTGCACGAGGCTTCCGCGCTGGCCCACGAACGATCGGGTGGGCGGTGGCCCAACGTTTTGTACTTTGAAACCGGACAGGGATCCGAGCAGTCGCTCGAAAGTCACGAAGGTGCGGATCAGGTAACCCTCGAAGCCCGCACCTACGGCTTTGCCCGCGCTTTCAAACCTTACATGGTGAACAACGTGTCGGGCTTCATCGGGCCGGAGATTCTTTACGATGGTAAGCAGATGATCCGCGCCAACCTGGAAGACCTTTGCATGGGCAAGCTACTGGGGCTGCCGATGGGCATGGCCCCCTGCTACACGACGCACGCGGAGATCGATCAGAACGATCACGAGATTGCTACCATGCTGCTCACCGCTGGCGGCGCGAACTACTTCATGGCGATCGCGCAGAATGACGATGTGATGCTGAGCTACCAGGACACGAGCTTTCACGACAACGTGGCTTTGCGCCGCATGTACGGATTGAAGACCACGCCCGAATTCGAGGCGTGGATGGAAAAGATGGGCTTTCAGGAAAACGGCAAGCCCACCGCCCGGTTCGGAGATCCCAGTGTCCTTCAGTAACGACGTGACGAATAACGGTTTCGTCACGGAGCTAAAAAAAACCACCACCGCACGCATCGGCATCGGCCACGCCGGCGGACGATACCCCACGCGCGCGCAGCTGAAGTTCAAAGAAGATCTTGCGGTCTCGAAAGACGCAGTTCACCGCGACGTGCCCGAAAAGCTGATTCAGGAGCTGGGGCTGTTCCCGCTGCAATCGCGCGTAAAGAATCGCGCCGAATATTTACGCAACACGACGCTCGGGCGCTTCCTGGCCCCGGCGAGCGAAGCGGCGCTACGAGAAAAACACCTGGCCACCAAGCCGCACCAGTACGATGTGCAGCTCATCGCCTCCGACGGGCTCTCGTCCGAGGCGTTCGAGCGCAACGTGCCCGCGATGCTGCCGCTCATGCAGCAACGGCTTACCGAATCGGGGCTAAGCTTGGCCCCGCCCTTGTTCGTGCGCTGGGCACGGGTGGCGGTACTCGACCACGTGGGGGAGATCGTAAAGCCCAAGGCGGCCATCATTCTCCTAGGCGAACGGCCGGGGCTGGGGATCTCCGATTCGCTCAGCGGCTACTTCGAGTACGATCCGGGCCCGACGCGGGTCGAGTCCGACCGTAACGTGTTATCGAACATTCATCGTCAAGGCTTGCCCCCGCCCGAGGCCGCGTTGCTGCTGGCCGATTCGCTATTCAAGATTCTAACTTTAAGAAAGAGCGGCATGACCGTGCGCTTCGACTTCGTGTGATTGTCTTCGGCATCGACATAGGCACCACCACGCTGCGGGCGACGGCGGTAGAGATGAAGGCCGGGCCGCTCGGGCAAAAAACCGTGAAGACGTTGGGCGAACCTTTCTGTGCGCTCACGCCTTATGACGAGGGACGTTTGCTCGAAGAGTCGATTGTGACCCAGCTCACCGAATGGGCGGCCTCGCTTCCCGTTCCGGATCTCGGCACGCTGCTCTTTACCGGCGAAGCTCAGCGCGCACTCAACTCGCGCGAGGTGGGAGATCGGCTCACCACGCTCTGGCCAAACCTTTTTTCCGCGCAGCTCGATCCGGATCACGAAACGAAGGTCGCGGCCCACGGCGCCCACGCGGTTACCTTGTCGGCCACCCGGCTCGGCGCCCCGGTTGTGCACTTCGACGTGGGTGGCGGCACCACCAACATCGCGTGGATTGAAAATGGCGTCATCGTGGACACGTGCTGCCTGGACCTGGGCGCCCGCAAATGGATCTGCGGCGTGAGCCGCAAACTCATCCGCCGCACGCAGCAGGCCATCTGGCTCGAAGAGTCACTCAACGTGAAAATGGGCGACAAGATGACGGTGGACCTTGCCACCAAGCTCGCGCGTGACATTGCCGACCGCACCTTCAACTTCAGCGAGGGCGATCCCCGCTTCGTCGTGGTGCCGTGGAAAACGCCGCGCCGGCTGGAAGACGCCAAGGTGCTTTCTTTTTCAGGGGGCGTAGTCGAGTGCCTCGGCATGAACGACTTTGCGTTTGGGGATATCGGCCCGTGGCTGGGCAAGGCGCTCATGGAAAAGGCGCGGGCTTTGAAAAAGGAGATTCATATCTCTTCGGAGGCGGGCCGGGCCACCGCGTTCGGCGTGAGTGCCTTCGGCTTCCAGCTGAGCGGCAACTCGCTATTTCACTCGGACGACGCCTCTCTAGGCAACCTGCCGATCTACTCCGAACGCGAGGTTTTCGAGGAAACCCTCCCACCACGGTTTGCCGTGGTGATGCACGATGTGACGTCCGACGACCTATTGGAAAAAAGCCATCAGTGGGCCACGTGGCTGGAGAAAAATGCACCGGAGCACATCGTGCTGATGATGAAGGCCAACCTCGGCAAGAGCTTGGGCTATCTCCTCAATAAGATCGTCCCGCAGCAGAAGCTCTTCGTCATCGACGAGGTGGACCCGCCGGACCTCGAAAGTTTTTCCATACGGCCCACGGTGGACATTCGGCCCACGCCGGAAGGGGACCGCTTTTCCATCGTCATCAAGCAGCTGCGGCTTTTCTGAGGGGCGGTAAGCCCGGCGGCCCTCAGCGAGGACCGCCGGCATCTCAATTCGTTACGGGAAGGTCGGACGGCGGCACTCCGCCGCGCCGAAGGCCGAGCAAGGAAGCAGCATCTCGGCGCGGTACTTGGGCCGCAGCGAGCCGGTGATGTCCCGCTCGTGAGCACAGATGCCGCCGAACACGGGCTGCTTCAGCTTCGATTTGAACAGCTCCACGATCCGGTCCTTCTGGGCCTGGCAGGCGTTCAGGCTGTTAAAGCGTTCGCCCGCCAGCTCAACCCGAAACCACGGCGTTTCCGAGGGAGCGATGAAGCTGAGCGACGCTTGCGCGCGTAACCCATCCCAACCGCAGAATACCGACGAGGCGGCGAGGTTCTTCGACGCCAGCATTCCTTTCAACGCCTGCGCTTGGCTTTCGCACTCGGGCTTGGAGCCGAACAGGAACTGCTCGCGACGAAGCTGCAGCGTGAGCGGCTTCGGAGCGTAGTACTTGAGCACGACCCGAGTCCAGCCGAGCACTTCGCGGGCGGGCACGACCTTGACGATCGCGGGGGTGGCGCCGAACGCCTTCAGCGTGCTGGCCAGCTCCGCTTCAATCGTGGCCGGGGCCACGGGGGTTTTGTATAGACGTTCGTGAAACGTAATCGGCGTCTCCGCGGGTTTGCCGATCGCATCGATCCTCAAACCAATCGAGCTCGAAATCCCCGACTCGTCGAAGTAGCAGTACGCCAGAAAAGGGCTCAGCTTGGTGCGGTCTTCGAACAGATTGAGCTGCGAGGCCTTTTCGGACTCGCACTCGGCAATGGTTTTGTAGGTACCGGCATAGAACGAGCGATTCTCGGTGCTCACTAAGTCCAGGGCCACTGGCTGGTAGGTGATCCGCAGATCGTAGCTATGACGGTGCTCGCGCTCGCAGTAAGCGCGCTCGACTTTGGCCCCCGTAGCCTTGGAGAAGGTCTCGCCGGCCAAGATGGCGGTTTCAACGCAGCCGAGCTCCCCTTTCGGATAGCCCTTCAGCTCGTAGCGGACCAAAGGTTCCGCCGCGATGGCCCCGGCGGTTAGCAGCAGTTGTAGTATGAGAACGTGAACGGTGTGTTTCATGGAATGTCCCCCTCAAGGGTTGTTATTTATGTGAACGCTAGGGAGTAAAAGGCGATGTGAAAAGGAACGAAGCGGCGTGGAATTGGGAGCTTAGGGCAATGCCGATGCCATAGAAAAGTTCGAAACTTTCTCTTGCCACACCTCGTCTAACTTCCTATGTTTAAACGCTTAATTTTGTGAAAGCTTGGCTACTGGGCCGGCATAGCTCAGTTGGTAGAGCAACTGATTTGTAATCAGTAGGTCACCGGTTCAAGTCCGGTTGCCGGCTCCACAAAATTAAGTCATACGAATGGACCCGTGGTTGGGTTCCCGAGCGGTCAAAGGGATCAGACTGTAAATCTGACGGCTCTGCCTTCGAAGGTTCGAATCCTTCCCCAACCACCATAAAAAAACCCCACTGGAATGTGGGGTTTTTTTTTGGTGGTTAGTCAACCGACCCGTAGGGTAGGGCCGTATAGAAGCCTCTCCGACCGATCAGGGAGGGTCCCCCACCCCAAAGAAGGATTCGAAAGTAAAAGGATCGGCCGAAGGCCGCTCCATTGGTAACGAATCCCGTGGCATAACTCGCACCTACCCAACGACCGGCGCCTAAAGCGCGACGCCCGGACACTTGCTCTGGTAGGTGACTTTGAGCCGCCCACTCAGCGTGCCCACGAGCTTTTTCCCATTCGAGAAGCTGACCGAGAGCGTTGCCGAGACTTCGTCCCCGCTACCGAAGCCTACCTTTTGAAAGGTCACCGTGGCGGAAAGAAGGCTTGGATCGGGAGCGGAAGCATTGGCGGGCGACTCGACCGCTTCGCTTTGATTTCGCGGCACGCGCTGAAAATGCCCCATAAGGATAACGTAGCCTTGTCCCTTGATGTCTTCGACAGCGATTCCGGGTTCGCTATCGTACGGCGGAGTCAGTTCGTAGACCTTACCTACTTCGATCTCATCTCCGGCGATCAGCGTAAGTGCGTAGTCAGTCAGCGAGCTATCCTCGCTAGGCTCCTTGACGGTCATGCTGAATCGCTCGAGGTCTTTGTCCCCGCAACGAAGTTCACCGGCACTGCTCTGGGTTGGAAGAAAGGGCATGGTGGATTCCGCATCCGCCACGAACCTCGCGTGGTTAATGAGTGAAACAGAGGCGCTACCCGAGCAGTGCGCAAGAAGCAGACAGGCGACCAAAGAAAAGACGCCGTTTAAAAGTTGCCGTAGCATGGTGATGACTCCTGGACTGACTTAGTGCAGAGGCTATGCCGAAAAGTGCGAGGCCAACGAATCTCCCCAAACCCTTTGACTCCCCGCACTACTCCCCCTATCACCAAGCCAAACCAAAACATGGAGTTGGAAGTATGCGTTTGTCCCTTATTGGATTTCTCGTATTGGCGAGCACGGCCTTTGCCGGTCCGCACATCAGCTGGAACTATGAAAATGTCCGCAACAACGAGTGCAAGGACGTTTGTGTCCGCAAAGTGCTCGGCAACTGTGTGCAGTGGCGCCGCGACTGTAACTACCGCACTAAGTTCGCCTGGGAAGATCGCCACAAGGCCGTCATTAAGGACGCCATGAACCGCCTTTCCAATCGCATCGACAACAGCCGCGTCGAGCGTTGCATCCGCGATCACGTGAAGTTCTGGAAAGGTAGCTACGCCGGCGACGGTAAGCGCCAGGAACAGGGCTGGCTCGACTTTCACTCGCTGGAAAATGCGGACAAGTGGCCGAAGTTCGATCTCGTCGCCGATCGCGTGAGCGGTAACACCACGGCTAGCGCCTACATCGGCCGCAAAGCGTGGGGCACGAGCGACGGGCTAAAGTGGAACGGCAATATTCAAACGTTCGTAAACCTCAACACGATTGAAAGCATGCTGGCCAATGGCGGCCACGAGCACGCGGCCAACTCCTACGCGGGAACGCTCCTGCACGAGATGCTGCACCAGATGGGACACGACCATCCTTCGACGGGCGACTACTCGAAAGACTACGAGCAGGGTCACTTCGTCACGGTGGCCGGCGACTGCGTGGCCTCCAACGGCGATGGCGCCCGTAACGCCCGCGGCCTGAGCCTGAATGGCCGCAGCTGGTACTTGCCTAAGTAAGCTGATTTAACGGCGGGGGTGGCGCTGCCGCCCCCGCTAAAGATTCCACTGCAGCTGCGCCCGCAGCTAGCTCCGTTTCGTAAACGCGATTCACCTGCGCATTCGTTTCGTGCTTTTTGCCGCCCAGGAAGTATTGCCAGCACGCAAAGGGGATCAGTACCCCTGGTTGCGTTCAAGAAACACATCTGATTCGGAATGGATTTTTCCTCGTGCTGAGCGGCTTCCTCATCGGCACCATTCTGTTTCACTCCGACCAGGCGGCGGGCCTGCTAGCGCCGCTCATTCCGCGGCTGGCTTACCTGCCTCTGAATCTCGCGCGCAGGGATTTTTTCACCTTCATCTACATTCCCACCCAC
>JBGSST010000092.1:0-6669 GCA_041736915.1 Bdellovibrionota bacterium
GCCGCCAGCGCCGCCTCGTTCATGTAGCCCACCATCAGCACCTGCAGCGTGTCGGCGTCTTGCACGACCGCGGGTATCATGCCGTCCATTTTTTTCCAGTCGATGTTCTTCAGGGTATCCGGAATCACGTTCGCACCTCGATGCCTTGGCGTTTCAGCTGCTGCTTTAAGTCTCCGATTTCGATTTCACCACGGTGGAAGGCCCCGGCCGCCAGCGCGCCGTCGACGCCGCAGCGTTCAAAGACCTCCGCAAAGTGCTCCCTCTTTCCCGCGCCTCCCGAAGCGATGAGGGGGATACTGATCTTTTCGCGAATCAAAGCCAGCTGCTCGATGTCGTAACCCCGGCCCACGCCGTCGCTCGACATGCAGTTCAAAACGATTTCACCGGCGCCGCGTTCCTGGGCTTCGATCGCCCAGTCCAGCGTGCGCCGCCGCGTGGCCCGTGTTTTCTCCACGGAGCCCGTGTACTGATAAACGAGGAAATCATTCCCCTCGCGCTGCGAGTCGATGCCCACGACCACGCACTGCGCGCCGAACGCCTCTGACAGTTCCGTGATCAGCTCCGGCCGTTCGATCGCCGGTGAGTTGATCGAAACTTTATCGGCGCCCGCCTGCAACACTTCCCGTGCGTCTTCCACCGAGCGGATACCGCCGGCGACGCAAAAAGGGATGTCGAGAAAGCGAGCCGTCTCGCGAACCCATTCGCGCGAGACCCGCCGATTCTCGGCACTGGCCGTAATGTCGTAGAAAACCAACTCGTCGGCGCCGGCCTTGCCGTACTTTTCCGCCAGTTCGAAGATGCCGCCCAACACCACGTGATCGCGGAACTTGGTGCCCTTTACGACGACGCCATCTTTGACGTCGAGACAAGGAATGATCCGTTTGGCTAGCATTGGATGGCCTCGCTCAACGTGAATTTGCCTTCGAAGAGGGCCTTACCGATGATGACGGCCGGAATGCCGGCGGCTTTCAGCTTACGCAGATCGTCCAACGACCCCACGCCACCCGAAGCCTGCACCTCGAGCTCGGGATAGCGCGTGTGTACTTCCTGGTATAGCGCCAGGTTCGGCCCGCCCAGCATGCCGTCGCGGCTGATGTCGGTGCAGAGCAAGCGTTTCAAGCCTAGCTTCGAGTACGTCTCCAGCATCGCCCACAAGCTCAAGCCCCCCGACTCGCGCCAGCCCTCGGTGGCCACGATGGGGGTGCCGCCCGCATCCAGATTCACGTCGACGGCGAGGGTAAAACGATCCGCCCCGCACGCCTGATAGATCTCGCGCGTCACCTCGGGCTGCTTCACCGCCAGCGAGCCAATCACTAGGCGCGATACGCCAGCGTCCAAAACCGTTTCCGCGTCGCGCACGCTACGGATGCCGCCGCCGGACTGCACTTGCAGGCCGGTGCTCTTCGCGATGCCGCCGATGAGTTCCGCCTGTTTCGGCGTGCCCGCGCGGGCGCCGTCGAGGTCCACCACGTGGATGCAGGTCGAGCCGGCCGCCTGGTAAACGCGGGCGACCTCCAAGGGATTGGTTTCGTAGTTGGTTACGCGTCCAAAGTCGCCCTGGGCGAGCCGGACGCATTGGCCGTTGATGAGATCGATTGCGGGATAAAGGATCATAAGGTTTTCAAGGTGACGAAGTTTTTCAAAAGCCGGGCGCCGCTTGCGGCCGAACGCTCGGGGTGAAACTGCACGCCAAAAAAATTGGTTCGCTGGACCATCGCGGGGAACCGTTCGCTGTAATCACAGCGGCCGGTAGTGAACTCACTCTCGGGCGCTTTGAACGAGTGGACGAAATAGAAGTACGAATTGTTGGCCACCCCTTCGGTCAGGGCGCTGGCACTCCCGAACTCCACCTGATTCCAGCCCATGTGCGGAATCGGGTGTACCGGCGTCGACGTCAGCCGCTTCACCACGCCGGGGAGTAGCCCCAGACAACCGGTGTCGCCTTCTTCCGAGCCTTCGAACAAGATCTGCATGCCGAGACAAATGCCCAGTACCGGCTGCTTCAGGCCTTTGATCACTTCGATGAGGCCGTTGTCTTTAAGCCGCGTCATCGACGTGCGGGCCTGGCCCACTCCGGGAAGAATCACGTGCGTGGCGTTTTCAATCTCCGCCCGGTCCGAGGTGAGCTTGCTCGTGAGCTGGAGCCGTTCGAGCGCGTTGCTGACGGAGGCAATGTTGGCGCCCCCGGTATCGACGATGGCAATCATAAGACCCCTTTCGTGGACGGAAGCCCTTCGCCCGACTTGGCGATCGCCTGACGAAGGCTACGGCCCACCGCTTTGAAGCAGGCTTCCACCATGTGGTGCGCATTCTCACCGGTCACTTCCACGTGCAGCGTGCAGCGCATGGCGTCCGACAACGATCGGAAAAAGTGCGAGACGAGCTCCGTCGGCAATTCGCCCACGAACTCACGCGAGAAGTCGCCCTTGAAAACCAGGTAAGGACGCCCGGAGAGGTCCAGCGACACTTTCGCTTCGGACTCGTCCATCGGGAGTAAAAAGCCGTAACGGCCGATGCCCATGCGATCGCCCAACGCTTTGTGCAGGCACTCGCCGATGACCAACGCGGTGTCTTCCACCGTGTGGTGCTCGTCGACTTCGAGGTCACCCGCCACGCTGACCGTCATGTCGAAGCCGCCGTGCTTGGCGATCTGTTCCAGCATGTGGTCGAAGTAGGCGAGCCCCGTGTGAATCTGCGCATTGCCCTTACCGTCGAGGTTGACGCTCGCGGTGATCGAAGTCTCTTTGGTGGTGCGGGTGACCGTAGCTTTGCGGCCCGGAACTTCCACGGGGGCCGGTTCGCCCCGCACGGCGGATAGGAACGCGGAGTTCTCTTCTTCGCTGCCCACGCTGATACGGACGCAGTTCGCGGCTTCGCCGCTGCGGTCGCGCACGACGATGCCGAACGCCAAGGTTCGCTTTAGCAGCTCGGCAGAGTCGGTAGCCTTGACCAGCACGAAGTTGGCTTCGGTCGGAAAGACCGTTTCGATCAACTCACATTTTTCGAGCGCGGCGACTAGGCGAGCGCGCTCGCCCTTCAAACGTTCGATGCGCGCGCGCGTCGCGGCTAGGCCATTTTCGCCCAGCGTAGACATCACGACCGTTTCGGCCGGGGCGCTGATGGGGTAGGGGGCCCGCACCTTTTGCAGCACGGCGATTAGCTCCGCATTGCCGATGGCGACGCCGAGCCGGGCGCCGGCCAGCGCGAAAGCTTTAGACAAGGTCCGCAGTACGACGACATTGGGAAACGCTTCGAGCCGCGACGTGAAGCTGGGGGCCGAGGCGAACTCGATGTACGCCTCGTCGAGCACCACGAGGCACTTGCCGTCGAGGGCACGGGCTATCTCTTCCACCGTTTCCGCGGCGACGAGGTTGCCGGTCGGATTGTTGGGACTGCACAGAAAAACGATCTTGGTGGTCGGGGTCACCGCCGCGATGACCGCCTGGGCGTTGACGGTAAAGCCGGTGCCTTCGGTCACGGGCACGCGCAAGACTTCGGCCCCCTGAATGTTTGCCGCGACTTCGTACACGCCGTACGTGGGCGGGCAGATGAGAATGGCGTCTTTACCCGCTTCGCAGAACGAACGGACAATGACGTCGATGGCGTCGTCGGCTCCACGGCCCATCATGATTTGCTCGGGCTTCACCGCGTAGAGCGACGAGAGCGCGGCTAGCAAGCGCTTCGGCTGCGGCTCCGGATAACGATTCAAGGCCGTGGTGCCCGCGGGTGACCAGGGGGACTCGTTCGCGTCCAAAAAGATCTTCCCTTGGATGCCCAAACTGCGTGCCGATTTATAAGCTCGCAGCTCGCGAATCGCGGGGCGGAGTAACTTCAACGTATCGCCAATCATAACGTCTCCCTGGAGCCAAGCGCTTTCAAACGCAGCGTGACCGCTTGGCAGTGGGCATCGAGCCCTTCGATGGTGGCTAAAGTTTCGATGACCGGCCCCAGCGCTTTAATCCCTTTTTCCGTCAGCTCCTGAAACGTGATCTGTTTCAAGAAGGAATCGACGGAAAGTCCGCTGTAACTACGCGCGTACCCGTAAGTGGGCAGCACGTGGTTCGTCCCGCTGGCGTAATCCCCCGCCGATTCGGGGGACCAAGGTCCTAAGAACACCGAACCGGCATTTAAAATTCTGTCCTTGTAGCGCGCGGCCATGTCGACCTGCAGGATCAGGTGCTCGGGCGCATACTGGTTGCTCACCGCAATCGCCTCCGCCACTGAGTTGACGACGATGGACAAGCTTTTCTCCAGCGCTTGCGTGGCGATGCTCGCGCGCGGCAACGTGGCGAGCTGGGCGGCAATCTCCGCCTGCACCTTCGTCACCATCTCTTCCGAGTCGGTCACGAGCACCACCTGCGAATCGGGGCCGTGCTCGGCCTGGGACAACAGATCCGCCGCCACGAAAACGGGATCGGCGTTGGCGTCGGCTACCACCAAAACTTCCGAGGGGCCGGCCGGCATGTCGATGGCCGAGGCCGACTGCGACGCGACCTGTTCTTTGGCTTCGGTGACGTAGGCGTTACCGGGGCCGAAGATCTTATCCACCTTGGGAATCGACTCCGTGCCGTAAGCCAGGGCGGCAATCGCCTGCGCGCCGCCGACCTTAAAAACCTTATCGATACGGCAGATACGGGCCGCTTCGAGGATGAAGGGGTCCACGCTGCCGTCTTTGCGCGGCGGGGTGACCAGCACGCGCAGCTCGCAGCCGGCCAGCCGCGACGGAATGCCGAGCATCAAAACGGTCGAGGGCAGGCACGCGCTGCCTCCCGGAACGTAAAGCCCTACCCGGACTATGGGACGGTATTGTCTCTCGCACGTTACCCCGGGTTGAGTTTCGATGGCCTGGTTGACCGGGATCTGCGCCAGGTGAAACTTCTCGATGTTCCGTGCCGCATGCTCCAGCGCTTCGCGGGCACCCTGACCGACGCTCTTACGCGCGGCCGCGAACTCTTCCGACGTCACTTCCAACGCCGAAAGCTCTACCTGGTCGAACTTCGCGGTCAGCGATCGCAGCGCTTCGTCGCCGCCACTTTTCACCGCGGCCAAAATCTCCGCCACCTTGGCGGAAAGGTCGCCCTTGGCCAGGGTGGCCGGGCGTTGCAGAGCGGCTAGCCGCTGCTCGTCGGTGGAATTCTTCCAGAAAAAAGTACGCATGCGTTTCCTTATCCGATGATCTTTTCGATGGGCATGACCAGAATCGATGTGGCGCCGGCTTTTTTCAGGCTCTCCATCGTTTCCCAGAACACCCCTTCTTGCGCCACCGCGTGAATCGCGATGCGCTGGTTATCGTCGCCCAACGGAAGAATCGACGGATTCTCCATTCCCGGCAGCAGCGACTTGATCTCCGCCAGCGCCGTACGCGGGGCGTTCATCATGATGTATTTGGTTTGCGCGGCCTTCATCACCCCTTCGATGCGGTGGAGGAGACGTTCGATCTCTTCGCTTTTTTCCTCCGAAATTGCCTTACGGGTTTGCACGAAGACGCTTTCGCTGGTGAGGACCGTTTTTACTTCCTTCAAACCGTTTACCCGTAGCGTGGTGCCGGTGCTCACCAGATCGCAAACCGCGTCGGCGATCTTCAAGGCGGGGGCCACTTCCACCGAACCCGAGATCTCGACGATCTCGGCGGAGATGTCATTCTGCGCCAAATAGCGCTTCAGCGAGCGCGGGTACGACGTCGCGATGCGAATGCCGCGAAAAAACTCTAGCCCCGTGTATTCCTTCTCTTGCGGAATCGCGAGCGAAAGGCGGCACTTGCCGAAGCCCAGCTCTTTCAAAACGAACACGCCGTCGGTGGCTTTGTCGTGGCGGCCCAATAATTTTTCGTCCAGCACGTTCATGCCGACAATGCCTAAGTCGCACACGCCGTCGTTTACGTACTCCGGAATGTCGTCGTCGCGCAAAAGCATGAGGTCGAGCGGAAAGTTTTCCGCGCGGCAGAAGAGCCGGTCTTTCGACATCTCGAAGTTGAGGCCGCAGCGGTTCAGTAGGGCCAACGACTTCTCGCTGAGGCGCCCCGACTTTTGAATCGCCATCCGAATACGGTCTTGTGACTGTGCCATAAAATTAGTTTCCTTCAGCCTGTTTCAAAAGTTTCGAGTACCCGCCCGCGCCGTGCAGAAGGGCCCGCGCCACCCGCGTTACCGTGGCGGTGCTCACTCCGGTTTTCGAGTAGATGTCCCGGTAGGGAACGCCGCGGTTGAGAAGGCGTGCCACTTCCCACCGATCGGCCATCGCATCGAGCTCGCCCGGCGTACAAAGGTCGGAGAGAAAGCGCTCGCACTCCGCCGCGGTCCCGAGCTTCGAGATCGCCGCGTACAAAGCCTTTCGATCCACTTTTTTGTCCACCGTTTTCATTTTCTTGTCTCCCAGGGGGTCTACGTCCTTGCGTGAGCTGTGAGTTAATGTGATATCACGCTAATACGCAAGCGGAATGTGCGGCGCCGCAGTAACCACCGGGGCGCCGTGTACCCGCTCTTACCCCCTTACGCGCAGGGGAGGGCGAAAAGGCTCACGTAGGCCAGGATAGGTTGAAAATGCGGTGGATTGAGGGAGGTTAGAGCGTCTTCATGATCACGCCATCGGTGAAAACGATGGGCACGTTACTGATGCAGCGGAAGCTGCGGCTATTGCAGTTGGAGGCTTCGCCCCACTCGATCTTGAGCA
>JBGSST010000119.1:0-4255 GCA_041736915.1 Bdellovibrionota bacterium
CAACCAGGGGATCAAGCTCGTCGACAAAGACTTAAAGAAGGCGATGGAGCTGATGCAGGAAGGCGCCACCCTCACCAAAGACAAGACGCTCAAAAAGAAAGCTCTGCTTGCGTTGGGCAACTCGTATTTGAAAATGATGGAGCCGCAGCAGGCGCTACAGAGTTACCAAGCGGCGCGCGACCTCCAAACCGGCAGCGAGAAATTCGAAACTGACATCAACGGCCGCCTTTCCGAGAACATGGAGCTCGCCATGGAGATGCACCAGCAGATGGCGCAAATGGCGAAAGAGGAGAGCGAGAAGAATAAGCCGAGCCAAGGAGAAGGCGAAGGCAAAGAAAAGAAAGATCCCAAGGGGCCGCAGCGCGATTACGACAATCAGCCCTTCTCCGGAGACGAGAAGGAAAAGATGTTCGACCTCATGGGCACCGAGGATCAGGGAATTCAGGCGAGGCTGATGCAGGAGAAGAGCAAGAAAGACGCTAAGAACTCCTCGGGGAAACCATGGTGATGCGGAATCAGAAGGTACCGGCTTTTTGGGCGGTAGCCGTGGCCGGGGCTATGTGGGTTGCCCCGGCGCACGCCGGCTTCCAGTTCAAGGGAGAGTTCAGCAAGCCCGAGATTTACGAGGGGGAGGCGGTCACCGCCAACTTCATACTGATCGGCGACGAAGATGCCGTCGAGGTAGAGGTGGCACGTTTTCCCGAGTTCCGGGGTTTTTGGTCCGAGAACATCACTCTGCGGCAGGGTCCCATTCCGTTGCTCGCCGATTTTCCCGCCCGCCTTTTTCGCAGTGCCCTAGTGGGCGCTTACCGTATTATCCCCATGGTGCAACGCAAGTCGCACGTGATGAACCCGATGAAGATCGTGGTGAAGTCCTTCATGGACCCCAATGGCGATCCCCGGCCGCAGGAGCTCGAGTGCGAGATTGCGCCTCTCACGATCTTGCCGCTGCCTCCGCTACCGCCGGAAATTCCCACCGGTGAGTTTCGCGGCGCCGTCGGCCACCTCTCCGTGCGCGCCGACTCGCACGAGATCTTTTTTCAGAAGGATGAGCCCACGCAGCTACGCATCTCGGTTCAGGGAGACGGCAACTTCCCCGAGATCAACGAGGTTCACGTACCGATGCCCAAAGAGGTGGAGGTGCTCTCGCGCAAAGCCTACCAGTCGGGCGTAGCGCAGATGATGACGAAGACCTTCGAATACACGCTGGTTCCCCACGCGGGCGAAAGCTTCGAGCTGCCGGAGTTTGGCTTCACCTGGTTCGATCCGCAGCTCAAGCAGTACCAACGCCGCATGCTGGGGCCGATCCGTTTTCGCTTCGAGGCCAAGCCGCCCATCGATCCGATTCTCGCCCTCGAAGGGGTAGAGCTCAAAGCGGCCGGCAAAAGCTGGTCGGTTTACCGCCCGCTAGCCCGGGCGGCGTGGTTCTGGATTTTGCAGCTGTTGGGAATCGCCGCGCTCGCGGCGCTCGCGGTCCGTGAGGTCGCCCGGCGCCGCGCCTACGCGCAAAGCCTTCTGCCGGCCTACCGCTGGAAATCAAGCCTCGAAGAGGTACGGCAACTGTACCAGTCGAGCCAGTGGGATCAGATGCTCGGCCGCGCCGACGAGCTGGCGTTTCAGTGGCTGAAGGAGCTGGCCAAGCTCCCTTCCCCCGTCGTTCGCCGCGGTGAAGCGCTGCAGTTGGCGAAGGGAAAAGTGCAGAACACGGCAATCGATTCGTGCGAAACGATTTTCGAAGCACGCGACAAATTCGCCTACCGTGGCATCCGCCCTCCCCCCGCCCCGACCGAGGCGGTTCTCAAAAGTCTCGAGGCCCTTTATGGGCTTGTGGCTTGAGCATTCCCGGCCATTGACTTTCTTAATCAATTCCATAAGATAAGGCGAAATTTTCATCTTTAACCAGACCCTGGAGTACCTGTGGCACGCATAACTGTCGAAGATTGCTTAGAAAAAATTCCGAATCGCTTTGAGCTGATTCACGTCGCCGCCAAGCGCGTGAAGCAGATGGCGAAGGGCAGCAAGTCGCTGATCACCGGCACGCACAACAAGCCGGCCGTTTTGGCGCTTCGCGAAGTGGCCGCCGGATACGTCCAAAAGGTCATGACTCCGGACGAAGAGCAGCCGTAATTCCCACTGTTCCATTGTGAGTGGTACCCGCGCCTCGCTCGTTCTTTAAGACTATAGGGGGGATCTCATGCGTAAGAGTCTTCACACCACGCTAGCCATGCTGGGCGTTTTGTTCGCCTTGCTTGCTTGGTATTTCGGCTACGAAAAGAACTACAAGCTCGATAAAAACACGGCGGACGACAAAGCCAAGATTCTCGTCTCGCTGGAGAAGGATCAGATTCAAGAGCTCGAGGTCGAGCGGCTGGTCAATGCGCCCGGTGAAGGGGTGACTCCCCCGGCCGACTTCAAGCCCGAGTACCAGACCGTAAAGATGCGTAAGTCGGGTAGCGACTGGAATCTCTACGAGCCCATTCAGGATTCGGCCGATAGCGGCACCGTATCGGGCATGCTGGGCACGCTGACCACCACGCGTCAGGATCGCGTCATCGACGACAAGCCCAAAGACTTGAACGAGTTCGGTCTCAAGTACCCCCTCGTCAAGATTCGGGTACGCAAAGATGCCGCCGCCCCCGCGCAAGAGGTGTGGCTGGGGTCGAATACGCCGGTTGGTTTTAACTGTTACGCCAAGACATCGGGTGGCGACACGGTGTACCGCGTGGCCCGTTCGCTGCGTAGCGGCTTCGAAAAGACCCTTAAAGACCTCCGCAACAAGAGCATCCTCAGCGTGCCGCGCCTCGACATTAGCGAAGTGGACATCGCCGAGCGGGGCCGTCCTAGCCTCGTGATGAAGAAAATTCCGAACAAGGACGAGTGGCTGCTGGCCCGTGAAAATATCCCGGCCGATACCGCCGAGTGGAATAAGACGATGAACGCCGTGCTCGACGCGCGCGCCACCGACTTTCCCGACATGACCAGCCGCCCGCTTTCCTCGTTCGGCCTCGAGCCGGCGTACCGCACGGTCACCGTCGAAAAGGCGGACAAGACCAAGACCGTCGTGCACCTGGGCCGCGTGAAGGCCAAAGGGAAAGACGGTAAGGACATCGAAAAGGTCTACCTGAAACGGGCGGACAAGGAGACGGTGTTCGAGGTCGAAAAAGAGGTTCTGAGCAAGGTCGAGCGCGCGGCGGAAGTGTACCGCAGCCTGCAGCTCTCCAAGTTCAACCGCTACGACGTCAATCAGGTGCGGCTGGAAAAGAGCGACGGCCTGCAGATTAAGAAGGACAACGGTAAGTGGGTATTTTCCGACGACGCCCAAGCCACGGTGGACCCCACCAAGGTCGATACGCTGCTGACCAAGTTGCAGGACGTGCGGATCGAGAAGTATCTCTCGGAGCACACGCCTAAGCTGACCGATGCCACGCTGGCCCTCACGGTGCGCCTCTTCGAGAAGAAGACGCCGGAAGCGGCCCAAACCAAAGATGGCAAAGCCGCCGCCGCCAAAGCGACGGAAGGCACCGAAACCGAAGTGGCGGTGCTGAAGTTCGGTAAGGCGAAGAACAAGCTGGTGACGGTGGAGCGGAATGACATTCCCATCCCGTTCACCATCAAGGAAACCGATTTCAATAGTTTGAATCTGAAGAAAGCGGATCTGATCCAGCAGGAACAGAAAACCGAAGCTAAAAAGGAAGAGCCTAAGAAAGGCTAAAGGAGTACTCGGGTGGCGTTGTCGAACGTAAAAGGTAAGTGGGCACTGGTGTTGGGTTCGTCGAGCGGATTCGGTGAGGCCATCTCTCTGGGGTTGTCCGAAATCGGAATGAACATCGTGGGCGTGCACTTGGATCGCAAGGGCACCCTTCCCCACGCAGAAGAGGTTCAGGCCAAGATTCGCGCGCAGGGCACGAAGGCAATCTTCTTCAATATGAATGCGGCCGACACGGAAAAGCGCGGCGAAGTGTTGGCAGCCATCGAAAAAGAGACCGAAGGTGGAATCCATTGCCTGGTGCACTCGCTGGCGTTCGGCACGTTGAAGCCGTTTACCGCCACGGACTCGAAAGAGCGTATCTCCAAGGAACAGATGGAGATGACGTTAGACGTAATGGCCCACAGCCTGGTCTACTGGACGCAGGACCTCTGGGAGAAAAAGCTCCTGAAACGCGGCGCGCGTATCTTCGCGATGACCTCGTCGGGCGGCGCGCGCGTGTGGCCCACCTACGGCGCGGTCTCCGCGGCCAAGGCGGCTTTGGAATCG
>JBGSST010000147.1:0-10582 GCA_041736915.1 Bdellovibrionota bacterium
TTCGCTTCGACACTACCTACTTAAAGCTACCGCCCGATTTTTACGTGCGGCAGGCTCCCGTGCCGGTGAAGGGGCCGCGCTTAATCGCGTTCAACCGGGCGCTGGCCGGCGAGCTCGGCCTCGACGTGGCGGCGCTGGAAGCGGACGGCGGTAAAGTCTTCGGGGGAAATGAGCTGCCCGCGGGATCTGAGCCGTTGGCCCAGGCCTACGCCGGCCACCAGTTTGGCCACCTCACCATGCTGGGCGATGGCCGCGCGGTGCTGTTGGGAGAACACGTGACCCCGGACGGCCAACGTCTCGACGTGCAGCTCAAGGGCAGCGGACAGACCCCTTTTTCCCGCAGCGGGGACGGCCGCGCGGCGTTGGGGCCGATGATCCGCGAGTACGTGCTGAGCGAAGCCATGCACGCTTTGGGCGTTCCCACCACGCGCAGCCTCGCCGTGGTGGCGACGGGCGAACCCGTGTTCCGCGATCGCGTGATTCCGGGAGCGGTGCTGACCCGCACGGCGCAAAGCCATCTTCGGGTGGGCACATTCGAATTCGCTCTCTATTACGGCCACGCGAATCAAAAACCGGAGCTCCTGAAGGAGCTCGCCGACTACGCGATCGCGCGCCACTACCCGGAGCTGAAAGATCGCCCCACGAAGTACGGCGATTTTTTGGAAGCGGTCGCCGATCGGCAGGCCGCGCTCGTCGCCCGGTGGATGAACCTGGGCTTCATCCACGGCGTGATGAATACCGACAACGTGTCGGTGGCCGGAGAGACCATCGACTACGGGCCGTGCGCCTTCATGGATGAGTTTTCCGCGGGCAAAGTGTTTAGCTCCATCGATCGGAACGGGCGCTACGCGTTTCAAAATCAGCCGCAGATCGCGCAGTGGAATCTGACGCGTTTGGCGGAATGCTTATTGGGAATCCTCGATGCGGATCCGACTGCCGCCACCGAGGAGGCGAAGCGGCGCCTTACGCCGTTTTCGACGAGCTTCAAAACGTATTGGCTCGAGGGGCTACGCCGTAAGCTCGGCCTGTTCACCGAAGAAGACGGGGACGAAGCGCTCGGCGGCGCCCTACTCGCCTGGATGCAAAACACGCAAGCCGACTTCACGCACACTTTTCGCCACTTGAACGAGCTGGCCGGAACGGCCGACGCCGCCTTTTCAAACTGGCATCAGCAATGGCAGGCCCGCCTAAGCCGGCAGCCGCAAAGTGCGGAGGAGGTGCGGCAGCGCATGAACGCCGCCAATCCCGCCGTCATCCCGCGCAACCACCGCGTGGAAGAGGTCATCCGCGCGGCCGAAGACAATGAGGACTACGCCCCGATGCACGCGCTCGTCGCGGCCCTGGCCCACCCCTTCGAAGATCGGCCGGAGTATCGGCAGTACCAGACTCCGCCCAAAGTGGAAGAACGCGTGGCCGCCACCTTCTGCGGCACGTGAGTTGGCGCTTCTGTCATTGCGAGCGAAGCGAAGCAAACCCGTGGCAAAAGATCCAGCGCCGTTCAGGCGCTAGCGAGCGCTACGCCGGCCAATAAAAATAGTACGCGCCCCGCCCGCGGTGACGTGCGCCCGGCTTTGGTGCACTTCGGGTTTGAACTTGTTGTGCGCGAGCACCTTCACGAATCTCGGGTCTTCCGCCACCGACCATACGGCAAGACAGCCGCCGCGTTTTAGCGCCCCGTAAATCGTGGCGAGCCCTTCGTTCGAGTAGAGGCGGCTATTGGTATCGACGGTCAGCCCTTCGGGGCCATTGTCCACGTCGAGCATGATGGCGTCGTACTCTTCTTCACCACGCGCGATCACGTCGACGACGTCGGCGTTGATGAGCTCCGTACGCCGATCTCGCAGCGGCTCGGCCGCTAGTGGGTAGGCTGGATTTTGATTCCACTTGATGATCTCGGGCATCAGCTCCGCCACTACAACCTTCGCGTCAGGTCCGGTCGCGGCCAAGGCGGCCCGCAAGGTAAAGCCCATGCCCAGCCCGCCGATGAGGACCTTCACCTTGGGCTTATCTTTCAGGCCATCGCAGGCTAACTCGGCCAGCTTTTTCTCCGACTCGACCTCGCGATTACTCATCAGCTCCGCGCCGTCGAGCGAGATGACGTAACGCCCATCGCGCTCGCGCAGCTGGATCTTCTTGCCGTCAGAGGTAGCCGTCTCGCCCAGGGTGGTCCATTTTTTCATAGGTGGAAGGAGTTACGCGGAGATCGCGTCGAAGTACAGCTTCAAAGGTTTTTCGTATGGTAATCTTACTGGTTAGGGGGTTCTCATGCTTAAAAAAGTACTGCTCGGTCTCGGATTCGCTCTGGTCGTGTTTCTCGGGTACGTGGCGATGCAGCCCGCCCAGTTTCTCTACATGCGGGGGATCGTGATCAACGCTCCGCCGGAGAAGATCTATCCTTACGTGAGCGATTTTCGACTAGGCAATGAGTGGTCCCCGTTCATCAAGGTCGATCCCAACATCAAGCTCGCCTACTCCGGTCCGCCCAACGGCAAGGGGGCCAAGATGACCTTCGACGGCAATCAGGAAGCCGGTAGCGGGGAGATTGAGATCCTGCGGGCGGAGCCGCACTCCGAGGTCGAGCTGCAGCTAACGATGACCAAACCCTTCAAGGCCGTAAACACCGTGCGCTACCAGCTGGTGCCCGAGGGCAATGGCACGCGCTTTACCTGGTCGATGGCCGGCGAGAACGGCTTTCTCGGCAAGCTCGTCGGCATCTTCATCGATTGCGAGAAGATGATCGGCGATCAGTTCGATAAGGGGCAAAACAATCTAAAGGAGCTAGTCGAAGCGAAAACTAATTCGCAGACGGCGAGCAAGTAGTTTTAGCTTACAAAAAAAGGCGGCGGCCGGAGAGACTTCCCGGCCGCCGCTGCCCTCGTCGCTTGGATTTTGTAAAATCAAGGCTTACGGATTGGCCGCCTTCCACCCTTTAATCTTGTCGAACTTGGCCTTCGTAATGCGCGTGCCCCAGTTGTTGGGATTGGTCGGCGTCACGCCGTTCGTGTGAACCGCGTAGATCGTGCGTTCGTTCGTTGCCTTCTTGAACTGGTACACGCCGCTGCCGCTGTTACCGCCAAAGGTGTCGCACGGGTAGTCGTACAGCTCGTCGCCCACTTTCGCGATTTTGCAGTCGGAGTGCCACATCGTGCCCGCGGGCTTGTCGCCGGGGTAGCCCTTGATGTTGATGGTCGAGCTAGTGCCTAGCTTGTCCGTGTGGCCGTACGCCCACCAGCCCAAGGAGTTACCGACCGGCTCTTTCAGAATGATGACCGCGTAGTCCGACTCGGTCTTACCCTTCTCCGTGAACCCTTTCACGGCGATCGCCCGATCCCACGCCACCGTGGGAAACGGCTTGCTGCTGCCGTTCTGCCCCGGCGTGAAGTCGAGGTTCTCATTCCATTTACTCGTCTTACGGTTGTATACGCAGTGGGCGGCCGTAAGGACCACGCGGGGGCCGATGAGCGTGCCCGTGCAGCCGAGTGCGAGGCGACCAATCTTACGAATATTCACCTCCGTCGTGTCGAATACCTGCGTGCGTTGATCGGTACCCACGACGCTATCGAGCACGGTGTCCAAGGCCGTGCGAAACGGGTTGACGACGATTCCGTCGAACGAATCCGATCGCTCATCGCCAACTTCATCCGTTACCTCGCCCGCCACGAACCCCTCCTCGCGGTACTCCATTCCACTGCGGTCCACCATCACACTTTCGTCGGCGACTTCATCCAGTGAACTTGTGTAGCGGCTAGGGCCGTTCAGTTCCGAAGTGTCGATCGTCATGGCTTTATCGAACTCCACGCGATGGCTGGGCACCATCGCGCCGTGCGCGGTGGCGCTGACGAAAACGACGCCAATGACGGCGCGGTACAGAGGCAAAAGCGGTTGGGTCAGAAAGCGATTCATGAGTGGTCTCCCGTGATGGCTTCGAACGAAGTACGGCGCGCAGGAGCGTAAATCCCGAGGAGGAAGTCCAAAGTCTCTAGTTTTAGTTTTGGAAACTCCGCCGTCAGAAGGACCGGAGAGCTAACGCGGAAGTGATTGAGCAAACGGGATGCCAACTGTTTTGGGCGCCCGCACTTAAGACCATTACTTTTTTTCACGGCCAAGGAGAAACCGGCAGGGCCATCGTGGCCCGTTACGGGGCCGACGGCCAGCGCACGAGCAGTAGCCGGCGAAAGTCGGGGTACAGCACGCGGTTGCCGTGCGCACTCAGGTGATCGCCATCGAAAAAAAACGGGGCTCCGTGCCGATCGATCGCGCGGCACACATCGGTTCGTGGCGTTGAACCAGTCGGCGCAACGAAAGGCGGGGGACGGAAACACGGGCTTCGGCGCATCGAGGATCACGGTAAGCGCGGCGCTATCCATTCGCCTTAGCAAAGAGTCCGCCTCCGCGAGTACCGCCGAACGCTGGCTTGTCGCAGTGGTCGCATTTTTCTCTTTCGCCCGCGCCAGATCGAACGACTTCCACTGATCGCCCAGCCGCTCCGATCGTAGCGAAGCGAGAAAGACGGCGTCTCCCGGCTGCGCGATCTTTTCGATTTCAGCCACCGACCTCGCGATGAAGTCACCACACCCCACGCGCGTGGTCTCGAGCAGATTCACCACCGAACAGCCGGCTTGAAAATACTCGATCACCTCCAGCCCATCGCGCGCCCGCAGCATCTCCAGCATCGTGGAGTAGGCCCCCACGTGAGAATCCCCGATGACGAAAAGTTTCCGTCCGCGAAACGCAGGGATTCGACCGGCTTCGGTCTCTACCGGCCACGGCATCGGATGCCACACGCGCATGGCGCGGGTTTTACTGAGCGAAATTCTTTCCTGCGCTTTGAGCAAGCCGGCCCCAATGAGCGCGGCCACCCCGATGGCGAGCCCCCCGCGCCAGACGATCTTTCCCGGAGTGAGCTTCCCAAGCCCCGGCCAGCGGCGTACGGGTTCGATGTAGTAGTACGATAGAGCGCTTAGTACCGCCGTCAGGAGCAAGGCGATCGCTATCGTCACGGCACTCTCCACCCCGGTGGTCCACCGCAGCAGCACCAGCACTGGCCAGTGCCACAAGTAGATCGAGTAAGACATTTTCCCGACGAGGGTGGCGGGTCGGCTCTCTAGCCATCGCGATCGTATTGCCGTCACGCCGTAAATGGCCAACGCGGTTCCGAGCACCGGCAATATAGCCCCCGGAAACGGCACGGTCCCCGCGCCGGTCCAAACAAATCCCCCCGCCATCAACGCCAGCCCCAGCCACAACGCCCCGGCGCGAAACCGCGCGACGGGATACTTCTCCAAATAGAGAAACAGGCAAGCTCCGGTCGCTAGCTCCCAGAAACGGCTGGGCAATAAATAGAACGCCCGATCGGGGGCGGCGGCGGTGGCAAATGCCGCCCAAGCGAGTGAACCCAGCCACAGGGACGGTAGCAGACGACGAAAACGAAAAAAGAGAAGAGGAAAAAGGAGGTAAAACTGCTCTTCCACCGCCAGCGACCACGTGTGGGTAAACGCATTGAACTCCACGCGTGGCGAAAAGTAGCCGTCGCTAAACCACACGAGCGCGAAGTTCGAGAGGCCAAAGAAAGCGGCGGCGCCGGTCTTGGTCGTGGCGTTACTGAGCCACGATTTGGGAATGAAGAGCGAAGAGAAAAGCGACGTAACGATGAGACACGCGAGCAGCGCCGGATACAGGCGCACGATTCGGCGCGCGTAAAAGCCCGTAATGAATTCACGGAAAGACAGGGCCAGCGTGCCCGCGAGGCTCTTGCTCACGACGAACCCGGAGATCACGAAGAAGACGTCCACGCCGGTGAAACCACCCGGCATCCATGACGGCGCAACGTGGTAGAGCACCACGGACAGTACCGCTGCGGCGCGCAGACCGTCGATTCCGGGAACGTAGCCACGAGTCATTCCTCTTTGATATCCTCTTTCGTATGATCACCGCCATCAGCGAAATTGGAATTATTTGCCGCGAGTACGATGAGGCCCGCGACTGGTACATCAACGTTCTCGGCTTCGAGCTCGCCGAAGACACCGACATGGGCGACGGCCGACGCTGGGTCACGGTCACCCCTCCGGGAACCAAGAACGTGCGCATCGTGTTCACCAAAGCGGCCACCCCCGAGCAGATCCAAGGGGTGGGCAAACAGGGCTTCGGAAAGGTGATCTTCTTTCTCAACACCGACGATTTCGCCGGGGACTACAAACGGCTGGTGGCGCGCGGCGTGAAGTTTTTCGGCGGCGTCCGCGACGCTCCGTACGGTAAAGTCACCATCTTCGAAGACCTGTACGGCAACCGCTGGGACATGATTCAGCCGACCAAGTCGATGCTCAAACAGCAGCGCCAGGGGCTGTAAGAAAAAGCCCAGCAAGCGAACGCGCGCGGTGCCCCTCTACTGCAGCGCTCCGCTGCCCCGTAAACATTGACAAACCGCATTATTTTTAGTTAGTTATGGCGACTTCCGGCCCCGGGGAATGAGTGCCATGGCCCAAGCTAAAGACATTACGAAGAAAGTTCCGCGCATCCTTCTCATCGAGGATGAAGCGGACATTGCCGATTCCATTGTCGATGGCCTCGAACACGAAGGCTACGAGGTGGTTTGGGCCCCCGATGGCCTGACCGCCCGCCGGCTTTTCGACCAGCCGTGGAACCTGGTCATCCTCGATCTGATGCTGCCGGACCTGCCCGGTGAGGCGCTGATGCGGCTTTTGGCCGAGAAGCTCGATCACCCTTCCGTGCTGGTGTTGACCGCCAAGGGGCACGTGGCCGACAAGCTCACCCTTTTCCGGCACGGCTGCGACGACTACTTGACCAAACCGTTTCTTTTCGAAGAGTTGTTGGCCCGCGTGGAGGCGCTTTTGCGTCGGCCGCCCCGCGTGCAGGCCCGAACGTGGAAGTACGAAGACCTCGAGCTAATTCAAGAGTCCAATACGCTAAAGGCCGGCGAAGAGTCCGTCGGGCTTACCCCGAAGGAAACCGCCCTGCTTCGGCTGTTTTTGGAGAACACCGGTCGGGTAATCACCCGCAAAGAGATTTTGGCGTCGGTGTGGGGCTTGAACCAGGAGCCCTCCGCCAACTACGTCGGCATTCATCTTTTCAAACTGCGAAAAAAATTGACCGAGCTCCATCACGAAGACTGGCTCACCACCGTGAAGTACTCAGGCTACAGCTTCGGCTCTCCGAAGACCGAGGCTTCTGCATGAAGCTGCAGACAAAGTTTACGCTGGGTCTGTTCCTCATCATCTCGTCCGCCATCTCCCTCTTCAGCTTCGCACTCTATTACCAGGTGAAGTCCAGCGTGATGGGCAACGCCGAAAAACACCTGCGCGAAGAGATGGACCACGAGTTCAATCACGTGTGGCTGCACCCTAGAGATCCCCGTGGTTTGAGCCGGCACGCAGACGTGCATCACAAAGGAATTTTTCTGAAGGTGACCGAGCGGGTCGGAGTCGTCGAGAAGGCGATGGTGTTCGACACGTTTCCGCCGTGGCTAGGCATGCCGCGCGATCTCGATCGTTCGCGTTACCTGTTCACCTCTTACGAAAAACAGCGCGAAGGAAAGTACTACCGGCTCGAAGGGGCAACGGACTTGAAGAACGTGCAGCAGTTTCTGCGCGTACTGGGCGGCATGCTGGCGTCAGGCTGCTTGCTCGTCGTAGGCCTTACGGGTCCGGCAAGTTACTACCTCGCCGGCTGGGGCTTTCGGCCCTTCCGCCGTCTCGCCGAAGAGACGGGCCGGCTCCAGGCCTCGGACCTGTCGTTTCGTTTTCCCGATGGCAACCGCACGAGCCGCGATGAGTACGTCATGCTCGTCGATTCGTTCAATCATCTGCTCGAGCGGCTCGACACCGCGTTTGGCGACCTGAACCTTTTCGCCGCCAAAGCATCCCATGAGCTGAAAACGCCCGTCGCGGCCATGATGGCGCAAATTGAGAAGCTTTTGCGCCGCAAGGATCTCGACGACGACGTTCGTGTCACGTTGGGCAAAATGCTAGCCCAGGGCGCACGTCTTTCCCGCACCACCGAGCAGCTGCTCAGTCTCGCGCACATCGACTCGCGCGCCGCGTACCTCGCCCTGCCCCCGCAGGACGCTACCCAAATTTTAAAGACCCTAATGGAAACTTACTCGCCCATTGCCCAGCAACGCGGCCACGCCATTGAGCTAACGAGCGAGCCCCTCCGTTCCACCGAAACGGCCCTGGTCGGCGATTCGGACCTCGTCGCCACCTCGGTTAGCAATCTCGTCGACAACGCGCTGAAGTTCGCCAAGTCGAAGGTGAACCTGCACTACCGTACGGAAAGCAACTGGCTCGTTATCGAAGTAGAAGACGACGGGCCGGGTATTCCGGAGGCGCGCCGTGAAGAGGTGATTGCCCCGTTCACGCGCGCGGCGGACTTAGGCAACGGCCAAAAAAATCCGGGGTCGGGGCTAGGACTAGCGATCGTAAAAGCGGCCACGGTATCGCTCAAAGGGCGGCTCACTCTCGGGCGTTCGAAATGGGGCGGCTTACTCGCGCGACTTTCTTTACCCATGGTTCACCAAACTTGAAAAACTTAATCAAAGTGAGGACTCAAATGAAAAATCAATTACCGACAATAGCGATTGTGGCGGCCATGCTTGGCCTCATCGGTTGCGGCAAATCCGCGGAGAAACCGAATCCGGTTTCCACTTTCAAACTCAGCGGGCTGGAGTACCTGCCGCTCGAACGCGAGAAGCTGCTCATCAGCAACGAAGCCGTTGCGGGCACGGGCTCGATGATCTTCCGTCTGCCGCGTCCAAAGGATAATAATTACAAAGTGACCTTCTCGCTCGATAAGGGAAGTTCGGTCACGCTGGTCACCAACGCGGACACGAAGCTCGCCGGCGGAGCGAACCTGGTGTTTGGCCGCACTGCTACGGACAAGCTTACGGTGTACGTCACTACCGGCAACATGGTGTGCACGCCCGGTGACTTAAAGTGTGACCTTTCGGCAGACTTTGCCGGGGTAAACGCCGCCGCGCCCATCACGCTGGATTTCGACGTGCACGAGCACGGTCACGTCGTCCACTTCGAAAATGGTTTGGAAAAGAACGAATACGCCATCGATCGCGTCGCCGGTACGTTCTTTGGCCTTAAACTCAACAACGCCATCGTAACGAACGTAGCCGTCGCGGGGCCAGCTCTGCCGCACTAGTGGGCGAGCCCCATCACCGTACGCGATAGGAGAAGCAAGTGTTGAAGAAGTACTTAGTTCTGGGCTTAGTCGGTCTCGCCGGGTTGGCTCGCGCGGAAGACGGCACGGGCTTGAGAATCTCGGGGGTGGTGGACACCGTTGCGCAGGGCAATTTGTCGTCGGGTAATACCCAGCCGACCAATATGATGATCCGCGGGGCCGAGATTATGGTTGCCGCCCCCGCGGACCACCTCTTCGACGGAACGTTGAGCGTTGCCGCCCACGGCAACGAAGACGTGGGTTTGGAGCTTCATGAGGCCTGGATCGGAAGCACCAAACTAATTCCGCGTTCGCGTTTTCGTTTGGGACAGTTCTTTCTTGGCGTGGGGCGGCTGAATCAGTTTCACCAACATGATTGGCCGTTCATCGGCACGCCACGTATTCACGAGCAGCTATTCGCCTTCGAAGGGGTCTTCGATACGGGGATGGATTTTTCCTATCTTTTGCCAGTTCCGTTTTTTCTGGAGCTAACGCTGGGGCTGACGAACGGATTCGTTTTCGGCCACTCGCACAACCGGGCTTCCGCCCGGCCACCCAAGGTCGCCACCCACTACGCCCGAATCGTGGGTTACGTACCGATGCCGTTCGAAGGCGGATCGCAAATCGGCTTAAGCTACTTGGGGAATCGCTCTAACTCCGATATCGATTTCAAATTGATCGGCATGGACCTAACGGCCAAATGGAAAAACGTCCGTTTCAATGAGTTGTTTATCCAATCCGAAGCCTGGTACCGCACCCAAAAGACCGGCGCGTCCGCCCCGATTGATACGTTCGGCTTTTATGTCTATCCCGAGTACTACCTCGGGGAAAATTTCTTCCTTGGCGTGCGGCTCGACTACTTTTCCAATCTGAATCTGAAAGACGCGTTCGGCCTCGATATTCCAAACCACGAATGGAATGTTGTGCCTACCGTGTCTTGGAAGCCGAGCGAGTTTTCAACATTTAGGCTGGCGTATAATCACCGTCCGGAGACTCTCCCGACGGGGAACACCCGCGTGCAAAATTACATCGAGTTTCAATCGGTCTTTATCCTAGGAGCGCACCCCGCCCATGACTTCTAAAATAAAAATAGCCGTTCTGTCTTTGTGGTTCGCCTTTACTGCCGTAGCGACCCCAATGAAGGTCGTGACCTCGACCACGGACCTTGCCTGGGCCGCGCGGGCAATCGGCGGCGACAAGGTCGAAGTCACTTCTCTGCTTCGCGGGGTGGAGAATCCTCATTTCGTGGATGCCGTTCCGGATTTCATTCGCCTGGCGGCCGACGCGCAGGTCGTATGTCAGATTGGACTCGATCTGGAAATGGGCTGGATGCCTAAAGTTCTAGCCCGTTCGGGCAATGCCCGCGTGCAGCCCGGGGGTAAGGGCTATTGCGAAGCCG
>JBGSST010000153.1:0-27077 GCA_041736915.1 Bdellovibrionota bacterium
AGGCCAAGTTGAAGACGGAAAGGGATCGCCCGGCACCTCGAAGCCTCGCACGCCTCATCACACCAGCCCCCGCCAACACCACCTTCACGCCCCTGCCAACAAAGCGGACGTACAAAGTGAGGCCGCACCTTTTGCCATCACAAAGTGAGGCCGCACCTTTTGCCATCAGGTGCACTCGCGGCACATTTTTGTGCGACGAGATGGCTTCGTCGCTTCGCTCCTCGCCATGGCGAGTGCACAGCGCGTCCTGCTAAGGCGTCCCGGACAAAAACCTCTTAAACGGCGCCGCCTCGGGCGCCGACATCAGTGCCGTGGCCATGTCGTTGTGCTGTCCACGCGGAACTACGTTTAGCTGCTTCACTGGGCCGCCGTACCCGTCGAACAAGCGTTGCCCCAGCGCGAAGGGCACGATCGTGTCGAACTCCCCGTGCAAGATCGCGAGCGGGATGCGGACGTTCTTCAAGTAACGCTCCGACTCCATCCGATCCTTTAGCAACCAACGCACCGGCACCCACGGGTAGTGATAAGCGGCCACGTCCGTCATTGAAGTGTACGGGCTGATGAGCGCAAGCCGTGACACCGGCCGCACCGACGAGAGGTATGCCGCCACTCCCGTGCCCAAACTTTCACCGGCCACCGCGATGGGAACATTCAACTCCGTGGCCACGGCGTCGAAGGCCTCGGTGGCCGCCGCGAATAAGGAAGCCTCGGTGGGTTCGCCAGCACGCGCGCCAAAACCCGGGTACTCCACGAGATAAACCGTGGTGCTGGCGGGGGCGAGGTCTCTCGCCCAGGTGCGATGGAGCGCCTCGCCGGCATTTCCGTGGAAGAAAAGTAAGGCTTCTTTAGGCGCCACCGCCCGACTGACGTAGCCCAAGAACTTTTCCTGCGATCGCCAGGCCACGAAGGGCTCTTGCCCCTTTGCGGCCGTATCGAGGTGGCTCGGCAGAAACAGCAGCCGCCTTTGAACGAAGAAAAGTGCGGTGACGAGCAATAAGATCGTCACGCCCAGTGCGGTGCCGAGAAGAAGAAAAATCCGCGTAAAGTTCATGGCCTCATACTAAACGGCTTGTGCGGCGTTTCACCAGTGAGGCATCGTCGTTGTGGTCATGGTGGGTTACCATAATGCTTATCATGGCACTGCGCATAAGAACTTCGTTGGTTTTGGGGCTGGCCGTTTTTTTGTTCAGCTGTTCGCTCAAGACGATGAGCCCCGTTCGCGAGTTTCGTATCCGGCTGCCGGAGCCCCTGCGCGATGAACCTCTGCTCACTCAGATGACCCACTTTGCCATTGCGGTTTCCGGCGGCGTGTCCGATACGTTGCGGCCCAGCGACGTGGGGAACCGAAGCCTCGATTGCTTGAACCTGAACGGCCAGGTCTTCTTTGCTTACACCCTCAATCAACTTTTGAGTGGCGTTCAGATTTCGCTGAGCCAAGGACAGTATCGCTTTACGATCTTGGCCTTTGCGAACGGGGTGGGAAACCCGTCGACTATTTCCGGGCTTTACTCCAGCTCACCCGCTCTCAAGGCCTACGTCGTCGCCCAAGCGCAGGCCGACACGCGCACGTCGAGTTCGGTCACGTTGCTATCGACGTACCAGCCTGCCTCGGTCTCGGATCTATTGCTCACTTGTCCCATCCCTCCGTTGCGTTACAACGGGATTTTTTCGGTCACCAATAATTTACGCCATTACCGATTTGATGGAGGCTTGTGGAGCTTTTCTCCTATTGGGGACCCGGGCTATTCACGAGAACCTTCGATTTACACGGATGCCGCGGGGTACGTACACATCGCCTATTCCTACTTTTTCAACGCGTTTGAGGCGCTTCGGTACATCACCAACCAAAGTGGCAGTTACGTGGAAACGACGGTGGTCGCCGGCACTAGTGGCAACGAGCCTACGGCTATCACCCAAACGACCAACGGTTCTATCTACATCCTGTCGATCACGCCAACCTCCGCCCCAAACCTGCGGTTGATTCGGCGTGGGGTTAGCTCGTGGACGGAAGAGGATTCACCGCTTTCGGGCGACATCTTCACTAGTTTGGTGCTCGAACCTGGTCCGAATAATTCACTTCTGGTCGCGGCGCAGGCCTCGGCCTTCGCGGAAATTAAAGTGACGACGGGCGCAGCGGGCGGAGGGTTTGCCGCGCCCACCTCGATAAACACCGCCGGCGCTGAAAGCTGCAATTCCGGCGCAACGTTCGTCTCCGGACGCATGGATGCTTTAGGTCACGGCCATCTCGTTTACCGCTGTCAGATAGCCACTGACTTTACCCGAATTGGCTACGCGACGAACCTGAGCGGCGGCTGGCAGAACTTCGAGGTAGCCACGCTGACGACGTTCAACATACCGGGGCTGTCCTTTGATATTAGTGATGACGGGTTCATGCACGCCGCTTATTCGGATGGCAACTCCGTGTACTACATGAGGGGAAGCACGGTCACCGGCATCTGGGATTCGCCGTCACTCGCGTACCAGAGCGGCACTTCCATCCCCGAGCTGGCGCTGGCCGCCCGAAGTGGTACGGACGTTCAAATCATCGCGCAGGTGGTGAGTACCGATCGGTATTTGCGACCGATGTCGAACCGAACGGGGTTTTGGGTGGCTAGCGATGATTTCCACGATAACGGCCCGACTCTCTTGAGTCTCATTCCAAAGCTTACCCCGCGCTAAAGCGGTGCCGCACGGGCCTGGCCCTTTGATTGCACTCTGAGCGGGAGTGGACAGTGCAACGAAATGGTACGTTATTGCGGGCCTTCTCTTCAGCATAGTGGGGGCATTTCAGCTGACCTTTCGGCGGCTGCCATTGACCTCGGCCATGGTGTACCTGCCCATTGGGCTTTTACTCGGTTCGAGCGCAGCCGGTCTGCTCGACCTCGATGTAGTGAAAGATGCACGGCTAATTGAACGGCTATCGGAGATCGTCGTGGTTATCTCGCTCTTCACGGCGGGACTTAAGCTAAGGCAGCCACAGTTCACGCGCGCGTGGTGGCCCGCTTACCGCTTGGCCAGCTTATCGATGGTGGCAACGGTGGGGATGATTGCCGCCGTGACGGTATGGTTTCTGGGGTTCTCCTGGGGCGCTGGCATTTTGCTCGGCGCCGTACTCGCTCCGACCGATCCGGTTTTGGCGAGCGAGGTGCAAGTGCGTCACCCAAAAGATGACGACCCCTTGCGGCTTACGCTTACGGCAGAGGCCGGATTCAATGACGGCAGTGCTTTCCCGTTCGTCATGCTGGGGCTTGGTCTGCTGGGCCTGCACGATATTGGAGAGTACGGCCTTCGCTGGTTGCTGGTGGATGTGGTGTGGCAGGTCGTCGGCGGGCTCACCACGGGGGCGATTTTAGGAACCACGGTGGCGCATCTGATTCTGCGGCGTAGAAAACGAAATCCCCACCCCGTTATTCTCGATGATTTTTTGACCGTCGGTCTCATCTGTTTGTCTTACGGCTCAGCGCTGGCGATTCACACGTACGGTTTTTTGGCGGTCTTTGCGGCGGGCTTGGCGTTGCGCAGAGTCGAGCGGCTCAGTCAGGGCGAGGCATCGAAGGCTTCGAAGAAAGAATCGGCCAAAATGGCCGACGCCGTTTTGAATTTTAATGAGCAGCTGGAACGTTTGGGGGAGGTCGCCACGGTGATTCTCGTGGGGGCCTTGCTGGATTTTACCTTTCAATTCAATCGCGACCTCTGGCTCATTCCCATTCTGCTGCTCGTCATACGCCCCATCGCCGTACTGCTGGGATTAGGGCGGGCCAAACTAGAGAATGACCAGCGGGCTTATGTCTCGTGGTTCGGCATTCGCGGAATCGGTTCGGTCTACTACCTTCACCACGCCATCACGCACGGTGTGCCCGATGCTTTGGCGGAAAGAATGGCGAGCTTGGTACTGGCGACCATTGCCGTATCGATCTTAGTGCACGGGATCTCCGTGACTCCATTAATGAATTTTTATGAGAAACGGTTCGCCCGCCCGGCCGGCTAACCGCTGCGTACCGACATAATTCAAACACGGTCTTTAGGTACTCTGGATTGTCTTCGAAATCGCCAGTCTTTCCGAGCTACTAACTACTGAACGTCGGAGCCACTCTTCCATGCAAAAAGTGATTTTTGGTCTTTTGGTATCGAGCTTTGTCTTCTTTCCCCAAGTGGCCCAAGCGGAGGACGCGGTTCAGCAGCTTCGCATTTCCGTAAACGGAGAGAACGTCTCCGTCACCTATGCGAAGAACTTCGCCACCTGCGCGCACCTGTTCAACGCCCGCGGTCAGATTATTCACGTGCAGAACATGTTCTGCGAAACCAACGGACTAAAGACCGTGAATCTGACGTCCACGAACTTCGCCCCCAACCTGGCCCCGGCCGTTGGCGCAGAGTACAAGCTTTGCCACGGTAACAACTCCGGCATCTGCACTCCGCTCGTGACCGCGGTGGCGGAGTGTCAGCTGGCTGATTACGAGGCTTTCTCGGCCCTCGATCACCAGGGGGACGGAGAGTTGACCGCGGTGGACATTTTAAACAGTTACATAAACCGTCAATCGTCCGCCGGCCGCCCTACGATTCCGGCCCACGCCCGGCTGGACTTGAATCACGACGGAACCTACTCCCTCGCCGAAGCTCTGGCGATTTTTAACCTTTATAATAGCTATACGTCGCACGCGCGTGTGCCCGTGCCCGTGCTTCCCGCCACACGCGGGGCCTGCAAAACCTCCCACCTTCGGGCCATCTCTCGGGTAGATGTCGCAAAGCTGGGAACTCCGGTGTCTCGCAACGAGTATCTTAAAGTGGAGGCCGTGCTTCTCGAACTGGCTTCGAGTCAGCGTCAGCCGGTATCGCCCAGCCAACGGTCTCTCGATTTCAACCGCGATGGTTTCGTCGAGTGGTCTGATCTCGAGATTCTGCGTAACGCTTACTCCGAGTACACGGGCCTGCCCCAGCTGCGCCTCGCCGCTAAGGCATTGACCCGCACGCCCCAGACCGTGCTGCACGTGATTTGCGGTCGCGACACCTCCTATCAGGTGAAGGACGTCAACCAGGCGCCGGCCGCCAACGATTCTCGGTGGCTGACCTGCCCCGCCCCTTCCCAGGTGTTCACGAATCCTTTGGTGTTGGGGTCGAACCAGCGCTTTATCTTTACCCGGCAGGGCTCGGTGGTGAGGACCTATCCGCCCGAGGCGCCGGGAACTCCGTCCGTGTTATCGGTTTCGGTTTCGCGCCAAGAGTCGCTTAACCTGGGGCCTGATGTGACCAACGTGGTGCCGCTGAAAACGGGCCGTACTCTGGTAATCGGCGAGAGTTGCCCCAACTTTCCCTTTTGCAGTGCTAGTCCGTTTGCCCGGCTGTTGTCGGAAAGCGGCGCGCTCGTATCGACGGTCAACCTGGGAAATCGGGATAATATTTCCAACAGCCTCGCCCTCAAGAACGGAAACTTCGTACTCGTTCATCCGAACGCTACGGCGAACGGAAGACGCACGGCCTGCGCCTTTCTGCACGATGGCTACAACGGCGCGGAGTTAGGCAGCGCCTGCTTCGACAGTACGGACGGTGATTTCTTCCGGCGAGCTGGCGACACCTCATTTGAGGTGGAGTTGGCCGACGGAAACTTTTTGGTGGCGGACCGTCCGACGTATTCGAGTAGCAAGGGCGGTTTTTTGATCGCCAGCGGCGTTACGGGCGCCAAGCTTGGTGAAGTGCACGCGGCGAGCAGTTCGGAGAAACTGGGTTCGCACGGCTTCTTGGCGCTCGCCAATGGAAACTTTGTGGCCCGCAGCGGAAACGCCAGTAATGGTGGTGCCTGTTCGCTTTACCGAGCCACGGGGTCGCTGATTAGGCTGACGGCCGCCGAGAGTTCGAATGATGGAATCTGTCGCGGGGGCGTCGAAGTTCTCGCCAATGGAAATTACGTCGTCGGGTCGCCTACGCTTCGGAACGGAAGCGGCGGTTTCTATTTCTTCAGCGGCACGACCGGTACGGTGGTCGGGAGCGTGTTCGGCGTACCGGGTGAACGGTTGGCGGAACGTGTCACGCCACTCATCACTGGTGACTTCGTGGTGGACTCTGGTTTCACCAGCACGCCCGTCGTCCATCGAAGTCTCTTTATCGACGGCGTGAACGGCGCGACTCTGGGCACCTACACGGATCAAGGATTTGGCGGCAGCGGTCTGTTTACCAAGGCGCTGAAGAACGGAAACTTTGTTTTGGGGAAGGTCGCTCTTCCGCCGAGCATTCCCGATCAGGTGGCCCAGGTGGTCTTGGTCAATGGGCAGCCGAATACTAGCGCGCTCGCGCGGGGGGCGATCATAAGGACGATTGCCGCAAAAAGTTTCCAAGGAGTTCTGCGCATTACCCCCGTGAATACTGGCTTCGTCATCGCCGATAGCCAGGCCGATTCGGCCACGCTGGCGGATATCGGCCGGGCCGATTTGTATGGCAACACGACGGGGTTACTGTCCGGTACCGCCATGGGCCTACAAGCCGAAGAACGGCTGGGTAGCGATCTCTTGACCACCGTAGCTTTGGGCAGCGGCGGGTATGTCACCACTAATGGCCGTGGCCACTTGATTGTGGTTAATCCTTTTGGCCGGGTCACTAGACGGCACGTCGGTATCGACGTGATTGAAGTCGATGCCCTCACGAGGGGCTTCTTCACGGCCGTCGTGGATGACAGTGCGGCTCACGACTTATCGAGCTTCCGAGTGTTCTTGATGAACAACGTCACCGGAACGATCATGAGCACTACGGTCAGTCCCGGACCAGGCTTCAAGCTATTTTCCAACCGCCTCAATGTGGGCTTCCCGTCTTCCGTGGATAGCCTGGAAAATGGCAATGCCCTCATTTATCTGACGAACGAAAACCAAGGTTCGTCCGGAAAAACCCCCGTGATCATCGTGGGGAACTAAAGACGTAGCCGGACTTTGAGGTCAGCGCAGCTTTCGCCCGGTTCATAGTGGCCGGCGACCCAGCTCGTGAATTCAGGACTGTCGAACAGGCTGGCTTGCGCTGCGCGCGAGAACGGCCCCTGCACGATGAGCTCGGGAGGGTTCCGCCGCCAGCTAGCAAACAAGGTGCTTTCGATACGGGCGTTATACTGATCCTTGTGGAAGTTAACCACCGCCGGCACGGAAAGGGCTCCGTAGAGCGGATGCGGCCCCCCGGCGGTGAGAAACAGGGTTCTTCGCCCCTTTACCCGTTTGCTCACGCAGTCGAGCTGCGCTTGCCAGGCCCGGGCGACGTTGCGGCTAAGGAGCAGCCCCCGCGTTCCCGGAAAGTCGAGCGGCGCCATGGGGCCGAAACCGCCGTACGGAAAGCGGAACAGCAGCGTGGCAATCGACAGTACCGCCACTGCGGGAAGGGCCGCCACCGATCGGAACACCACGGGGGCGAACAGCGGAATGATGAGTCGACCGTAATCCACGTGCGCCACGCGGAGCGCAAAATGAAACCCCACGAGCAGCGCGAGAAGCAGCCCCTCTTTCTTTGCGCGCGTGGAGATGAAGCGGGCGCACTGGGAGACAAAAACGAACACGATGAAAAAATCGTCGAACACCGCAAAAATAGAGTCGGCCAGATTGTTACGGCCTTTCTCGGTGACGTTGAGCATGAAGTCGGGGGTTGCGTAGCAAAAAAGTGTGAACCCCAGAAGCGGCAGCACCACGAAAGAGGGCTGTGGGGGCGACGTGGTTTCCCGCGCCCCCCGTCGCCAAACGAAGTAGGCGAGTAGAAGACCCAATCCGCTCAAACTACTCTGCAGCAACCGCGCGATAAACGAATGTGTCGGCTCGGGCCACGTCACTCGCGGCAGGGCCACTAGCCACACTTGCGAAGAGGTCAGCTTGGCGGAAGCGGAGTCCAAGAAAAAGACCCGCGCAAATTCCCCGAGCTGGCCCCATTGTCCCCACACCCCCAACAGTAGCCCGGTGATGGTAACGGCCCCCGCACAGTAAAGGCCGAGCTGGCGCGAACGCCGGGGCGATTCCAGCAGGAGGTAGCCCAAACCCAGTGCCGTGCCCATGAACCCCACCGGCTGTTTGGCGAGGGCCGCCAGCGCCGCCAGCGTGCCGGCGAAGAAGGCGCTACGGTGAGAGAAGCCCCCTTCGAGGAGAAAGCACAAAGACCAAACCGCGAGCGCGAGGGAGAGGGTGTTGTAATAGTGAAAAGGGGCCAGGTGCGGGAGGGAGAGGGTGGCCAAGGCGAGTACGCACCACAAGTTTCCGTCTGACCCGCTTCGAAACCAAAGTGCCAGCCTCAGGGCGCCGGCGAGAAAAACTCCCCAGGTGAGATACACGAGGATCGAGATCGGCAATAGGTTGACGCCGAAAACCCGGACGAGTCCCGATAAAAGCCAAAAGGAGAGGGGCGGAACGTTGGTGTAAAAATCCCGGGCGTAGAGCTCGCCGTTGGCAAACCGGACCGCGCCTCCGAGGTCCCACCCGAAGTCCATCGCGCTGGCGACCCGGATCCAAGGCAGCAGGGTGAGCGCGAAAAGCAGAAGCCAGAACAGAGTACTCGATGGTCGCTTAAGCACTCTCTCCTCCAAGTGGTCAGTATACCCTCAGTCCTCGTCCGCGAACCAAAAACAGCCGGTGCCGACGCTAGAGAGGAGCAAAACGCCGCCATCGAACGTGGCATGTGTGGCGGGGATGAACGAAAATGGTTTCGCGGTCTCCCGCCCCCCCCCCATGCGCGATCTTGAAGATGAGCCCGGCTCCGCCCTTGGCTTGTCCTTACGGGGGGGCGCTGGCGATGCGGTGTTTTTAACGTGGCCCGTTGAGAAAAAATTCCTGCCGTTTTTTTTTCGGGCGGCTACATTAGCGGGCATGTTTATTTCACGCTCACTGGGCACGACCCCCGAGGGTCGCCCGCTCGAATTTCACTGTATGGGCCCGTCCGACCCCTGGATTCTCTTTCTGGGAGGGGTTCACGGAGACGAAATCGAGGGCGTTTGGCTCATGGAAGAGGCCGTTCGGCGGCTGGCCGCCACCCAACCCGCCATCGGGGTAGGGATCTGGCCCCGGGTGAACCCGGATGGAGTCGCCAAGGAACAGCGTTGGAACGCTAGCCACGTGGATCTGAATCGGAACCTTCCTTCAAAAGACTGGACCGCCGAGGTGACCAATCCAAAATACCCGCCCGGACCGTCCGCCGGCAGTGAGGTTGAAAATCAGGCTTTGCTCGCCTTGCTGCGGCCCACCCCCCCGCGCGCGATTTTGTCCGCCCATTCCTTTCACAAGTACCAGGTCAACGTGAACGGCCCGGCGCAGGAATGGGGGGCGAGGCTCGCGGAACTGTGCGGGTATCCCGTCACCGAAGATATCGGCTACCCCACGCCCGGTTGCCTGGGCACGTATACGGGTAAAGAGCTCGGCATTCCCACGATCACGCTGGAGATTGAACGGGGGCTGCCGCGCGAGAGGGTTCTCGCGTTGCATTTTCCGTTGATCGAAGCCACCGTAAGTTTTTGGTCGCAACCTTCTAACCACCGAGTTTCCCCATGATCGCCAAGCCCTCATTTACCGCCGAACAGGTTCAGTCTTTTTTCGAGGCCCACGTGCAAAGCGCGGATTCGGAGAAACGGGATCTATTGCTCTACACCGCGGCGGCGCTTTGGTATCTCGATCGGGGCGAGCTACGGATTTGGGATCCGGCCACCGATCGCGTGAATACGGCGATGAAAACCGCGGTCATCGAATTTTTTCGTAACCACGCGGCCGAGCCGATGGACTCTGGCTGCTTTCAATACGTCGATAAGTTGCCGATGAAATCGCGCGAGGCGATGCCCGGCGTGCGGGTGGTGCCCGGCGCGGTCGCCCGCTTCGGCTCGCATATCGAAAGCGGCGTGATCCTCATGCCCAGCTTCGTCAACGTAGGCGCTTACGTGGGGAAGGGCACCATGGTTGATACCTGGGCCACCGTGGGATCGTGTGCGCAGATCGGTTCCGACGTTCACCTTTCCGGCGGCGTGGGCATCGGCGGAGTGCTGGAGCCAGCTCAGGCCAAGCCGATCATCGTCGAGGACGGAGCCTTTATCGGATCGCGCGTGATCGTCGTGGAAGGGGTGCGCGTGGGGGCCCGGGCGGTGCTCGGGGCGGGCGTTACGCTGACGGCGTCGACGAAGATCGTGGATGTGCGCGGGGCTTCGCCCGTGATCACCACGGGAGCGGTCCCCGCCGGTAGCGTCGTGATTCCGGGAACCTTGCCGAAAAAATTTCCCGCCGGCGAGTTTCAGGTGCCGTGCGCGCTCATCATCGGAACGCGTAGTGCTTCCACCGATTTGAAAACCTCACTCAACGATGCCCTTCGGGAAAACCAGGTCGCCGTCTAACGGAGCTTACGCATGAATTTCACACCAGCCCAACGACTCGGCCGCGTTCAGGAAAGTGCCACCATCAAGATGGCGGCGGCCACGCGAAAACTCATGGCCCAGGGGCACGAGGTGATCAACTTCTCGATTGGCGAGCCTCACTTTCCCGTGCCTGCCTCGGTGCAGGAGGCCGCGATCGCCGCCGTGCGCGCCGGCAAAAGCCGTTACACTCCGGTTCCCGGCACCGCCGAGCTGCGCGGCCGCATTTGCCGCAAGCTCGCCGAAGAAAATGGGCTGACCTATTCGCCCGAGCAGATCTCCGTCGCCACCGGCGCGAAGCAGTCGCTTTACAACCTGATGATGGCGCTTTTGGACGACGGTGACGAGGTACTCATTCCCGCTCCGTATTGGACGAGCTATCCCGAGATGGTGAAACTTGCGGGCGGTACGCCCGTAATTCTTCCGACCACCATGGCGACGGGGTTCAAGATCTCGCCCGCGCAGCTCAAGGCGGCGGTGGGGCCAAAGACAAAACTCTTTCTGCTCAACAACCCCTCGAACCCCACGGGCTCGGTGTACGGTCGCGCCGAACTTCAGGCCCTGGCGGCGGTGCTGAAAGGCACACAAGTGTGGGTGTGCTCGGACGAAATCTATGAGCGGCTGCTGTTGGTAGACGAACCTTACACTTCGTTTGCCGCCCTTTCGCCCGATGCGTACGCGCGGACCATTACTATAAATGGATTTTCCAAAGCCTTCGCCATGACGGGCTGGCGGTTGGGGTACGCCGCGGGCTCCTTGCCCCTTATCCAGGCAATGAATCTCATCCAGGGGCAAAGTACATCGGGGGCCAATTCCCTCGCTCAAGAAGCGGGCGTGCGGGCGCTAGAGCTTGGCGGCGATTACTACGCTCCGATCTTGGCGGAGCTAAAGGCGGGGGCCGCGCTCATGACGGCGGGCTTGGCGGGGTGCGATCTGCTGACCGCGTACCGGCCGGACGGCGCCTTCTATCTGTTCGTGGACATTTCCCGCACCAAGGGAAAAAAGACGGGGGAGGGAAAGACTATTCACTCCAGCGAAGATTTGGCGCTGTACCTGCTCGAGGTAGGGCACGTCTCTACCGTGCCCGGCGGTGGCTTTGGCGACGATGATTTTCTGCGGATTAGCTTTGCCGCTCCACCCGACACGATTCGGGCGGGAGCTCGCCGCATCGTAGAGGCTTTAGCTAAGTTAACCTGACCCCGGTTTTAACGGATACGCGCTTTGAGCACAGAGTGCGCTACTCCTTCCGAACCAGCCGCTCTTTTACGGTGCCGCAGTGCGTCTAATTGAGGCTAATTCCTCCCTACAGGTAAATGGGAGAGGTTATGACGCGTTTTGGTTTTTTGTTTCTGGCCTGGTTGGCGCTCGCGGGAGGCCCCGCGCTGGCGGCCTTGTCGGTGGTGGGCAAGCTGGCCGACGGGCCCGTCGCGGTCGAGTTTTCCGAGGGGGAGATGGCGGTACTGTCGCCGCTGCTGAAGCTATCCATCGAGCCCACGCCGTCGCAAGCCGCCCGGGCATTTGCGAGCTTGCCCCTACCTACCCGCGAGAAAATAGTCGCCCTCCGTAATGCGGAAATCCAGGGGGCCTTTTCCGCGGACCTCGTCACTTACGCGAAGGCTCATGGGCTAACTTTTTCCGAGCTCGCGGAGATACGCCGGGCTTTGCTCGAATCGCTCGCCACCGAAACTATCTCCTATCTCGAGGCCAATCCGCAGGCGATCGTGCGTTTCATCGCGCGCGACATGAACGAAGTCTTTCATCACTTCGTCGCCATGGTGCAAAGCCCGGCGCTACAACGATCGCCCGAGCAGCGGCTGGATCTTCTGCGAAGGGCCAAAGCCGTCACGCTATCGCGGCCCGTGGCCGCGAAAACTCCCGACGCCGATGCGCTGTGGGCTACGCTGTCGGTCTCGCAAGAAGAGCTGGCCGGGGCCAGTGAAGTGCTGCTGCAAGACCTTGGCTACGAAGGAACGCTCGCGGTACGCACTCGGCGGCTGGTTAATCAGCACCCCCATGGCACTAAGCTTCGCTGGCGTTTTGCTTGGAAATCAACCGTGGCTCCGGCCGAGGTGGACCAGTTTCCGCTCACCACCTTCAACCACTTCATCGCGGAGAAGTTTCCGCGGCTCGCGGAGGGGGGAGCTTTGCATCGCATTCCCGATGGCTTTCGCGTTCGCGTGTTGGAGCACGGGGCGAAGTGGAACCGGCGAAGCGATGGCTACGTCGAAGAGCCCGTGTACGTCATGCTGGATGTCGACGATACCGTACTCAAAGAGGTCGACTACGTTACGTACGGAAAGAATCCGCACGTGCAGACCGTGCAGTACCAGCCTAGCGAAGGGGCTTTCCAACGCTACCAAGAGCGGTTGCGCGGCGGGAAAACGGACGGCAAACGACTTCACTACGAGATCACCGGTCCCGGAGAGATTCGCAGCTACGTGGTCGTTCGTCCGGCCATGTCGTCTTTGCTTAGGGATCTGAAGCCGTTGATGGATCGGGGCGAGGTGCGCTTGCTGGTGACCTCGGCGAATGACGAGAAGCGCACGCGCGCCGTTTGCGACCAGATAAAGGTCGGTGGGCACACGCTCAACGAGTGGGGCGGCACCATGATTTCGCCCTCACAGTTTGGCATCTTGGGAGGCCGCAAGAGTGTGGCCAAGCTACGCGACGATCTTCAGCTCGGGCTCGTATCGCCCGTGGTGGCCATCGACGATTTGGGCGAAAAAGTGGTCGACTATCTGCCACAGGATAACTCGGTAAGCATCGAAGCCTGGGACGACGTTCGGTCCGCTCAGTTCATGAATCAGGCTCCCGAAGCCGACACCTTCGCCATCGAAGACGAAGCGGCGTTCGCCGCCGTGGCCCAGCTGATTCACAACAAGCGTTTCAAACGTGCCCCCAGTAATTGGGAAGAGCGGATTCGCGTGCTGGCGGGGCTCATGGTGCCGTCCGCCGACGGATCGGCCGTCGCGCTTCCGGCCCCGGCCCCGCTCAACAAAGTCACCACGCCAAGCCTGTGGGACATCACGCCGCAGAAGCATAATGATCTGAATCCCCTGTGGGGCAACTGGAAACGAGCCTCCCTCGAGGCCGCGGCGTTTTCGCGGGTCTTTCATCGGGGCGAAGATATATACGCTACCGGTCGCGATGCTCTGATCCCGTTGTACGCCCTGATGTTGGTTTCCCGATACGATCCCGAATTCTTGAATCGGGTGCATTACCTCGACCTAAGCACCGTTAGTCGTGAATCGCCGTTGCTCGAAGCCTATCTAGAACAAGAGGGGATTTCCCGCAAAACCCTCGCGGCCGGACAAAGAGTACGGTTTTACGATCTCGGATACTCCGGCAGTACGCCGGCCAAGATTCGTCAGGTATTCGACCGAAAGTTCGATGCGCAGCTTCGGCACTATCACATGGCGTCTAATCCCGACTATCAGGTGGATAATCCTTTTAGCCTGATGTGGAATATCGCGGTTAATCCCAACGCGGTGGCCGAGAGTGGCCGGCATTACGTAAAGGAGATTCAAGAGATGGAGCTTCACATTCCCAAGCTGCACCGCCGGACGTTCGGCTACCAACGTGAGGAAGCCACGGGAAGAATTCTGCCCGTACGTAACGCCCGCGCTGGAGACTTTCTCGAAGGTACCGTTTCCCCCGAGGAGCACGTTAAGTACATGGCCGACCTTCTGGCTTGGTCGGAAACCCCCGAGATTCAGCGGCTGATTTCCGAGCGGCACGAGATGTGGACGGTGCTCAAGCAACTCGCCGACGAGCGGCGCGACGCCGAGCTATTGACCGAGCTGCAGAAGATCGCGCGCAATGCCGCGGGCGATCCGTTTGCCGAGGGTATCGTGTACGAAATGGCGAGTTACTCGGAGGCGCCACTCCGTGTCGCCGGCACGGGCGCTACGTTGACCGTCGCCCTTGAAGAGGGTGGTTGCCCCGGCGTTCTGATGCGGCATCCGCCACGGCGGAGATAATTTGCTAAACTATAGCTGAGGCCGGTGATCCCATGACGACTCGGAATGTATGGCTCAGCTTAATTTTCTTGTGCTTGGCGCCCGGCGCGGCGGAGGCCGTAGACCCCACTTGCCACGATGAAACGGTCAAACTGGTGGGACCCCAGGGTCGCGTTAGTCTGTTACAAGCCCTACCGCAATCGCAGCGGTACGGCGTGGCCCTCGTCTTCAAGCTGAAGGATGGCCGTCAAGTGCTGGCGGTAGGGGGCGGCGTTACCGTGGGGCACGTTGATCTCATCGACGTGGCCAAGAGCCGTTACCCGAACCAGATCGCGGGATCGCAAATGTGGGGCGAGGTGAAAATAGAAAATCAGAGCGTAAAGCTAGGGGTGGGCGAGATAACGCGGGCCACTCCGACGTCGGGAACGTGGTGGAAAGAGTACTCCCAGCATCCCGAACATAAAAATTCCGCCGGCGGGCTAATTGAAGCGTTGGCGGCACAAGAGGCAATTCGGGTTCGCAAGGACGGAGTCAGGGATTTTGATGCCAAAGAAGAGCATCTGTCGCCAATGCTAGTGGGGCGCCATCGTGCTAGCAGCATCGTTGCCGGCGTCACCATGAAAATTGAGGCTATGACCACCAATTGGTCGGGAGCCGAGGTTACCGAGGCCGACTTCAAACGTTCGTACGACGGCTACGCGCCGACGATGCCCGAGAACCTCAAAGACTTTGGCCTGTACCTCGACGGCATGGTCAACGACGGAGCCCTCTCGCGCGATCGGCGCCTCGAAGTGCAGAAAGAAATCGACGGTAACTTCGGGCCTGGCTCCTCTCCCAACGTGGCCAGCATGAAGAAACTCTACGCGACGTTGGAAGAGGTCCTAAAGCCCGCGGCGGACATTTCACGTAATCCCGCGCCGTACATCGAATTTATTGAGATCGAAACGAAACCCTAGACCGCCTTACCTTAAGGCAGTGGATGGCGAATCACGCGCTGGGTAGCGCTATCGGAGAAGTAAAGAAAACCATCTTTGACGTGGATCGCGCGGAAGTTGGCAATATCGTAGTCCAGTGGAATCGGCGTGAGCCGTAACTTGTTGTCGACCTTGGCGTTCGCGGCGTTGACCTCGTAAACCCCACGTCCCGTGCCCGTGGGGATCGCCAGGTAGGTTTTGCCTCCGGTGTTCTCGAAGATGGCCCCGGGGGCGCCCACTATTCGAGTGGCCGACGTGTCTTCGGCGTTTAGCTCGTAGACGCGGCTAGAGACCGTATCGAAAAGCATGAACTTGTCTGCGTGTCCGAGCAGCACATCCGTATCATTTGTCAGATACACCGGCTTGGAAATGGGGGACCGCCAGCGGTATAGCGCTCTGACCGGGGCCAAGCGGTAACTGCTGGCCGCGTAATAATTCGAAACCAAAGTCCCTTGGTTGCAAACTCCCGAGCAAAAGTTAACCCCCAATCCGAATAGGTCAGCCGCGGAAAAGGCGGTGCGTACGGCCGCGGTAAGTGCGCTGCGCGGTCCGAAGGCGTTTTGAAAGGCCCAGGCTTGATGAGTGACGCCTGAGTTCTCGTCATACTCACCGTTGAGGCCGAACACCTTGGGGGCGTCCAGGTTGTTGTTCAGTGTATAACCCGCGGGATAGCCGACCGGTCCGGCGGCCGCAATACTGGCGGTGCTCGCACTGAGTTCGTCGTAATTGAAGATTCGTAGTCCGCCCTGGGCGCCGACCGAGCTGTCGTAAACATTCGCTTGGAAAACTTCGTTCGTCGCGGAACGAAAAACGAAGGGGCCGAATCCGATCGCGGAATCAAGCCGTTCAATCTGTCCGCCACTTTCGAGGGAGGCTCCGGTGGTTACGCGCAGAGTGCTGTAAAAGTCCCGCAGGAGTAGCTTGCCTTGATTGTCGAAGGCCAGCGTTCGTACGGTGTCGAGCACCTGATTTTGGGCCGCTGAGCTCTCGAGGGTTCCGCTCTTGGTTCCCAGGTAACGATCGATGGCTTTACTCGTGAGATCGAGCGACAAGATCGTTCCGTTCATCGAGTTGTAGAAATAGATGAGCGAGGAGCTAGCCAGGGTATGGGTAACCGGAAAAGCGCCGAACACGATGGGAAAAGGGGTGGTCTGGCTAGGGGAGTAGGATTGAAGGAAAGTTTCTTCCGCGACGAGGGTCGATTCGCTGCGCAGGATTAGATCGTTCCAAGTATAGGCCGACGCCGGGGAACCAAGCGGGGGTAGGGCCATGTAAGAAAGGGCAACCCAGGCGTTCGAACCATAGAATCGATTGTTCGTCGGATCGTAGGAGATCGAGCCAAGGTCGTAATTTGTGCGGTCAGTCCCGGCCGGAGTCGAAATCTTGATAAGATCCGTGGGCGCCGCCGGATTGCTGAAATCAAGCGGTCCGGCAAGGTACTGAAGTCCCCAGAAGGAACCAAACGGCTTGTTGGCGGCTTTCTCGCCACTGATTAACAACCGGCGATCCGTCGAGAAGGCAAACGGTTCATCCTCGTCCGGCAGAACAAGGGCCGCCTGTGCGACGTCATTCTGATCGGGCGGAAAGTCGGCTCCGAGGTCGGCCCCGGCGATGAACCGGAGCTGATTCTGCGGACCGATGGCGTAAAGTTGTGAGCGGGATCGAAATAGCAAAGTCTGGCTTGCCGCATCGAAGAAGAGGAAGCTGTAAACGCTGCTGTTGCGGTAGTCGGTAGACAGGGCTTGGGGCGGCAAATTGGAAGTGAGATTTGTTTTGCCCGCGCCGCCGAAGACGATGTCGAGTCGGCGAGCATTGAAGTCAATCTTGCCGATCAAACGCTGGTTGGCGTGATTGATGCGGGCGTAAAACACGTCCCGTGTCGAATCGTACGCCCAGGGATACCCCAACAGCGAACTGGCGTACGGGGTTTCAATGACATCGGGGCAATCAAAAGCGGTCCGGTCCGTGGCTCCCAGCCGAAGCATACGGCACGAGCGGTTGTCGGTGCTGCTAGAGAAGCGCAGGTTCCTGGCGGGAATCAGAAGCGAGCCACGGCGATCCGAAACGATATGAAGCCCGGTGTGGCTATCGGCGGCCATGGTGGTACCCGTTCCGCCAATACCCCGGTAGGTGACTCCGGCCACTACCTCATAGGGCGCATTCAACTCCTGGGACGAGCGAATCGAAGCGTTTCCGGACTGATCGATTACCGTGGCGAGTAGTAGATACTTTTTGTTTTGGTCCCAATCGGCGGGAACCACGAACGTGAAACTGAAGGTCTGCGAAACGGCGGAGCTAGAGATGAGGGGCGACGAAGGCACTGCGCCGTCCGGGCAGAACTGGGTAACGGCATCGTTAGAAAAATTGCACGCCAGATGGCGGAAGTTAGCGTCGTCGTTTGCGTCGAGCAGTGAAATCACCGTTCGCAGGCTTGAAAACGTCGTGTCGTCGTCGGTGACTTTAAACCGGAAGGTGTGGCTCTGGCCGGCCTGCCACTTTGCCGCCGAAACTTCTTGTGGCTTCGGTTCCAGAATTTCCACCTTGGGCGCCAATCCCAAATTTAGTGTGACGCCGCCGCTTATTTGGGACACGTACCCCGCATTGTCCTTTACGTGCGCGTAAACCTGGTTCGCGCCCGGCGACAGTACCACCGGTCGTAGCGTTTCCTGGGCCGGTTGCCAGCAGGGTGAATCGGGGGCGGGAGCCGCGGGACTAGTGGCCGCCTGAATGCAAACCTGTTTGACGCCAGAACTGGGATTGCCGGGGTCAGCGGCGCAATAGCTTACCGGGATTACTTTGGTCGAGACTACGGTGGCGGCGGCTAATGCACTTCCTTGGCAAAAATTAGCCACGTCGCGACCGACCAGCATCGTGATCGTAGGAGCCACGGTATCGACGAAAATGGAGAACTCCGATTCGGCAAACGGCCCATCGGCCGAGTCGAGGAGCTGAATCTTAGCCGCGTAATTCCCCTCGGCCGGAAAGGAGAGTCCGGTGAACGTTTGCAGCAGCCCCGCGCCGAGACCATCGCGGTCTACCCGAACTATCTGGGGGCCGCCACTCGGCATCTCTACCGTGAGAACGGCCGCGGTGGTGAACTGCCGGGCAGAGGGCGAGGCGAAGGACCAGGCCGCCACCGCATTCGCGCGCGTGCGAGAGTAAACGATGGCCGGTACCAAAATTTGCTCATCCAGCGGAGACTGAATCGCAGCGAGCAGAAGCTCGAGGTTCGCCTCGACCATGGGCAGGGTCGGTAAATTGAAACGGTTCATTAAGTTCCATAGCGCGTCAAACTCGGTGAGGGACAAGTATTCGAGAATGTACTTTAGGCGGGCGTAGTCCGCCGAAGAGGCGAGCTGCAAGCGATCGGACCAGAGCGTAAAATCTAGCGGTAGAGCCGAATGCTTGGTCGCGATGAGCGATTCAAAACCGGCACGGGTGTCTAGCCCGTGGTACTGAACGTAGTTGATTAGGGACAAGAGATTGGCGTGGTTGCGGAACGCTTCGGGCGGGAAGACCTGCGACGCGGCTCCCCCGACTCCGTCGGTCGGAATGGAAGGTCCGTTATTGCAAACGCTCACTCCGGTGCGAGGATTTACGGAGTTTCGACTGCACAAAGAGCTGCCGCCACGTGATCCTTCGAACCAAGTGCAGCCGCTAAGCGCAAGCGTGCAGAGCAAAACAGCTAACGTTCTAAAATTCATGTAGAGAGTGCCCAAAGAAGGGAGGACAGGAGATCTGATTATGACCAGAAATTGGGGAGGAATTATGGAGGAGAGTTAGTTGGTCTTTTGCTGGTAGTTGATGACCAAGACCTCATTGGTGGAGTCATTGGCGAGCATGGTTTCCCCATCCGCGGAGAACTTTGCCTGAGAAAAGTTCTTGGGCAGGTCGAAGGCCCCTTTCTTCGCCAACGTGTCGGGGTCCAAGATCTCGACGGAGTAACCGCCCTTGCGTACGGCGGTCCAGGGGTGCTTGTAGAGCACGGCCAGCTCTCCGGTCTTGGGGTTTACTTCCACCCTTTGCACTTCGAGCTTCTTATTGCGTTCGCCGGCCTCGTCGAAGAACAAGGTGCGCGGGGTGGCGTTCACGCCGTCGAGCACGGTAAGTGAACCATCCGAACTGCCACCCCACAGCAGGATCTTCTTCCCGTCGCGGGTGAACGTAGCGTGGTAGGGGTCGCGCCCATCATGTTTGTCGGTCTTATATTTCCACGAGCCGCGGATCTCTTTTCGTTTGAGCACCCCGTCGGCCGAAAGGCTGGCGACGACTACGTGGGCTTTCTTCGTCGCTTCGTCGCTGTAGAGCAGAAACATATCGTCCGTACCGGGCACGACGCCCCAGCTGCGCATATTCTTCGCACCGGGGAGGTTAGTTCCTGGCGTCTCCAAGAACTCGTCGATCTTGACCTTCGTTCGTGTGTTGGTGCTCGTGTCGAAAACTGCCAATTGATGGGGGTGGTAACCCGCCACGAAGCGGTGGGGCGTCACGCCGTGCTCGTAATCGCGTGGCCAGCTCACGCCGTTCGCCTCGCCGATAACGCGAGCCTTCGACCAGTCCGCCACGCCGTCTTTGAATGGCACAATCCTGAAGACATGTTTCTCCATCGGAAAGCGAAGCTCACTACCATCGACAGAGAAGAAAGGGTCAGAATGGTATCCGGTAGCGCCGGGAACTTCGGTCAGTGTTCCGGCCTTGCGATCGTACACGTTGATGGTCCAGGCGCCCTTCGTTCCCGGGCCGCAGTTGGTGGAGACGAGATATCGACCATCGGGCGACTCGATCGCGTCGGTCGGCCGCGGTAAGGCGATCGTGAAATCCTTCCAGGTGGCTTCTTGAGCCACGGACTGCTTTTCGCTGGCCACCCCCAGCGCGGCGAGCCGCCGGTCGAGTGCTCCTAACAGGTGGGACCTTACGGCCGGAGTGTCCCATTCCTTTTTGCGCACCAACTCTTCAAACTCTTTCATGCGACGTTGAAGGGTGTGCAAGTCAGCACCATTCTGATCGGGCACCTCGAACGGCTTTTCATTCTTGCGCATGGCCGCGATCGTTTCCGGGCTGAGCGCAACGCCTAGCTGATCGAGAAGCTCTTCATAGGTCTTCGAGACCAGTTCTTCGGCTTCCGGATCGCCGGGGGCCAACGTGGCAAAGTGGGTGAGACACTGCGGAGTCATGGACGCAGCGTGAGGTACCGTCGACAAAAACGCCGCTACGAAAAGTCGGGTGAGCACCTTCTTAGCTTACCATGCTCGGGGGGCGGGAATGTTTACCTCTAGCTCCGCTGTAAAAAGTTTGGATAGGCGTGAAGTCGGGCCCCCAAAATCAGCCCTTCAAATCAATGGGTTACCTTTAGTCCCCACGGTATGCTCCTTGCGTTCACTAAATAGGGGCAGGTTAGGTCCGGGGTGGGAACGAAATCGACAATTTGGAAGTTTTTTGTCTCTTGGCCTTTGGCGGCGTGGCTGCTCGCGCCCGCGGTAGCGTGGGCCAGCGAAACCACCTGCACGCGCGTGCTGTCCCACATTCAGACCGAGCTGCTTTATGACGAAAGCTTTCCCGTTTCCAAGCGTACGGCATTGCTGCGCGAACACCTTCACGTGGTCCGCGGGGAAGACCTACACACCGGAATCGAAGCGGCCGGCTTGGGTGGTCAGGGTGAAGTCTTCGTCGGGGTCAGCAAACGGGACGGGAGTCGGGCGGCGCTCAAAATTCCCCGTTCCGAACACGTACGCGATCCGGTGGGTATGCTCGATTTGCAGAAGCGAAATCAGTTTCAGCAGAAGGTTACCGCCAAGATTCGGAAGGCCGGCATGCCCGGGGCCGAACGGGTGCTACCGGTAGAGAGTGTAGGCACCCGCGAGATGCCAGCGATCCTCATGCCGTTCGTCGAGGGGAAATCGTTACACGAAGTGAAGCTGTCACCGGAGGAAGTCCTGAAGGCGGCCGAACAGCTCGCCGAGACATTAGTGGCGGTTCACGCGTCGGGGGTGGTTCACGCCGACATTAAACCCGAGAATATTCTGCTTCGGCCCGACGGTAGCATTCGCCTCATCGACTTCGGCATTGCCGGGATGACGGACACGGTACCTCCCCGGTTGATGGCCACTACGGAATACCTGCATCCCAGTTACCACGATCCCGCCAAACCCTTGCACCCGGTACGCGACGTCTTCGCGGCCTGCCTGACGTTGCGAGACGTACTGAAGAACACGGACGTTGCCCACCTTACGGTGGACGCGATGGAAATGAATCAGCAACTCAAAACAATCTCCAACGGCGCAGTCTTTTTTGACACGAGTGCCGAGCTGCACGAAGCCATTCGGGAAGTACGCTTGGCCCACCGGGACGGGCGCGATTGGTACCGAGACTATTTTCTGCCTAAACTGAAGCGCGTGGCCGATGAAGATGGCTCCCGCCGCTCCTTGATCTCGTGGTGGCTGCGAACCGATCCCGCCATGGTACGCCGGATTTTATCCGACGGTCTCATCGACGAGACTCTACGATCCAAGTTGGAGAAGCTCGCATACGAGTGATGGGCTCATATTTTGATTCGTAATGATCATTTCCACTTCATCAGCGACCCACTTCCCCACATGCCCAGTAGGTAAAGCGTGCCGTCGGAATCCATCCAGGAAGGATAGAAACCGCCAACGGGTAGGTTATCCACGGCGGGGATACCCGCGGTTCCGAACTTGGCCGTGGCCTCGGACGCGAAACTGTTGTGACCGTGAAGCCATTTGAAATTTCCCGTCGTGGTGCTGAAGCGCCACACGTCCTGCGGCCCGTTGGGCAATCCTGGGTAGAGGTTACCCACGGCGGTCAAGGGGTAGCCGCCCGCGAGCGTCAGCTCATTGTCACCCGGGCCGCAAAAAAGGGGCGTCTGCCGGCCACCCGGCGTGTTGCTGGCGGCCTCCACGTTTTTGGTGCCCCAGTCGGCTACCACGTCGGCGAGATCGCTTCCGCCCATCCACGCCCAGTTCGTGCCGTCGAATCTCCACACGTCGGAAAGGGCACCTTCCCCGGGGGTCAAAGCATTGGCGTTTCCTTTGCCGCCGAACAGCCAGAACGTACCGTCCTTGTGCACGCAGCTTCCGGCGGAGTCGCGCGCGCCGGGTACATTGGCGGGGGCGGCCACGCCCTTAGTGCCGTAGGTCCCACCGGCCCCCGAGATGACGGAGCCCTTCAGCCACGCCCACTGCCCGGACTGCGGATTGAAACGAAAGAGGGTGTTGTGCCGGAAGTAAGTATTGCCCGCAACGCCTACCCGAATTTTTCCCCCGAACAGGTAGACGAGTCCGTCCTGTCCGCAAAATAGATTCGTGCTGTAGCGGTTTCCGGGATCCACCGCCGGCCCTTCGACCCCCTGAACGCCGTGGACGGGGGAACGATCGGTGTAACCATTCAGCGCGTTCGCGGTTCCCGACATCCACGTCCACCCGGTGGCCTCGTTGAAACGCCACAGGGTATTTTGTCCGGCCCACCCAAAGCTGATGCCGCCGTAGATCCAGAAGTTACCGGAGGGATCCACGCAGGCATTCTGAACGGCGATCGGATCGGTGTAGTGGCCATTCAAGCCCGGCGGAGTGTTCGCGAGCGAAGCGACCCCTGCGCTACCGAAGACGGCCTCCGTATTGTCGGCGTCGCCGACGGCGCCGAGCGTTCCGGTCAGTGGCGTCCACCGGTCCTGCGCATCGAGTTTCCAGAGCAAGTTCGAGTTCGCGGCCCCACCACCGAAATCGCTGATGCCACCGAATAGATACTTATGATTACCGGACCCGGCCGCAAAGTACGTCGCCCAACTCATCAAAGGGTGGTTGTCGGTAGAGGCCACCCCCAGCGAAGTAAAGGCCGCCGTAGTGAAACCGGAGTAAACGGTAGTCCAGGCACTTTGGGTGGTAGCCGAAGCCTGCTTGGTGACTTCCGAGATGCCGTCACTCACGCGGTAGAGCTCCGCCGAAAAGTCGTAGCTGGTACCCGAGGAAAGGCCACTGGCCGTAAAGTCTTGCGAGGGCAGGGCCGTGGACATTTTCTCGTAACCGGAAAGCGGCAGGCCATTGGCCAAAATACGAATGGCGAAGGCGCGATTGTTCGCCACTTTGCCGAGCGCCACGTTACCAACAATGGCCCCGGCATCGGTAGTCTTGATCGTCAGCACCATGCTCTCGGCGAACTTGGGAATAACGAGTGGTTTGATACACGCGGCGATGCCCAAAGCGCCAAGTACCCAGAGGCCGCGGCGATACCATTTGCGATTAGCTGGTTCTAGGGACATGCAGCTTCAGGATACACGGGTTCCGCGATGGAAGTGTGCGTCGACTTGTCTCGATCTCCGCTAATGGCGTACCGCTTGCACTTAGGTCGGAGAAAGTAAGTAGCTCGGCTACGGACCGGTCCGAACGGAACAAGGCCGTCGTAAATTGAGACACCCCGACGCAGAGGGTGCCTCATCGCTGAGTCATAAGGGCTGGTATGGGGAGAAACATGAGCGGCGGAATTTTGAGAAACGGTATTTGGGCATTCTCGCTGGTTGGGATTCTGGCCACCGGATGCGATGACAGAACGGCCCCGATACCGACGCCCTCGGTGGACTACTCTTTAGCCCTGCCGGGAATCTGGCGAGGCACCTGCGATCCAGGATTCTCGGGGGCACACCAGCGTCTCGACTACGAGTTCACGGGCGAGGGGGGAGTGGCGATCACGCAGGCGATCTTCGACAAAGGACAGTGTGCGGGGGCGCCGCTTTTTTCCTACCACTATGCCGGCGCTTTCCGTACTCACGTGGGTCCGACTCAGCCGGGCGCTGGTCCGGGCCAGCTCATCTCCGGTGAGATCCGGGAAGTATCGCTAACCCTTTTGCACGCGGATTGTTTAGCCGTCGCGATGCGAGTGCCACCACTCTACGGAGAAAAAAATTGGTCGCTCACGAAACCGGTCTCCCTCGTGGACAAGGTGCCCGCTCCGTTTCTTAGCATTGCTGGCACCGCTTTCTTTCCCTCCGAGCAAACCTTTTTGATCGACAAGGGCAGGCTTTATTTCCGGCATCCGTTTCACACCAGCTCGGGGGTGCTTTCTCGCCTCGATCGAAAAGAGGCGGAGCGGCTTCCCTAAGCCGCCTGATTCATAGCGAAGGCACGCACCGGTATTTACTTTTCTCCGCCGCCTTACTCACGAGCTCACTCACCATGTTGCACAGGGGATAGCCTTCTCGGCTTGCGGACTGCGCGAGTGAGGGCAGCTTTCCCGAAACCTCTTTGAAATGGTACAGGCGGTCTTTCTTTTCGGTGCCCGTAAGGGTGACTTCGTTCTTTCTCGGGATCCACAGAAAGTCGGGGTGAGCATTGCCGTGCCATTCTCCGCCCGTGGGGCGAAAGCCATCGGCCGCGGCCTCGAGCTCCAAGTCGTACTCGTAGGTTACCCGCAGCAACGCCTCTCCGGCCGCCTCGGGAGTTTGGGGAGAAACCTCCGCCACATAAACCACCGTGGCCAAAACCCCCACTACTTTTTTGAACTTCGAATCATCCCATTTTCCGGGCCCGTTCTGAATCCCCCGCGTAAGTGGCTTTTGAAAACGGTCGATCCGTTTGAAAACAGGGTTGTAGTCGACGGCGACTTCTTTCCAGTTTTTGGATTTGGCCTCGGGCTTCAATGGGTTGAAGTAAGTAAAAGCATAGGAGTGGATAGGCTGGTTCCAGACTTCGTAGTCGAAGGTTTTGTCCATGATGAAGGACAGCTTCTGCTTTCCGATTAGGTTGGCCAGCGCCAGATGAAACGTGGCGGGGTTCGAGTCCGCGCAGGCTTCATCCGAGGCACGTCCGTTGGGATAGGATCGCGGATTTGCGGTGTAACAGCGTGACCCAGCGTAGTTGTTTCGCGTGGTATCGACGGACCATGATAAAGCCGCCATGGCCCGCACGTCGTGGGGGTACCAGGGCACATCAAAGCCGCGGCCGGTTTTCCACGTTACCTTCTTGATCGGTTTATCCATCATGATCGAAGCTGGCGCCCAGCCATGGCAGATACCCGCCCACGCCTCGACTCTCCCACTGGGGCCAACGGAAGAGCTGGCTCGCGCCTTCTGATTCAGCGTTAGCGTAAAGTTGTCGTCCCCAACGGTGAGATCGTATTTCTCGGATGGTGACCAGGTATTAATCTTTTCCGTGAGCAGCACTCCCAGAGGGTTGGCGCCTATGAGGATCCAGGTGAGCGGCTGCTGGTAGTCCGCGATGGCCTCCTTGTGGTTCGTGAATTTCTTCCGCTCGAGGTATCGGTAAGAGGTCTCGCCCCACTGGGTTCGCCAATAGTCATCCGACCACAAAGGTAGGCCGGTGACCCCTTCAGTGGGCAGGGTGCTCATCTCACGAACGATGTCTTTGGGCGCGATCCAGCTATCTATTAGGTCTTCTACCCGGTCGTGCTCCCCAAAATGCGAGCAGGTTTCCCCGCATTCAATATCCGGAAACTGCTTCTTTAAAACGGTTTCGCAATGCCATTTCTGAAATGCCTCGGTGCCTTTGGCTTGGGCTAGCTTCAGCAAGGGATTCTCGATGCGGTCGTCGGTCAACCTCATGTACTCGCGGCTTGTGGTGGGAGCACCGGTTGCCGCATTGAACTTGGGCACGGGCTCCATCATCGGGTCCGAAAGCGTTTCATCTCGATGGTAGAAGCGGTGCAGCCGATCATCGATGAGCCGTTGTTCGGTGGGGGTGACCTGAAGCAGCGAGAGAAACAAGACCGCAATCATGACGAAGTACCTTTTAAGAAAAGAGCCACCCCGAACGCTGTCGGGGTGGCTCAACGGTGATCCAATGGAGAGGCTTACGGCTTTTTGGGCTGCTCAGTCGGCTTTTGCTCGGGCTTTTGCTCGGGCTTCTGACCGAGGACTACCGGCTTTTGCTCGGGCTTCTGACCGAGGACTACCGGCTTTTGCTCGGGCTTCTGACCGAGGACTACGGGCTTTTGCTCGGGCTTCTGACCGAGGACTACCGGCTTCTGCTCGGGCTTCTGCTCGAGAATGACCGGCTTCTGCTCCGCCATACGATTCAGGGTGAACTTGTAGGCGTGCGATTCAATCATCGCCGGTTTCTCAGCCGATTTTCCCTGACGCTGTTCGACTTTTTGCCCCTGCTTCGCGGGCTCTGCAATCATGGTCGTCGAGCGGTTAACAATGAGCTCACCTTCCATAGGCAAGGCAGGCGATTTGTCTTTGCCTACCGCGACGATCTGGGTCAACTCGTAACGGCTGCTCTCGCAAATCTCAGTCTTGGGCTTTTCCGTGAGCTTCTCGGCAGGTTTTTCCGAGGGCTTCGCCGTAAGTACCGCGGCGGGAATCAGCTTGCCCACCTTAAAACGAAGCACGTCGTTGCGCTCCTCACCAATAACACCATTGTTTCCGCACGATTCAGAAGCGACCTCAACGATGTTTTGCTCGCCCTTCAGGAACTGAACGCATTTTTGGGCCGGGTCAAAACTGCGGTTCTCGGTCCGCATCGTTTGGATCAATGCCTCCGAGATCATCACGTTCTGCGCTTTGTGTTCGTTCTTACCGCGCCGAACGGAATGCCAATTCTTTTCACTGGCCATCGCCTGAGTCAGAAGGTCACACGCCGAAGCGGCCGGGGAAGTTAACTTTTTCTCCTCAGCCAACTCCGTGGCCTGCGCCCGGGCGTCCGATGGAAGGAGCTTTCCGTTTTGAGTTTCTGTTCCGCACCCCGTGAGTAAAAATCACGTCGATGCTGCCGCAACTCTGCTTAATACTTTCAACATGTCTTTTTCCTTCTCGTAATCGATCTTTCGGGATCGAGATTT
>JBGSST010000053.1:0-4656 GCA_041736915.1 Bdellovibrionota bacterium
GGCGGCTCCCGAGGCATTGAGCAGCGCCGAGCAAGATCGGCTAGCCATTCTCAATCACCGGCTCGACAAGGTGAGCTTGTATCTGCGCAAGGCGAAGGAAGACCTCGCCGAAGGCATCATCAGTCAGGAAATGTTCGACGACGAAAGCGCCCGCTGGAACACGGAGCTCGAGACGTTGGGTAAAGAAATTGCCTCGCTCAGCGCAAAGCTTGCGGCCTAATCTCTTTAGTCTGGCTCGATGACGTTGGCGTAGAGCTTACCGTCCATCAGATGCTCGTTCTTGTAGTAGTGGTACTTCATGGTGCCCTCGAGGGCGAAGCCGGCCTTCTTCAACAGCTTCTCCGACCGCTCGTTGTGGGCGAAGATGGTGGCCGTAATGCGAATGAGCCCCAGCTCGTCGAAAGCAATCTTGCACGCCGCCGCCACCGCGGCTGACCCAATGCCTTTGCCCCAGTAGGGCTTGGCTACCCAGTAACCCAGCTCCGCCTTGTGCGACTCGCCCGGTACGATGTCGGAAAAGCCGATGGCCCCCACGAGCTTTGCATCGGAATCGCGAATCGCCCACTGAATGGGGGTCTTTAGTTTCTTAGTCTGCTCGGTGCAGAAGTTAATCCACCAGTCGGCATCCTTTTCGGCGTAAGGGTAGGGAATGGTCAGCGTGAGATCGCTAATCTCTTTTTCCGCCAAGAGCTCTACCAAGCGAGGCTTGTCGTTAGGAACGAACTCACTCAAAAAATAACCGTCTTTCAAAGCGCGCCACATAGGGAAAATGGTATCTTAAAGGAATGGGTGAGGCACGCCAAACCATCGAGCAGAACTTCGACTGCCCCTTCTGCGGGGAGCCGGTCTCGGTCCTTCTGGACCTCTCCGTGGGGCGCCAAACGTTCGTGGAGGACTGCGAGGTCTGTTGCCGCCCCATGGAAATCACCTACGCCTGCGAAGACGATGCGATCGTGGAGTTCGACGCCGGCCGGGCCTATTGAGATTGTGACGAAAGCAGCACGGTTCGGGGGTTATTCCGCGGCAAAGTCCGTCCATGCTTAGTCAGTGGGCTTTTCCGGGGGGAAAGGCCTATTGATTGGGGGGTCGATGGGATTCGGGGAATTCAAACGGGACACGTTCGCCTTACTGAGCGCAGTCGTGTTGGGGTCCGGAGCACTCTCGGGGTGCGGTCAGGACGACCGGGATCCGCAGCTAAACTACGGCGATCCCGTACCGGCGAAACTCTCCTTCTCCAATTTGCCCTGGTACGACTTTGGCGATCGGGCCGTTCTCTCCGTTTCCGAGAAAAACATTCAGATAGCCAACACCGGTGGCAGCACCGCCACCGACTTCCGCGGCAGCTTTTATCTCTCGGTGCATTTCGCCTTCAAGGGCGGAACGTTTCCCGGTGAGGGCGGTACGTGCAGCGACTCGCTCGTCGCGGGAGCTTCCTGCTCTGTCGTGATTACTTTCATTCCTCAGTACAGTGGCCAGTTCGAGCAGCCGGTCAGTGTTCTCTTTCACGACGGCGCCGTGAACCAAAAGGTGACGGGTCCGTATCTTCGGGGACGTGGGCTGTAGAATTTGCCACGGTACCGCTTCGCAACCACCGTTCTTTCGACACCAGTAATTAATTCATGATCCATTTTCACTCCCGCTAAAAAACGCCTCAACTCTGAGCTCCCGTTTGGCATACGACTTGCTCTACGGCTATAGCGAGCCCTTGTGGGTCTCAGTGGAAAAATACTAACAACGTTTGAAAGGGATCCTAATGAAACTCTCTAATCTTTTTGTCGTCGGCCTCGCTTTCGCCACCATCGGCGCTTCTTCGTTCGCTCACGGCGGACACGGCGGCGGCCCGGGCCATAGCCACGGTGGACACGGTCACGGCGGACATGGCGGACACGGCGGCAAGATTACCTGCGCGGTTAAGAATTTGCGCGGCGACCTCTTCACGGCCCGCGGTAAAGCCTTCCGTCGGTTTGAAGTAATGGAACGCGCGATGAATAAATGCGAACGCGCTGGCTCGCGTGTTTGTCGCCCGCTCGGCTGTGGATTCTAAATCGGTCGCTTTCTGAATTGACCCCAAAAGGGGCGAGGGAGTTTTCCCTCGCCCCTTTTTTTATTCGGTCGGGAATTTCAAGCTGGCATGGGCATTGCTCCACCGTGCCATAGAAGACAAACTTCAAAGGAGACTCATCATGAAAAAGTTACTAGCGGTGGTCATGTTGTTCGGGGCGTCATTTAGCACGGTGTCGTTCGCCGACGCCGAGGCGAATCGGAGCCAGGTCGATACCCAGGCCTCGTACCAAATTACCTGCCGCGTGCGGAATGGGCGTGGAGTCGTTTTCCAGGCTCGGGGCAGGGCCATGAACTACTTCCGTGTGCAGCAGCGAGCGATGAATAAATGCTACGCCTCGGGATCGCGTCGCTGCCGTTTGCTTGCTTGCTACTAAGGAAAGCTAGCCGAATAAAGTAGGGCGGAGGGAAACCTCCGCCCTTTTTTTTATGCTAGGCTAAGCCGCATATGGAAAAGTTTTCGTTGAACTGCCTGAGCGTTTGGCACGAAGCTCCGTCGGGAGCGGCTCGGGGCACCGTGGTGCATTGCCATGGTTTGGGTGAACACAGCGAGCGGCACCGCAATACGTTTGCGAAGCTGGTCGAAAATGGATTTCACGTTTTCCGGTTCGACTTTCGCGGCTGCGGCAAAAGCGAGGGCGAGCGGCAGTGGATTGAGGATTTCGACGACTACGTGAAGGACGCGGAAACCGTAATGGCCGAGGCGCAGCGCCGGGTGCCCGGAGTGCCCCTGTTCCTGATGTGACATAGCTTGGGCGGTACAGTAGCGCTGACCCTCATCGGCAAAAAAACGGATGCGGCGCTATCGGGACTGGTGCTGAGTGCTCCCGCCTACCAGGTGGGAAAGGGGGTTTCGCCACTGAAAATCAAACTGGGGCGGGTGCTGGAGAAATGGTTACCGCATCTAAAGATCCCCGGCTCGCTCGATCTGTCGACGCTATCGCGCGACCCCAAGGTGGTAGACGCCTACAAACGCGATCCGCTGTGCTGCACGTACAATACGGTGAAGCAGGGGAACGAGATCTTGAAGGCGCTGACCACGCTGCCGCAGTCGGCGGCAAAGGTCTCGGTGCCGCTCCTCATTGCGCACGGCGATCACGACAAGCTGATCCCGGTGGAAGGTAGCCGCGAGCTGTTCCGCAAGGCTTCGAGTAGCGACAAGCTTCTAAAGGAGTTTCAGGGCGGCTACCACGAGCTGCACAACGACATCATCCACGACGACTATCTGAACTACGTGGTGGGGTGGCTCAAGGCTCGTGCTCAGGCTCCAGCGCGGGCACACTAACCGGTTCCGGATTCGGGGCCTCGGTGGCCGAGGGCTCGCGGGCCCAGAAGCTACTCACGTCGGGCGACGGCGCCGTGCTTTGGTAGAGGCGCCGGTACCAGTAGTAATTGGCGAGTACGAATCCGACGTACTCGCGGGTTTCGCGGTACGGGATCAGATCCAAAAATAGAATGGGCTCGTCGGTGGGGTAACGTTTCCGCCAGCGAAAAACCGGGTCTTCGCCAGCGTTATAGGCCGCGATCACGAGCGAGACGTTGCCGTTGAAATCTTTTAGTAGATTGTTCACGTAACGCGATCCCATTTGGATGTTCGTATCCACCTCGAGCAGCTTCGGCACCGACTCCGGGTCTAGCTTCTCGGCGGTCTTGGGATTGAGCTGCATCAGCCCCTGGGCATTGGCGATGGAGATCGCTTTGGGGTCGAAGGCGCTTTCTTTTTTCGCGATGGCCAGCAGCAGATAAGGGTCGGCGCCATTCCCGTTCTTTTCTACCGCCTTCAAAAACTTGGACGGGTACCACAGCTCCATCGACTGGCGGCTGATCAAGTCGGGACGGCGCAAAAGCAGCCACGGCAGCGTCGTTACTTGGGTGTTGGCGTCGGCGAACGAGGCGAGGAAGAGCCGCTCGGGGGCCGACATGCGCCACGTGCGCGACAGCGCCCAGCCGGCCACCAGCCCCGACGACTCGGTAAAGCCGTATTTGCGTAGAATTTCGATCTGCCCCACGGTTTCCTTCACGCGGCGTGAGCGCTGACGGGTGGAGAGCGTGATGGGCTTGCTGACGAGATACTGGGCGGCGGGGTCGTTCTTCTTTTCGAAGTTGGCTACCAGTGCGTGAAACGAAAAGGGATACCGGCGCAGGAGCTGCTCGGTGGCCTTCTCGGCCCCCGAGACGTTACCCTGCTTGTGGCGCACGCGGGCCAGCCAGTAAAGCGAGCGGCCCGCAAAAGCATCGGCCGGCTTGGCGCGCACCAAGACTCTCTCGGAAGCGGCGTAGTCTTTTGCCAGGTAGTAAAACAAGCCCGCTCGGGTCAAAAAACGTTCGCGATCGCTGGGGTCGCGGCGCGAACAGTCGCCCCCCTTTTCGTAGAGTCTAGCGATATCTTGATGCAGGCTTTCTTCGGGCATGCTGTCTTCCATCGTGGCGGCGATGGCCACGGTGAGCGGATTGGGACAGCGCTTTTCGGCAATGGCCGCTCCGGCCACCGCCTTCAAATCCGCCACCGACTTATCTTTCAGCCCTTTGAGTAGTGCTGGGATCTTTGCCTTCTTCAAGACTCCCCAGTTGGCGAGCTTTCCGTTTACGATCTCC
>JBGSST010000229.1:0-4260 GCA_041736915.1 Bdellovibrionota bacterium
GATGCCCAAGGGGGCAAAGAAACGACCTTCGAGCCCTCCCAACGAAAACAGGGGCAAAAACACCAGCACCACGATGAGGGTGGCAAATACGATGGAGTTACGCACCTCGCTGCTGGCCTCGTAAATCACCCGAAAAGCAGATTTCGGGCTGTCGGCGTGACGGTTCTCGCGCAGGCGGCGGAATACATTCTCCACGTCCACGATGGCGTCGTCTACCAGCTCGCCAATCGCGATGGCGAGTCCGCCCAACGTCATCGTATTGATGTTCAACCCAAAGGCCTGAAAAACGATGGCGGTCAGCACGAAGGAAAGGGGAATGGCGGTGAGAGTAATCGCCGTCGTGCGAAAGTTTAGAAGGAACAGGAAGAGAATGATCGTAACCAGGATCGCGCCGTCGCGCAGCGCCTCTTGCACGTTCTCGATCGCGTGCTCGATGAAATCCGCCTGCTTAAATAGGTCGCCGCGGATCTTCACTCCGGCGGGAAGAGTCGCCTGAATCTCAGCCAGCTGCTTGGCGATGGTCCGGGTCAGGTCGATCGTGGAGCTACCCGGCTGTTTCTGTACACTAAGTATTACGGCCGGCGCCCCATCGATGCTCGCGTCGCCGCGCTTCGTGCGGGCCCCCAGCTTTACGGTGGCGACCTCGTTAGCCTTCACCGGGCGGCCCATCGTGCTGCCGACCACCGAGTTCTCTACCTCATCCAACGTCCTCACCCGGCCGTAATTCTGAATGAGGAATTCCTGGTTCCCCAGATTCACGAATCCACCGGTGGTGTTGCTGCTGAGATGGGTAAGATTGCGCTGTACCTCTTCCAATCCTAGATTCTTGTCGCGTAGCTTTTCCGACGACAGAAGGATCTGATACTGCTTCACCTCTCCGCCTATAGGAACGACTTGCGCGATGCCGGGAATCGCCAGCAGACGAGGGCGAATCACCCAATCCGCGGTCGTACGCAAGTCCATCGGAGTTACGTTGGGTGACTCCGCCACTAACCCCACGAGTTGAAACTCGCCCATGATGGAGGAGATAGGCCCCATGATCGGCGTAATGTTGGGCGGAAGCTGTTCCTTCACCAGCGCCAGCTTTTCGGCCACGAGCTGTCGATTTCGATAGATGTCGGTTCCCCACTCGAACTCCAGGTAGATCACCGACAGACCTGGACCCGAGCTGGAGCGCACCCGCTCGAGCCCGGGAGTGCCGTTCACGGAAACTTCAATCGGTAAGGTAACCAGTACCTCGACCTCTTCCGGGGCAAGCCCGCCCGACTCCGTCATGATCGTCACGGTGGGGCGGTTCAAGTCGGGAAAAACATCGATGGGCAGCTTCACGATGACCCAGCCTCCATAGGCCAGAACCAAGGCGGCGGTCGCCAAAACGAAAATCCGATTACGTAACGAAAACTGAATGATCTTGTCGAACAACGTTGAGCCCTCGGAGTGGATCGCTCCTAAAACTAACGGCGCCGAAGCGGCAATTCACTATAAACGTCGTTTAAAAAAAACGGCGTCATGACCCCTAGAGTCATCGGTGTCGATTCGAACCGGACTGGAAATTTTTTCTCGATAACGCAGCGATCTAAAGCGCCTTGAGCCTTCCCCACTGCGCACGCATCTTGCACAGGCTCCGCGCATACAAAAAACCCGGCGCAGTTTGCCGGGTAAGTACACAAAACGTGAAAGGACACATCAAATGAAAAACCTTCTGTTGGGCACCTTCTTCGCCCTGGGACTGGTTGTATCTGGACAAGTGAAAGCGGCCGAGGCTGTGGGCATCAACGATCTGAAACTCGTTGAAGAAGTGGCGACCGAAGGCGCACCGTTGGCGATGAACCTGGCCCCGCATCATCATGGCCATCACGGCCACCACGGTCACCACGGTCACCATGGCCACCACGGTCACCACGGTCACCATGGCCACCACGGACATCATGGTCACCACCACTGGCCTTGGTGGTCGGGCGCTACCACGAATCTGACCACGGACGGCATGCCTTCCCCTCAGGTTTCTCTGAACTAAGCGCGAGCCAGTTCTGAATTTCGCCGGAAAGGGTCTTCCTTGCTAAGGAAGACCCTTTCCCATTACAAGGTGCGTTGAGGTTGGTTGAGTGAATACGTCTAAGCAAAAGCTATTTTTGGGGCTGGTGGCCTTCCACCTCGCCTTAGTCATCTTAGGGGCCTTTCAGGTCCCCCTGTCTAACGAGGTAGGGGACTACTTCTACCAGATGTACGGAAAAATCACTGGAGCTTCCAGTGGTTACGGCTTCTTCGCCCCCGGCGTAGGAACCCAGCTACGAGCCTCTTTCGAAGTTCACGACACCAAGGGAACCATTACTAAGGTGCCCCTCGAGCAGGGCCGGAACCGCGAAGCCGATCTACGAATCGGCAACATCGTCGGTTGGTTTTGGAAGGACACTTTAGGGGGCGACGCTCCCGAAAGCGGAACGGAAAAAGGGGCCACGAGTAAAAGGCGCGATATCCAGCGCTCGATGACCGCCTCGTGGGCGGGAAAAATTTTTGGCCGGTATCCCGAGACAAAGTCCGTCGTTGTGATTTTGGAAGAGTACCAAATGCCCTCGATGGATGAGTACCGCAAGGGCGAGCGTCCTTACTGGACGAAGTACTACCGGGCTAAGTTCGAAAAGAAGAGCGGGACTTGATCATGAAGCGCTGGCTTTCGAACGTAGGTCCCGCCATTTCCAAGTTTTTCTTTGCCCCGGCAAGTCCGCGGCCCCTCGCCGTGCTTCGCATCACGGTGGCGGCCACGTTGCTGTTGCAGGCGATCTTGATCGCGCCAGAGTTTTTTGATTTCTTCGGCACCAATGGCGTGCTGCAAGAGTCGCTAAGCAAATATTTCTCCGAGCCCGGCACGCCCCGCATGGGCGCCGTGGTCACCTTCCTGGCGAAGTATGGTTTTTCCGAGCGCACGGTGATGGCCGCGGCGGGATCGCTGTACCTCATTTCGCTCATCATGTTGACGGTGGGGGCGTTCACGGGATTGTCGTCGGTCGTAACGTGGTTCCTGCACTGGGTTTTCATGAGCAGCAGCTACACGACCAACTACGGTGCGGATGTGTTTGCCCACATCTTCTTGTTCTACCTGATGGTCGTTCCGTGCGGCGCCGCCTTTTCCGTAGATAACTGGCGTAAGGGATTGCCCGAGATGGCTTCGTGGCAGGCGCGACTGGGTTTGCGTCTCGTGCAATTTCATCTGTGCATCATGTACCTCGCGAGTGCGGTCGAAAAATGGCCGGGTCCCCAGTGGCACGATGGCGAGGTGATGTGGCGTGCCCTGAACCTGCCGGTCTATCTGCAGTTCGATTTTACCTGGCTCGCTCAGTACCCCTGGTTGTGCAAGCTCATGGCGTGGGAATCGCTGGCGGTGGAAGGTCTGTACTTCATTTTCATTTGGCCAAAACTCACCCGTAAGCTGTGGGTTTACCTCGTGGTGGCCCTACACCTGGGCATCGCGCTGTTCTTGGGGCTGCATATCTTCGGCATCATCATGGCGGCTCTCACCTGGTCGGTCTACGGCTGGTCGGCAACGCCTCAAAAAGTTTCCCAGAAGTCGGAAGAACAACAAACAGGGTGGGCGCCTCAGCCATTGGGCTCCCCCTCGTAATTAGGAGTACTCAATGAAATTATCACGCAGGTTTTTCGCGGTAGCGGTTGCTTCGATTTTCACGACCGCGTCGTTCGCGGACGTCACTTGGTTTTCGGGACGCGACATCGTCGCGGATTTCGAAAACTTCACCGGCTTGTCCGGTGATTTCCAAAAAACCCTCGCCGGCAAAACTCCCGAGGGGACGGAATGCAAGATTGCCCTTACGAAGAAGGGCAAAAAGCTCACGATCCAGCCGGGCATTCAGGTCAAGGGCTTGTCGGGCGATTTCACGAACAACGAGCTCGCTAAATCCAGTGCCTTCATCGTCACCAACGACAATAAGGACTTCAACGGTGGCTTCGAAGACAACAAGCTTTGGGCCAGCTACTTCATCGATCGTAAAAGCAGTCTCATGATCCACGGACAGTTCGGCGTGAGCTTCAGTCTCGACATCGAGAAGAACGCCCAGGGCAAGCTGACCAAGATCCGGTTTTCAAAAACCCGTCAGGAAGATCTCGGCTTCTACCGCTTGGGTTCGGTGGATTGCACGCTCGCGCCATAACGCGCCAGCGCCTTATTTGACGCGGTTTCCACGTCCTTTCGTGGTGAACGGCTTTTCGGGTTGGCACTTCGTATGCAACGTCCGAAGGCAAGGTCAC
>JBGSST010000245.1:0-20930 GCA_041736915.1 Bdellovibrionota bacterium
GTGGGTCAGGCGATGGTGCGCTGAGCATAGCGTGATGAGGTTAGTGGCGATGTCTGCTCCGCCGTGTGAGCGAGGCTTTACGTGGTGGTGCTCTACCCAGGCTGTTGAGTCACAGCGTGAGCCATTGGGTAGTAGCGCTCGGCATTTGCCTTCATCACGGTGGTTCACGTCGTGCTTCACGCGGGCCGAGGACTTTCCTGAGGAAGGTGGTGTGACTTCCTTGGGCGCTTTGGCCTTCGCCCGTTTGGCTCTTTGCACGGGGTCTTTGTGTTTCAGGTAGAAGTCGGTCAGCTGTACGAGGACGGATTCGAGGCTTTTGTCCTGCCCGACAATTTCACGAACGCGTTTGAGCTTCCCTTCAAGCTCTTTGGAGATGCCGACTTTCAACTCGGAGCGGTCACCCGATACGACTTTGATCTTTTCGCGCGGCATGGCCTTGGGATTCACTGCACACACTTCACGTTCGAGCTCTCGCTGAGGAAGCTGGGCGGCCTTTTCAATCCAAGCATTCGCGGTTTCCTTCGTGATGACCGGCACGACGCGACGTGCTTGGCTCAGAGAAATCACACCCTGCTCGATGGCCATCTTCAGCTCGGGAACTTCTTCCGACTTCTTAGCGACTTTAGAAAAGTAACAAGCCTGCGCTTCGCTCAACCCCAGCGCCGACGTGCAGTAAACGAATAGATTCGGATACCCCAACTGAAAGAACCCGTTGTCTTTGAGCAACGCCATCAGCACATCCAGCAGTGCCGACTCAGACTCCCGATAAGTTCTAGAAAGGGCCAACGCTTTTTCATGAAGTGCAGCAATGTTCATGAAAAACAATTACCACGCTGTTTTCCCGTCGATTCCAGACCACCGCTATTCAACGGAAAATCAGCAAACCAAAATTTCTCCGACCTTCCTCAGGAAAGTAGAACGACGGGCAGACTAGATGGGCTAGATCGCAGATCTAAACCCGAGCCGCCGTTGGACACCAAACCATCCCAAGAACTCGTCAATAAAATTCAAAACAAACTGGGGAGCACCCCGGCCCCCACGCGCACTCCGCGATAGATCGGACCCACGAGGCCAAGTTGAAGACGGAAGGGGATCGCCAAGCCTGTCGAAGCCTCGCACGCCTCACCCCACCCAACCCCGCCAACACCGACTTCCCCCCCTTTACCAACAAGGCGGACGGACAAAGTGAGGCCACACCTTCTGCCAGTTCACCCCCTGTCTAAGAAGTGACAAGTGTAAGGACAAATCCCGGACTTCGGCCGGGTTCACAGCCGCAAACGGTCATCGCACGCCTTTGGTACGGCAAATGCTCTACCTACTGCTTATCGCGCAGGAGGACTGCGCTCGTGGATTTTGTTGGAGTAGAAGCGGAGTTGGCTCTAGTTGAGCAGGAGTTCCCAGATGTACGTTTTCAAGAATGCTTTGGTAGTCAGTTTAACCTTGATCGTGGCGGGCGCATCGGTGGCCAATGCCGAGACCGGTGTGGTGAGCAGCCGTCGCAGCCAGGGAACTTCTTCCTTAGCGGTCGGCGGATCCCACGGCGGAGCTACCGCATCGCGCGCGGTCGGTACTCGCGCTTACTATCAGCAGCCTTCTTACGGGTACTCGTCGTACCAGTCGCCCTATAGCTACGGAAACACGGGCTACGCTAACAACAACTATAACTACTACGGTAGCAACTACGGTTATAACACCGGCTACAACAACGGTTACAGCAGCTACACGAATCCTTACTCGACCGGCTACGGCACGGGCTACTCTTCGTACCCTTCGCTGTACGGTAACTACGGGTCTTACGGATCGAGCTACCCGTACAATAACTACGGATACAACTCGTACCCCTCCTACGGCTACGGATCTTCGTACGGTGGATACGGTTCGGGCTACGGCTCGTCGTACGGTTACCCGAGCTACGGTTACGGTTCGACTTACCCGAACGCCGGCTACGGCACAGGCTGGGGCGATAACGGCATCTGGGAAGCCGGCTACGGCGCTAGGTGGGGTGTTTACGGTGGTGGCTGGGGCGGTCAGCCTACCTACGGTTACGGTTACCCCTCGCTTTACGGTAACTATGGCTACGGCAACGACTATTACGGTGGTTACTCGCTGGGCGCCGGCTACGGCGGATACGGCAGCAGCTACGGCGGAATCTACCAGCCGGCGAACTACGACTACGGTTACTACGGATCTAGCCCGTACAACTACAGCTGGTCGTACTAAACCTTCGGTTTAAGGGTTTAGGTTAAGTTTTGAGGTTAAGGCTCGGCTCCTTTGGAGTCGGGCCTTTTCTTTTTCCGCTAGAGCTTGCCCCGTTCGGTCAGGATGATTTTCGCGCGGAGAATTCCCGCGACCGATAGCGAGTCGGTGATCTCGCCGCTCAAAACGCGTTGGTACGCTTCTTCGAACGGTAACTTGATCACGGTGAGGGCTTCGTCGGGATCGGGATGGGCCGTCCCCGCGGTGAGGCCGGTGGCTAGATAGATCACGCCCCATTCGTCGCACACGGAGTTAGAGAGGTGCATCTCCAAGATCTTTTCGTAGCGCGCGGCCGTAAGCCCGGTCTCTTCCGCTAGCTCGCGCTTGGCACTGACCAAGGGATCTACCCCAAGCTTTCCCCCGCCTTCCGGAATCTCCCAGCTGTATTGCTTGAGCGGAAACCGGTACTGGCCCACTAGGTAGGTATTCCCCTCGTCATCGATGGGCACCACGCCGATAGCCCAGTTCTTGAAGTGAATCGTGCCGTAGATGCCGGGGCGGCCCGAAGGGTCATTCACGGTAAATTCGTCGACCTGAATCCAGGGATTCTCGTACTTGCGGGTCTCGGTGTGGATGGTCCAGGGGCTTTCCGGGGGATGGGGCAGTTTTTTCATCGTCGATAAGTCTATCCCGGGGCGTCACACCTTGAAAGCGGCGGCAGGAATTGTTACTGGTACGGGCTCATGTTTCGTCTGATTGCCATCCCCCTCACGCTCATCGTGCTGTCCGGCTGTGTAGGCCGCCGGCTTTATCACGATCGCGAAACCAGCCAGAATGGCAGCTACTATGCCGGCAGATCCATCCCGTCGGTCCGCGGTATTCTGTCGGGCCCCAACGAGAACCGCGAGTTCCGGGGAGACGAAGCCGTGCTCGGCCTTTTAACGTCGGCGATTCTGCTCGCGCAGAACCCTGACTACTACCAAAAGAGCTCCATCGGGGGACGCTGCGTGCGCGGGCCCGAAGACGCCAAAACGCTGCAGCTGCCGTGCATGAACGTGACCTTCGTGTTGATGAATGAAAACGGGCGAGAGGAGGCTCGGTATTTTTCCGAAGCCGGCTCGTTCGAGTTTTTCGTGGAGCCGAGTACCCCTTATTACGTGGCCGTGCTGAGTCACGAGCGGCGGCAAGGCAAAGTAGGTCCCGTGCGCATGGGCGACGAGGTCGTCATTCGCTTGGGCGATTCCGAGGCGCTGGCTTTGCCGGTGCGCGCAGGCCGTGGCCGATAAACCGAGCATCGGGCTCCTTACGTGCGCGGAACACGCCGGGTTAATCGCCGATGATAGGGCGTTGATTCCCCTACTCAGCCGGGCGGGATTCACTCCGGAGATCATGGTGTGGAACGATGCCGAGCGCGAAACGTTACCGCCTTTGATCCTCGTGCGCACGCCGTGGGACTACTACAAACACTACCCCGCGTTTTTGAAGTTTCTCGATTGGGCGGAAGCCTCGGAGGTGCGCCTTTTCAACCCCCTTTCGCTGGTTCGCTGGAATCTCGACAAACGCTACCTCGTTGAGCTCGAAGGCAAAGGGGTGCCCGTATTGCCGACCGCGTGGGTGGACAAAGAGGCCACCCTTTGGGAACGCGATCAGATTTTGGTGCAGCTACCGTGGGAAAAAGACGAGCACGGCGTGGTGGTAAAGCCCACCGTTTCCGCCGGATCCTTTTTGACGTCGCGGGTGAAAAGCGGCGACCTCGTCGACGTCGACCGTGCAGTAGCGGCGGTGCTGCAGGTGCAGTCGGCGATGATTCAGCCGTTCGCTTCGGAACTCGCCGAGCGGGGAGAGCTGAGCCTCATCTATTTCAATGACGGCACCGGCTGGGAGCTAAGCCACTCGGTGTTGAAGAAAGCCGGCGCCGCGGATTTTCGCGTGCAGGCGGAGTTTGGCGGCAGCGAAACGGCGTGCGAGCCCACGGCTGAACAGCGTGCGGTGGCGGAGTTAACGCTGACTTCACTACCCGAGCCTGGTCTCTACGCCCGCATCGATCTGATACCGTGGCAGGGGGCTTGGGTGTTATCGGAAGCCGAGCTAATCGAGCCACAGCTTTTCTTCCGCTACGGCGAAGGCTCCGCTGCCCGGTTTGTCGACGCGTTCTGCAAATGGTCGCGCTTTTAGGCCAGTACGATCAGTACGCAACCCAGGCATGCGACTACGGTAAAGACGAAAGCTTCCCAACGTACCCTCTCGCCCAACATGAAATGCGCAATCGGTACCACCCATAACGGGTAAGTCGACATCAGCGCGGTGGCGATGCCGGCTTTCGAGTACTTGAGACCGACCGACATCAGGATGAGCCCCAAAAAGGTTCCCACCATCGCGGTGCCGATGAGAAGGCCCAAGCGTTTCCGATCGCGCGCAAGTCCTCGGATACCGCTCGGCTGAAAATAGCGTACCCCCAGCAGAAAAAGTTGCGCCGGCAGCAAACGCAGAAACGTTCCGAGGTACGAGTCGACGTGGGGCATGCCGTAACGGCTGAGCACCACCCCCACCGAATGGCCGAGCCCGCCTAGCACGAGCCAAAAAATTCCCCACCGGCGTGAAGGCACGAACGTGTCGTTGGCCCGCACCGAGGCCGGCTGCGTGTAGAGCAGGGCCCCGCCCACGCCGAGCACGGTAAGCGACATGCCCATTAGCTCCTGCGTGGAGAGCGACTCGCCCAAGAAAAAGAAGGCGAGCATCGCCGAAAGGGGAGGGCCCAGGCACACGCTGGCCGCGGCGGCCGGGGCACCTAAGTGGCGCAGCACGGAGTAACCCGCCGTATCACCCAACGTGATTCCCGCGAGCCCCGACAACGTTAGGGCTAGGTAAATGCTCGGGTCGGTCGGCCACACCGGCTGAGTCACGAGGAGAAGCAGCACGATGCCCGCGAGCCCCACCCAGTTCTTGAAGAGGTTCAGCCCCCACGGCTTCACGCCGTAGCCGTAGCGCCGGTACATCGACAGGGCGACGGCCCACACGAGAGCCGCCCCCAGCGAGGCGATTTCGCCCTGATGCGTCGAAATAAATTTTAAAGGTATCTCCATAATCGGCCGATCCGTTTAGTAACCAACCTCGGGAGGGTTCTCTCTCCCAAATCCAAAACCAATGCAACTGTCGGGAGTACTATCATGAAGTCTTCACCCTACATCTCGGGCGACCTAGACACCTTGGAACGCGAGCACGAAAAAGTTCACTCCATTCAGCTCGAGCACTACGAGCGCTGCTCGTTCTGCCACTCGAAACTTCTCTTCAGCCACAACATGAATCTTCAGCACCTGGAGATCGTAGAGTCCGGCAAGTGTCCCGCGTGCGGAGTCACGACCAATCCGAAGCGCTTCACGATACAGTGAAGACGCGGAAGACCTCCACCGCGCCAAAAAATACCAGTAACGCTTCCAGCACACTTCGTTGACGGCGATCGAGGTTGTCCGCAAAACCTTGCAGCGCCGCCACGGCCAGTACGCCGCGCGAGCCTACGGTTCCCCACGGGATAAAGGCCAGCGCGAAGAGGCCGAGCGACACCGGAATGCTTCGGTACAGCCACTGTAGTGGCGAGTTGAAAGACAGCACCGCTCCACCCAGCAGCAATCCCAAGCTCAAAAACTGACCGAGCAAGTGGGGCCACCCGTACGTCGATGCCAGCCCGTAAAGCGCGGACGGCGGCCAAAGGTTCGCTAAGAACGACCCCTGCGACTGGGAGAAGATCTCGGCTAGCTGAAAGTGGCTCAAATGCAGCGCCGCCATGAACGGCAACACGAAGAACAGCAGCCGCCGCAGCACCACCGTTAGGTGGAAGTGCCGCTGGAAATACAAAAAGAAGTAAACGATCAGCGGAAGAAACCAGATCCCGCGATGATCGTAGAGTAAGAACCCGCCGTAGCCCAAACCCACATAAAGCCAGCGGTTATCGAGCAGGCAACGCAACGTCAGCGTGAGCAGGTAGCACTCGAAGGCCAGCCGCGATCCCAGCCCCAGCTCGAAGCTCGCCGGCCACAGAATGGCCAGCACCGCGGTGGCAAACGCCGCCTCGGGCAGAACGCTGCGGCTAAGCAGGCGAAAGAGCTCGACCAGAAACAGCACGAGAAAAATATTCGATAGCACGATGACCACCGCGGTCGGTGATAAACCGGTCAGCTTCATCACCGCCGACGACAACGTGAGAAACGGATCGCGCGCCGATTCGAGGGCGCTCAGGGAAACCCGATTGGTAAGCGACATGACCTCCGGGGTCTGGCCCACGCGATCGAGACACGCCTGCCACACCTCGCGGTGACGGCCCGGGCTGAAGAAGCCGCCGAAGTCTCCCGTTACCGCGACCAAGGCGATGAGCCAAAGAAACAGCCGATGCCCGATGAGAATCAGCAGCAGGCTAAGCACCGGTCAGCTCTCCCATGCGTTCCTTCATCAACGTCACCGCCACGAGGCAGGCGGTTTCGGCGCGCAGCCGGTTGCGGCCTAGGCCGAATGGCTTGGCCCCCGCGGCCCGCATCGCTTCCCGATCGCGGGCCGACCAACCACCTTCGGGTCCGACCAGCACCAACGTATTGGCCCCCGCGGCGTCGGGATGCGGTTGGCGTTCGGCTTCATCGCAAAAATAGATCTGCCAGTCGGCATACTGGGCGAGAGCTTTCTCCAGGGGCAGGGCCTCGCGCACTTCCGGAAAAACGGTTTCTTCGCACTGCTTGGCGATTTCGGGAATCACGCGGGTCCAGCGATCCTGGTTGAACTCCTGCGCTTTGAACGAGTGCTCGGTGCCTAACGGCTGAAACGCGAGCAAGCCCACCTCGGTAACGCGGCGGAGAATGAAGTCCTGCGCCGGTCCCTTGGGGATGCCGAAGCCCAGCACTAGCTTCGACGACGCGGTCCGGTGCTCGACCGTGGTCACGCTCACTTCGCAACGCTTGGGCGAAGCGGTGACGACCTTGCCGTGGCCCATGGCCCCTTTGCCGTCGATAAGCACTACCTCGTCGCCCTCGCCGAGGCGAAGTACGCGCACCAGATGGTGGGCCTCTTCGTGCGCCAAGATAACTTTTGCGCCTGGAGAAAAATGTTCACAGAAAAAACGGGCCATTAAATCTCACCAAAAGTTTTTACCGCAAGCCGGTTGCGTCCGTCCTGCTTTGCTTCGTAAAGGGCCGCGTCGGCAGCTTTCACAATCTCCTCGGGCGTTGCCGGTCCGGCAGGTATCTGCGTAACGCCGATGCTGACGGTGAGAAAGGCATCTTTCTCTTTTCCTTCGAACGAGGTTCGTTCAATGGCGCCGCGCAGACGTTCACAAATCTCCTGGGCCCCCGGCAAGGCCGTTTCCGGCATGAGCAGAATAAACTCTTCACCACCGTAGCGCGCCAGCACATCGGTTTTACGGAGATTGTTCTGAAAGAACTGCGCAATCTTCTTAAGCGCCTCGTCTCCGCTAACGTGCCCTTCCATGTCGTTGTAGGCCTTGAAATGGTCGACGTCTATCATCGCGACCGAGGCCGGCCGCTTGTAACGGCGCGTGCGTTCCAGCTCGGTTTGGAATTTCGAAAAAAAGGCGCGGCGGTTCAGCACTCCGGTTAGGGGATCGATGAGGGCAATTTCCGAAAGCCGTTCGTTGGCGAGGCGAAGCGAGTCGGTGCGCTCGGCCACCTTCGCTTCGAGCTCTTGATTCAGCTTAGCTAAGTTTTCTAGCAAACGCTGGTTCTCCCCCATGAGCTGCGCCCGCTCGGCGGCCTGCTTGAGCACGATGACTAGCTCTTGCGGATTCCAGGGCTTGAGGAGGTAGCGGTAAATTTCGGCGCGGTTGATAGCCTCGAGGATCTCTTCCGTTTCCATGAAGGCGGTGATGAGCACGCGGCTCGCCAGCGGCTGGCGCTTGGCGGCGGTCTCGAGAAAATCCACGCCGTTCATCTCCGGCATACGCTGATCGGAAACGATGACATCGAAGGGGCGATCCAACGCACCGATGGCCGCCCGCGGCGAAGAAAAAGGCGTTACCTGGAAATGATCGCGAAGCAGACGCCCTAACGCGGCCAGATTCTCGGGGTCGTCGTCGAGTAGGAGCAGGGTGGGCTTCGTTGCGGGGGCCATAGGTGTATGGCCATTCTACGCGAAAAAAAAGTGAAGGGCGAAGTTCGTCGCGGTCCAGGAAGGCCGAGCTGGACTCGAAAACAACCTCCACCCTTCACTGTGTCAATAGTGCAACGATGGGTCCAAACGGGTGGGCTCAAAAATTGTCCGTGCACCGCGAGTGGGCGACCAAGGGTTGTATTCTCTCTTGCTGTATACAGGACTCTTTGCGTCACCCGTATTCTGCTTGGGTTTTCGTAGCGTTTACGCTGTATTCCGCGCCGTATTCCCAAGGGTTCGGCATAATGACTTCGTCTAGGATCCAGTCGGTGTGACGAAACCATTTATGGGATCGTCTCTTTAAGGTAAAACTAAGGACTCATGTCTTCCCCCCACCATTCCCCAGCCCGGTTTTTAGGCCTTTGTTTGCTCACCGCGACCAGCGTTGCGTTCCCTAAGCCGGCCCGCAGCCCGAAATCGACCTCGGTTCTCTCTTCGCCCAAGTTCAAGGCGATGGTGGACGCGGCCGTCCCCGCGGCAAAGGCGAAGCAGATTGATATTGGCGTGGCCGCGATTAGCGTTACCGCCGGAGACGTGATTTACGAGCGCAACGCCGATGACCTGATGATTCCGGCTTCGGTGGCCAAGGTCTTCACGGCGTACGCCGCATTGAAAAAGCTGAAGCCTACCTCATCGTTCAAGACTCAGGTGTACGCCAACGGCCCGATTCGCGATGGCAAGCTGGTGGGCGACCTGTACCTGAAGGGGGGAGGCGATCCTAGCCTCGTGTCGGAGCGGATGTGGATGCTCGTGAATGAGCTGACCCGTTCGGGTATCAAACAGATTACCGGTAACCTCATCGCCGACTCTTCGTTCTTCGACCAGGAAAAGAATCCGCCGAGCCGGCCAAAGTATCTGAAGGATCAAGCGTACAACGCCCCCATCGGCGCGCTGAGCTTCAACTTCAATACCACCACCATCTTCGTGCGGCCGTCGGACAACGTGGGCGGCCCCCCGTCCGTTTTCACCGACCCGGAGAACTCCTACATCGACGTGGTAAACCAGGCGACCACCGGCGGCGCCGGATCTAAAAACGATATCGTCGTCAGCCGCACGAATTTCGTGGAGGGGGACATCGGCGACACCGTACTCCTGCGCGGTTCGATTCCCACCGACAAGCGCGAGCTTCGTTTTTATCGCAACATCGTTAACCCCGCGCTGTACACGGCGCACATGTTCAAAACCTTCTGGGAACAACGCGGCCTGCGTTTCACTGGCCACGTGCAAGAGGGAACGGTTCCTCCGGAAGCCAAAGAGATCCTCGACTTCGAATCGCTCCCCCTATGGCAGGTGGTGTGGGGCATGAATAAGTTCAGCAACAACTTCGTGGCCGATCAGATCTTGAAGAAGCTCGGCGCGGAAGTGAAGGGTGCTCCGGGCTCGATGCAAAAAGGGCTAGACGCGATGTCGGAGGTGCTCGAAGAGATCGGCATCCCCAAAAAAGCCTACACGATCAAAGACGGCAGCGGGCTGACTCGCGAAACCAAGGTGACGGCGCGCCAGGTAACCAAAGTAATGCTGGCGGCGTTCAAGGACTTCGGAACCTCGCCCGAGTTCATCGCCTCGCTCGGCGTGGCGGGGGAAGATGGAACCGTTCGTAACCGCTTCCCCAGCTCCAGCGGCGTGCAGGGCCTGCTACGCGCCAAAACGGGAAGTCTCGACGGAGTGACGGCGCTGGCGGGCTTCGTGCCGTCGGCGGATGGAGAGCTAATCGCATTCGCCATCATGCTCAACGACAGCAAGATCAAGTTTGGACGCATGACCGGTTGGGCGGATCAGATCGCACTGGCCCTCAGCAAGTTTTCCAGAAAGTAAAATCCGACATCAATTTTGGTTTGGGGGAATCGTGAAGTATTGCCGCTTTCGCATTTCTTGCCTGCTCGTGGCCACGCTTTCGGTGAGTGCGTCGGCTATTCTGCCTTTGCCTTACCCGCTAGAGCCGGTCTCGCGCGAGCCCGTTTCCGACGACACGAACGAGCCGGATACTTCGACGGTATTCGAGGGCTACCAGGAGCTATTCTCCAAAGGTAAGCTTCGCGAAATTGAACTACCGGCTCCCGCCTTTTCGGCCCAGAACGAGGCCTTGGGTTACGAGCCGGGGGTGACCTTCGTGGTGCCCGAAGAGTTACGACCCCGCGTGGATTTTTGGAAAAAGATTTATGCTGAGTACACCACCCTGCAAGCGGTGATTCACGATGCGGATGATCTGGGGGTGTTTTACGGCGTGGTCGATATCTCGCCGATTCAGGCCGACCCGACGCTGACTCCGAAGGAACGTAAGCGGAAGCTATCGCGATTTTTGAAGGCCGAAAAAGAAAAGGTAATCTCGCAGCTCAAACAGATCCACGCGGCCGGTAGCGACCCGCTGAAGATCCCGTCCGAGCTATTTCCCCTGTTCCGACAGTTCGAGAAGAGCAAAGAGAGCGATCGCTTCCTGCAGGCCTCCAAGCGAGTGCGGGCGCAGGTGGGGCAACGCGACCGTATCGTACGCGGCTTTCTCTACGGCGGCCGTTACTTTCCGCAGATGATGGCCATCTTCGAGCAGAAAAAAATTCCCAAAGAGCTAACCCGCTTGCCGCTCGTGGAATCGGGTTTCGACTTATCGGCCCGATCCAAGGTGGGGGCCTCGGGCGTGTGGCAGTTCATGCGCTCTACGGGAAAGATGTTTCTGCGCATCGACCCCAGCGTGGACGAACGCAACGATCCGATCTCGGCCACCTGGGCCGCGGCGGAGCTGCTCGCGCGCAACTACGAAATTCTCAAGGCCTGGCCACTCGCCATTACCGCCTACAATCACGGCGCCGAAGGCATGGCCCGGGCGGTGCGCGAGCTGTCGACCCGTGACTTGGCTACGATCATCAAGGGCTACAAAGGCAAATCGTTTGGCTTTGCCTCGTCTAACTTTTACTCGGAGTTCCTGGCCATTCTGGAAGTGGAGCGGGACTACCGCAAGTACTTTGGAAAACTGATGGTCGATAAGCCGCTCGAGTTCGAAGAGATCCGCTTCTCCGAGTCGATGCCGCTAGAAGAGTACGCGAAATACTGTGACTCATTGTCGGAGGAGCTCGCGATTCTCAATCCCGCACTGACCGACGCGGTTCTGCTCGGCACGTCGCCGGTTCCCGGAAGCTATCCAATGCGCGTCCCCAAGGGCCGCTCGGTGAAGTGCTTCGAAAAGGGTAAGAAAGACGGAAAAGCTTAACGTTCGCCTTTAGGAGATCCCACCATGGAAAACGGAATCACGAAGTTTCTCAAGAAAGACTACCGGCGCTTTCAGAAACAGCGCTTAGGCTTTCTCTGTCACCAGGCCACCCTCGACACGAGCCTCGTGCATATCCGCGACCGCATTAGTAACCCCAAGATGAAGCTCAAGGTGGCCTGCCTCATCGGGCCGCAACACGGAGTGCGCGGGGAGAAGCAAGACAACATGGTCGAGAGCGATGACTTCATCGACCCAAAGCTTGGCGTGCCGGTTTACAGTCTGTACGGCAAGACCCGCCAGCCGACTTCCAAGCTACTGTCCGAGATCGACACCTTCGTGGTGGACCTCGTCGATATCGGCACGCGCGTATACACCTTCATCTACACGATGGCCAACTGCATGCGGGCCGCGAAGGCCAACGGCAAGAAGGTGGTCATTTTGGATCGGCCCAATCTCATCGGCGGGCTGCAGGTGGAGGGCAATGCGTTGGAAGAGGGTTACACCTCCTTCGTCGGCCAGTTTCCCATCGTGATGCGCCACGGGATGACGATTGGCGAGATTGCCACGCTCTTCAACGAGCACTACGGCATCGGCTGTGAGCTAGAGGTCATCAAACTGAAGGGCTGGCAGCGGCCGAAGTACTTCGACCATTACGAAGATCAGTGGGCCAATCCGTCGCCGAACATTCCGAACTTGAACTCCTGCATTACGTTTCCGGGCATGGTGCTGTTCGAAGGCACCAACGTGTCGGAAGGGCGGGGCACGACCAAGCCGTTCGAGTGGATTGGCGCCCCGTACATCGAGGCGGACCCGTTGGCCCAGAAGATGAACTCCATGAAGCTGCCGGGCGTTTACTTCCGTCCCATCTACTTTCAGCCCACGTTTCACAAGGGCAAAGACGAGGTGTGCGGCGGGGTGCAGATCCACATCACCGACCGCGCCAAGTTCAACGCGTTCCAGTCGGGGGTGCGGTTACTGGCGACGATTCGGGAAATGTTTCCGGAAAAGTTCGCCTGGAAGAAGCCTCCCTACGAGTACGAGTTCGAGAAGATGCCCATCGATCTCATCGTAGGCACGCCCCGCTTGCGCGAAGCGCTCGACACCGGAGCGGGCTACGCGGCGTTCGAAAAGTCTTGCGCCCCGGACGTAGCGAAGTTCAAGAAGCTCCGCAAAGATTACCTGCTCTACTAATTCTACGCGGCTTTTTTGCGGTCGAGGACCCAGTCGGCTACGACCTGCAGGAGTGAGTTGGCGGAGAAGGGTTTTTCGAGAACCGCGGTGGCGCCCGCCATTTTGGCGGACTCGGCCCGTTCTTCCATCAGACCGCTCATCGCGATGATGGGTACGTCGGGCTCTAGCCGCTTGATGGCGCGCATGGTGGCGGGGCCATCCATGATGGGCATCATCAGATCGCAGAGTACCGCGGCAATCTCGTGCCGGTTCTGCGCAAAAACCGCGATGGCTTCGGTGCCGTCGCCGGCGGTCAGTACACGGTAACCACTGTCCTGTAGCGCCTCTTTGGCGATCGCGCAGATATCTTCTTCATCATCCACCACCAGCAGCAGCTGGCCGGTTCCGCGAGGGGCCGTCGCATCCTGGCTGGTTTTTTCCTGAAAATCGGTCGGCGTGGCGGGAAGCCAAATTTCAAAGCGGGTTCCCTGGCCCACCTGACTCGACACTTTGAGAAACCCCCGGTGAGATTCCACGATACCCAGTACCGTCGACAAGCCCAGGCCAGTGCCGCGGCCAGCCTCTTTGGTGGTGAAGAACGGATCAAAAACTTTGTCCAGAATTTCTGGCGGAATTCCGCTGCCCGTGTCGGTGACCGTAACTTTCACGTGGGGGCCGGGGGCCGCGCGGTGATGCTGGGCCGCCTGCATCTCGTCCACCGAAGTGTTCTCAGCGGTGATGGACAGAATACCTTTGTCGCCCATCGCGTCGCGGGCATTGATGCAAAGGTTCATGAGCACTTGCGAGATCTGCGTTTCGTCACCCGCGATCGACCACAGGCCATTCGGGAAAACCATTTTCACATTGATCGTTTTGGGCAGCGTGTGCTGCAGAATTTGGTCGGTGTTCCCGAGCAGCTTGGCCGCGTCGAAAGTTTGTTTGCCGACGTCGTTGCCGCCTACGAAGAGCAGGATCTGCTTAACGATGCTCTTCACGCGATCCGTGTTCTGCACGATATGGTCGATAAATTGTAAGTTTTTCGGATCATTAGGGTTGCGGCGCAGTAGCTCGGCCGAGAACACGATGGGCAGAAGGGCATTGTTCACGTCGTGCGCGATTCCGCTGGCAAGCGTGCCGATGCTCTGTAGTCGCTCCGAGCGTAAGCGTTGCAACTCCGAGGCTTTCTTCTCCGTAATGTCCTGAGCGATCACCAGAATCACCGGAGCCTTGCTCTCCGAGTGGCGTACCCAGTGGAAGCGGCAGGAGAGGTGCTTGGTTTCTTCCACTTTGCCGGCGGTGGCCGACAACACTAAGTCCACCTGAACTTCCCACTCACCGCGCATCTGCAGTTCACGAATTATCGTTTCCGGATGGATTTCGGTGTGTTTGCCCAGAGTGCCCCACGCGTCCCGCAATCTTTCCGCATCCGGATTCCAGTGGAACCAGCGCGCGGCGGTGGTGTTGAAAAGATTGACCGTACCTTCCGAAGACATCGTGAAGATGGCGTCGGGGTAGAGATCCAGAAGCAAGCTTTGCTCTTCCGCGCGATCTTTCAGGAACGAGAGCAGCGACTGCTGCTTCACGATCTGGCCGTGATTGCGGTGCTCGATCCAAAAAGCGAGCCCGGCGCAAGAAAGGGAAGTGACGAGCAGCATGATCAGCGCGGGCTGCTCGTGCAGCAAGCGCATCAGCGGGGCCGGCGCGATCGCGAAGGTCACCGCGGGAACCAGCGCAAACAGCAAGCTCGGCACCAAGCGTTGCTTGATGTCGTCGGTCTGAAAAATCTGGCCGAGCCGTTTCGCCGCAATTTTAAAAAGCTTTTTCATGTTGTCGTACGTACTTTTCGGCAACTTCTTGCGGCGAGTTGAATGGGGAAGGAGAACGCACCCCCGGCCGAGATACGGCAAAAACGGTGCCTTGGCGATAAGCTGTATAAATACGAGTGCTTAAAACTATGTCGTACCGGTCAGTAACGCGTCTTGTTACAATTAAGGTAAGCCATAACCCCTTAAATTCCGATGAGTAAGGATATGGCTCCCCGGGGACAATAGTGGAACGTAAGCGAAAAAATCCAATTCTCATTCTGCTCTCCTTTTTAGCGGTGCTCTTCATTGCGTCCGCTTGCGGAAAAAATTTCGCCAACGGCATGCCCATCGGTATCGACTGCGGCGGCGGAAGCTGCGGTGGCTTTGGCTTCGACGACCCCACTCAGATCGACGACGGCTCTTACCACGAAGGGGAAGATCCCAATGGCGGGGTCACCTTGGGTGGTGGTGGCACGAGTGGCGGAAGCGAGATGGACGGCGGCGCTACTATCTCGGCGCCTCGCCGTTTTTCCTACGTGCAGAGTGCAGTGCCTATGAATGGGGGGCCCGACTTCTAGGTCGTAGTAAATATAAATGATAGCCCCCTATAAAATTGGTGCCTTGGCGGTTGCCGTAACCGTGTTCACTTCGATCGTGGCGCGTGGTGAGGGGTTCAGTGTGCCCGATCCACGATTGAGCGGAAATTTTCAGATCCGGTCGATGATTTGGAGTCCGGATTCTACTGGCTATACCGGTTACGATCGGGCGATCACGGTGGGCCGGGTGTGGTCGGGAACGCAGTTTTTAGGAATGATCGGCGCTTTCCGGGCGAGCGACGGCGGTCACGACGTTAACTTTGGTTTAGCGGGTGGTGGTGGCTACAAGGGAGATTTCGCCGGCGGAAATCGGGCGCGACGGGTTCTTCCTCATGGCACCCGCGTCCTTGAATTCACAAATGCCAACAGCGCCGGCAATGGCTACGACAACCTTTGTACCAGCGTCATCGAGGTCGATACCACGAACCATTATTACGTCGCCGGCTGCCGGGCGATGAAGAACAACACGTATTACGACAGCTACCTCGTTAAGTTTGATAAGTTTGGAAATCTGATTACCTCCTTCGGGTCCAACGGGATCAAAGCGATCGGCGCGGATCTCGGAGCGACAATCACTAACCACACCTTCATTCGTGGGCTTGCCCCGGCCAGCGGGACTGACTTCGTTGCCGTGGCCGCCGTCGGAAATTACAACGTGGTCCCCTCGAGCAATACTTTTGAACCCTTCGCGGCTCGGTTTAACGTCAATGGTGTAGTTCAGGATGTTTCATCCAACAGCGCAATTTGCACTGGCAAAGGAACTGGCTACGCGAACATCGGGGTCGGAATGACCCCGACGGGGGTGGTATTTGATTCCACCTCGTCGGCGTTTATCACGCCAATTGTTGACGTGTTTCCCGCCACGAACGGAAGACGCCGCTCGTTCCACCAAGTGTACGATCTCGGAAACATGGACATTAAATGCTCGATGGTGGCGGCAACCTCGCACCCGTTTTTTTCTACGAGTACGACTGAGTGGGCTACCTATAACGATACGGTTTTGGTGGGGGTCGACACCTTTGTCGAGTCGGGTACCACCGTTAGCTATTATGCGGGCGCGGCCCGGGTTAATGCCGGGGCTAGCGCGGGAGCTTATTCCTGCTTGCTGGCCTACGCCAGTGAGGACGGGGAGGTTCCGGCCATCTCGGGAACCTGGGGTCGTTTTCTAGTTCGCTCTATCCAGAATAGCGCGTTCGATGGCGAAGGCGCCACGATATTCAACCCCCAGACCGACTTCATGAAACGGACAAAAGATTGTTTTTTGAACGATGTGAAAGTTCGTGAGATCGGAGCGGGGGATGTGCGGCAGTACGTCGCCGGTGCCGTCTACAGCGGTTCGAACTACGATTTTCTGAGCGGGGTGATTGGTGATCAAGGTAACAGCATACGCAGCTTAACTTATGGCCCCGAGGGGGCCGAGAACGATGTCTCGAACAAAGTGCAATTTTTTTCCACCGCGGGTAGTACCGCCACCCACGAGAACTTTTATACGGTGGGCAGGGCTAGTACCTCGCTTAGTACCACGGCGACGCAGTTTGCCCAGGCCCATCTTAATAAAGTAACTAACCGCGAAGAGTGGGTGGCCACTAGCGGTACGAGTGCTCCTGCGGCCCGCCAGGGGCATTCCGCCGTTTGGAACGGCTCCAAGATGCTCGTGTGGGGTGGGGCCGCCGCCGGTGGCATCTATGACCCCGTATCGGATAGCTGGATAGCTATGGAAACTACCAATGCGCCGACCGTTTATTCCAACACCCAGGCGTTTTGGACGGGCACCGACATGTTTGTCTGGGATGGAAATCCTGGTGGTACGCCGCAGGGAAAAAGTCTTCGCACGACCTCGACCGATGCAAATGGCGAGTGGACGACGTTGGCCACGGCCAATCAGCCATCCTCCCGTTCGGATTTCGCCATGGCCGGGGCCAATACGGGTACCGGTAGTTACATCGTAGTTTGGGGCGGCGTGGACGGGAGCACCTACCGCAACTCCGGGTCCTATTTCAAAGTGACTAGTAGTTCTTGGTCGGCTCTGCCCGCTAGCGGCATGTCGGCCCGTAGTCGCCTATCGGGGGTAGCCTTCACCTCAACGGGTGGCGACGCCATGATGTTTTGGGGCGGGTATAACGGTGTTTCCGCGCTCGACGACGGACAGATCTTGAATCTGAGCACCTGGGGCGATCAGTTCACGAGCGGCACGGCGACTTACGGACATAAGATGAGTTACGATTTCGCGCGGCGGATCTTACGGTTCGGCGGTACGAACGGAACGACGTACCAGACTGGTCATTACATGGACATCTACCCTACGATGTCGACCTTTGAATGGTCCGCAATGTCAGGCACGGGGTCGCCCGGCGGCCGGACCGAGCACGTTCAGGTTTGGAATGGTTCGAAGCTGCTCGTGTGGGGTGGATTCAACGGCGCGGTCATGGCCGCGGGCGGGCTGTACGAGCCCTACACCAACACGTGGTCGACCGTGGCGACTACGACCTATGCGCTGGACCCGAAAACTTACTGGGATGGCACTACCGCCTCGACCGCTCCCTCCGCGCGCCGGAATGCAAGTGTAGTGTGGAGCGGTGAGCGGGCCATCGTGTGGGGTGGAAATGACGGTAGCAACACGAACACGGGCGGCCAATATTCCCCCGCAGCGACCATAGCCCGAGTGGATCGCGACGTTTGGACGGCCACAACGACTACCAGTGCCCCAACCGCGCGCATGGCGGCCACCTCCGTGTGGACCGGCAAACACATGATCGTGTGGGGTGGGCGTGACGTAGCCGGCAATGGCGTCGCTGGTGGTGGACGTTACGATCCCGTGGCCAACTCATGGGCCGCGGTCGATACCGCTGACGGCGATGCCCCCGCGACCCGCGTGGGCCATACCGCGGTGTGGACCGGCTCCGAAATGATTATCTGGGGTGGCGCTAGTACGTACCAAGGCGCCACCGAGTACGCCAATGGTGGCCGCTACTATCCCGCGGAACCGGGCGGAGGTAACACGTGGTTACCCGTTAGCGCCACCTTACAGCCTCCGAAACGTTGGGGACACAGCGCCGTTTGGGCGGCTACCAATACGAGCATGCTTCACGAGATGGTGATCTACGGCGGGTTCAATGACGGCGTGCTTTCCGGCACCGACGCCTACCGTTACAACCCGACTACCAACACTTGGGGCGCCATCTTGAGCCTCGGTGAAGTCGAGGCCCGCACGCGCGCGGGCATGTGGTTCGACGGCCAAAATATCGGCATTTGGGGCGGAAGAAATACGACCGTTCCGCTCGCCGATGGCGTTATGTACGACATCACCACGGGCACCAATACCGTCGTCAGCGCGTCGGCTGCGCCGACGGCACGCGTTCCCAACTTGATTTGGACGGGTAAGCACGTAGTGGTCATGGACGTGGGTTTCGGCGAAGAAGCTGCCTGCGGCTCCCTGTTGGATTCCCAACGTGGTGCCCGGTTTGATCCTTTCACGGGTACGGGTGGCACGTGGTCAGCGGTCAGTACTGTAGGGATGCCTACCGACTGTCGCGCGGGCGCGGGATTCACGTGGACGGGGTCCAAGATCTTTTACTACGGGGGCCTGGACGACTCAATTTCGGCGCGTAATACCGGCGGTCTTTACGATCCCGTATTCAACGTCTGGACAAGTCTAACGCACTCACTTTACCCCGGTAGCGGCGCGGCAACGGTGTGGAACGGTAACGAGGTCATCTTGTGGGGCGGCGGAAACTACAGCAGCGTGTACAACACCGGCACCCTCTACCAGCGCTAGCCGTACCGTCACCGCAGGTACCCGCTTCCTTTTAGAACTTAGTGTTCGAGGCCGATCAAGAACACCGACAGCAACGCTATGAAATACAGCGTGGGTTTTACCTCGCGGGCGCGACCGCAGAGAACGTAGAGCAGCACGTGGCTGACGAAGCCCCACAAAATGCCTTGGGTGATCGAGAAGGTGAGGGGGATGAGCACCATCGTGAGGTAAGCCGGAATCATGTCTTCCAGCGCGTGAAACTTTAGCTCGGTGAGGCTGCGGAACATGAGCGCGCCAACGAGAACCAGCACCGGCGTGGTGGCGAAACCGGGCACGCTGCCGGCCAGCGGGGCCAAAAAGAAACAGGGCAGAAAGCAGAGCGCGGTGAAAATCGACGTCCAACCCGTGCGGCCGCCCACTTCTATGCCGGAGGCACTCTCGATGTACGTTGTACCCGAGCTACTGCCGAACACGCCCGCCGAAAAAGAGCTGATGCTGTCGACGATGAGCCCTTCTTTCATTCGCGGCATTTCCCCTTTCTTGTCGATGAAGTTGGTGGCGTGGGCCACGCCGACGAATGTCGAAAGAGAGTCGAATAGGTCGGTAAACATCAGCGAGAGGATCGCGGGCCACAACGCGGGGGCCAGCGCCGACCAGATGTCGAGCTTCAAGAACACGCTGCCGAAATCGGGCGCCGCCACGAGTGCCGTGGGCGTGGGCACGAGGCCCGCGGTTACCCCTAAAATAGTCAGCAGTAAGATGGGCGCCAGAAACGCCAGCGCACTTTTTCTTTGCAGCAAAAACGCGGAGAAGAAAATCCCGACGATGCTGAGCGCCGCTCCGGGTCCTAGCTTTCCCACCTTAACCAGCGTGGCGGGGTCGGCCACGATGATGCCGGAATTCTTCAGCCCGATGAAGGTCAGAAAAATTCCAATCCCCGCGGCGACGCCAACGCGCAAGGATTGCGGGATCGCCTGGGCGATCCAGATCCGCAACGGCGTAGCCGAGATCACGAGCGTAATCACGCCGGACCAGAACATCATGCCGAGCGCGGTCTGCCAGGGAATCTGTTTTCCCAGTACGAGCGAGAAGGTGAAGAAGGCATTGATGCCCATGCCGGGGGCTACCGCGAACGGTAAGTTGGCGTAGAGCCCCATCAGTAAGGTGCCGAAAAAACACACCAGCACGGTGGCGGTGAGCACTCCATTGAACGGCATCCCCGTTCCGGGCGTCGCCAAAATCGCGGGGTTGACCACTACGATGTACGACATCGTGAAAAACGTAGTTATTCCGGCGATGGCTTCCGTTTTGAGGTCGACACCCTTTCTGCTCAGCATGATTTGTCTCTTTGGTTACGCCGCAACGGAGATGATTTTGAACTGATCGACGTCGACTAGCCCTTTGTCCGTGAGCTTCAGCGACGGAATCACGGGCAGGCTCAGGAAGGCCAGCTGCAAAAAGGGCTCGGCCAGTTCGCAATGGATCGCCCGGCTCGCGGCGCGAAGATCCTTTAGCCGCGTTTCCACGTGCTTCAGCCCTTGCGTCGACATCAGGCCGCCAAAGGGCAGATCGAGCGAGGCGAGGACCTTGCCGTCTTTCACCACGACGAAACCGCCGCCCACTTGGGCCAGGTGCCGGGCCGCCGCCTGCATATCGGTAGTGTTCTGCCCCACCACGATAAGGTTGTGGCTATCGTGGCCTACGCTAGCGGCAATGGCGCCGGAGAAGTTCGCGCCGAAGCCGCGTACGTAACCGTTGGCCGGCGGGCGAGAGTGACCATAACGTTCGAGCACGGAGAGCCGGGCCACGCCGACGCTATCCGACTTCTCCACGCTGCGAGTGGTGATGATCTTGCCCGGCAAAACGCCGATAACGTGTACGTTGCCCGTGGGCCCTTCGAAGGCCGAAGCCGCATCGGGAATCGCGGCCCGAATCGTGTTTTCAAATGCCGCCGACTTCACGCTGTGCTTTTCCATTTCGGAAACCGGCTCGCCGCGTTTCCACACCTCGCCGACCGCGCACGAGCGAACGTCGTCGAGCAGCACCAGATCTGCTTGGTA